>NZ_CP118181.1:983752-1311669 GCF_028748145.1 Entomospira culicis | reverse complement strand
GCATTTGCTGACTTTGATGGCGCTGATTTATCGAACCTAGAGGATCCTGGGTTAGAGACGCTTCGTGATGAGAATGCAAGTGATGAATTAGACTTCTCCTCCTTTGACGATATGAATTTATCCTTAGATGAATTTCCCTCGGAAGATAATCCCGTTGAGGATGAGGCTACTAACAAGGGCGAGTTATTTCCAGATGCGCCACTTCCCAATGAGCAGGAAGAGGAGGCGCTTGAGGATACGATTTCTGTCGAAGAACTTGCCTCTTTAGCGCCGAGCACCCCAGAGAATAGCGCAGATGATGCCTCTGGTGAGCTGGAATCTACATATAATATGACAAACGAGAGCTCCTTGGATACGGGAATTGATGACTTGGCGCTTCCTGATATGGATGATGCGCTGGATTTAATGGATATGGATAAACCGATCGAGATCTTTGGCGATAGCGATGATGATCAGGCGATTTTAGCCATGGGTGAGGGCGATGAACTTGCTGATATGCTCGATGAAGAACCCGTACTCTACGGAAGTGAGGGGGTAGATGCTGCCGATCTGCTTGCTGAGAGCGATCTTGATCATCAAGCTAAAGAAGATTCGGTGGATCACATGGAGAGTGATTTTAATCTTGGCGACTTTGGCGATATCAATGTGGATGCGAAAGAGAGTCCCGCGAAGTCTGATGTTAGCGATGCTGAAGAAGAGGATGCGTACGAAGAGGATGAAGAGAGCGTTGATCCAGAGAGTTTACTCTTTAGTCAACAAAAGATTGATCAAATTAACGCATCTTTGGCGCGCCTGCCGCGTAACTTACGCTTGGCTATGCATAAAATTCTCGCTAGTGAAGAGACCGAACCTGCGGTGGTACAACGCTTAACAAAAAAGTTGCTTAAGCGAGCTTCTGCGCGTTCTCTGGTGAATGATGTCCGAGAACTTACCGGTCAGACGATTATCTTACCCAATCGCTATCAACAGAATGCTGGCGAAGAGTTTGAGAAGCGTCGGGGTGGCTTTGCCTATAACTTTAAACATCTTGCCTGGCCATGGGTCAAGCCGGTGATGGTGGTTACCGTTCTTGTGGCGTTGGTGGTCTTTATTGGTTTTTCTGCCATTTATCGTCCGCTTACGGCGGGATGGTATTATCGCAACGGCTTGGTGATGTTAGAGGCGGGCGATTACGATGAGGCAATGCTTAACTTTAGAGTGGCACATGATGGTTGGCGAGCGGGGCCGATGCAGGTTCAGGGAGTGCCTCGTCAGCGATGGTTCTTTGAGTATGCCGAAGCTTTTACCCGTCAACGTCAGTATACATTAGCACAGGAGATGTACGATCGCCTGTTGCGCGCGTATCCTACCTCCCAACGTGCCTATCTGACCTATGGCGATTTTGAGAGTCGGCATCGCTCCAATTTTGAGCGGGCGGATCAGATTTATGTGCGCTATCTTAATGATGTTAATTCCAAGGATGTGCAAATGTTGAGCGCCCGATCGGAGAATTTATTGCGCTGGGGTGCTTACGACGAGAGTCGTTTGAAACAGGCGCGTGACGTATATGCTATTCTTATTCAGACTGATGGGTTATCGGATCGCACGGTGATGGGTTTGCTCGAATTCTCTGTTTTACGTAACGATCGCACAGAGATAGAACGTTGGGCTGGGTATATTCAGGCGAATCCTAAGATGAAGTTAGATCCTGCGACATTGGCGTTGGCAGCGAGTTGGTTTTTAGATCAAGGACGCGCTGGGGAGGCGGAGAAGCTTTTGCAAAAGGCGATCGAGTTAGAAGAGAAAGATCCGATTTTGCATTATCAATTGGCGCGTTTTTATGAAGAGGTGGGCGATCTCTCGAGCGCAAGTAACTCTTTGAGTCAGGCGATATTTCTGATTGCGAACCGTCAACCCATGACGCTACGCGATACGGAAGTTTACATTGATGTCTTCCGTCGATCGGCAAATTTCCGCTTCAAAGAGAATATCATGGATGAGCGCGCGCAAAGTGAGCTTGAACGTGCCATCGCCTACTATGAAAATGGGGTGGAGCGTCGGATTCTTGGGCGCAATCCTTTCCATGGGCGTATGTATTTGGAGCTCGGTGATATCTTTTATATTCGAGATCGGGCGCTTCAGCTTGCCGATATTCACTATGAAAAGGCGCTGGAAAATAGTTTTGATGATGCTGACTTACGCTACAAACGCGGTTATATTGCCTACAATCGTGGAGATTTGACTAACGCGATTAATAACTTTAGCCTCGCTTACGGGATGGAGAGTGGTCATGCTAATACGATTTATAGTTTGGCGACGGCGTTGGCGGTGGATGGTCGCAGTGCTTCGGCGCAGGCCTATTATCAAGAGTTGCGCGAGATTTTAGAGAGTGAGCGTTTAGCATTGGCTTCTTCGGATGCTTCGGCGATGGAGGTTTTGCGTAGGGAGAATGGCGAGTACCTTATGAAGGTTTATAATAATCTGGGTGTGGTTTTAGCCGATCTTGCGCAACGTAGCCCTAATCGTGTAGCGATTGAACAGCAAGCACAGATTGCCTTTCAACAGGCGATGTTCTTGTGGGATGCGCTCTCCCGCGATCCTGAGAGTCGCGCAAGGGTTATTTCGCAGGAGCTTCCGGGGATGAATTTCCGCGCGTTGCTTCATCCCGTAGCTGGGCAGGAGTCTACTTATTTATACGATAGTCTGGCGATGTTCTTAGAGAATCCGCCGGTATCGTGGGGATTTTAGTGCGGAAGGATTGACAAAAGTTGCTAAATGATGTAGAATGTTTACATAATGCCGGAGTGGTGAAATTGGTAGACACAGCAGACTCAAAATCTGCCACAGCGATGTGTATGGGTTCAAGTCCCATCTCCGGTAAGTAAAAAATAAAGAGCCTATCTTCTTGTAGATAGGTTTTTTTATTAGGAGATATGTATGGCGTGGTTTGAGGATGAGTTATTTTGGTTAAAGTATAAAGAGATGATGTTTGATCCTGATCGGTTGGCGGCAACACCTACCGATGTTGAGCAGATGATTGCCTTAGCAAATTTGCCCAAGAAGGCGGTGATTTACGATCACTGTTGTGGATTTGGGCGTCATGCACTTGAGTTCGCGAAGCTGGGATATGCGGTTACGGGGGTGGATCGTTGTACGAGTTATCTGGATTTGGCGCGGGGCAAGGCGAAAAAGCGTAACTTGAATGTGGAATTCATCGAGGCGGATATACGTAGTTTTGTTGCACCAGATCGGTTTGATTTTGCTTATAATTTTTTCACCAGTTTGGGTTATATTGAGGATGCCGAAGAAGAGTTGCAGGCGTTGCGCAATGTCTATACAAGTTTAAAATCAGGGGGGAGCTTTTTAATCGATATTGAGGGTAAGGAGACGTTGGCGAAGAATTTTTGCGAGAGCCAGTGGTTTGATGGGCAAGACGGATCGATTATGATGGTGGGCGCGCGGATTTTGGATGGTTGGTCGCGGGTGGAGAACCGCTGGGGCTATGTTAAAGATGGCGTGTACGAGGAGACGATCTTTTCGCATAAAATTTACAGCGCATGGGAGCTGGGCACGTTATTGAATGAGGCTGGCTTTAGTGAGGTGGAATTTTTTGGTAGCTTGGAGGGCACTCCTTACGATCAAGATGCAGAGCGATTAATCGTTTTAGCACATAAATCATAGAGAATGACCTCGCTATCTCTCTTGGGGTGGGATTAAAAATTTTCTACCTCGGCTCTGGTGTGATGAGCGATAAGATCTTCGAGGGGGTACTCGATGGCGATCTCTTCTTGGAAGCGGATTGCCCCTTTGATAGCCTGATCGAGGTAGTGCATGGCGAGGGCTACGGCATCTTGAGGTTGGTCGTTGTGGGCGAGCATGCGTCCGGTTACGATGGAGGCGAAGGAGTCGCCTGTGCCGTGGAGACCCTTTGGGCTCTTGAGGTGGAGCGGAGCGTGTACTTTGAAGTAGAGATTTTTTTCTTTGTCGAAGAGGTAGCTGGTGATGCGTTGACGTTCTGGGTCGTGAATGCCGGTAACGATGGCGATTTTAGGGCCAAGCTCGCTGAGGTTTTGTAGAAAATTTTTGGCGTTGCTCTGCGCGAAGGGTTGATCGAGAGGGAGACCTAGGAGTGCATTGGCTTCGGTGAGGTTGGGGGAGCTGACGTGGGCGCTTTTGAGGAGAGTTCGCATGGCTTTGACTTGTTTTTGATCGAAGGCGGGGTAGAGTTTGCCATTGTCACCTAAGACGGGGTCGATGTAGATGAAGCGCGGAGTAAAGCGTTGGATAAATTTTTGGGCGATAGCTACTTGCTCGGGTGAGGCGAGATAGCCAGAGTAGAAGGCATCAAAGTGGAGATTCATGGCATCCCATTTGTCATAAATGCGTAAGAGTTCTTCGCTTAGGTCGAGTAAGCTAGGTTGCGTGCCAAAGCCAAAGTGGCTAGAGAGTAGGGCGGTGGGTAGCGAACAACAGTAGCAATTGGTGGTGGCAAGCAGGGGAACAACCACATTTAGGCTGGAGCGGCCATAGCTACAGAGGTCGTGCATTGCCATGACTTTGGGTGCGTTGATCAAATTCATATCAAACTCCTTATAATAATTTTGATAAAGTATTCTCGTTTTTTCCAAAATAGAGTATACTGTGCTTATCATTATAGCGTAGCTTGCTGTAAAGGTAAAGAGAAAGAATGCGATTGTAAAGGAGAAAGATCGATGAAGATAGGAATTATTGGCTTAGGGATGGTGGGCAAGGAGGTCTTGCTCTACTTGTTTCAATTTTCCGCATCGCAAGAGATTGTGGTGTACGACATCAACAAGGCGCGCACGCAGGCAGAGATTTGGGATTTTGAGGATTCGGTGCCACTTGGCCACTTTAATCACTATAGTCATATGCGCGTGGCAGAGGATTATAGCGATATTAAGGATTGTGATTATGTCTTCGTCAATGCCAGTATCCCTGCGAAGAATTTAACCGATCGTCGCGCGCTATTGGCAGAGAATGAGAAGTTGATGCGCGAGATTGGGCAAGCGGTGGCTAAGTATTCGCCGAATGCTATCGTAATTATTACTAGCAATCCTGTGGACGCAATGACTTACTACTTTATTAAATATAGTGGCATGCCCCACCATCGCGTATTGGGATCGGGGGATATTTTGGATACGGTGCGTTTACGTCGCTATATCTCGATGCATTTTGATGTAAGCGCAACGAATGTTACCTCGTTTGTCTTGGGCGAGCATGGCAATAGCTCTTTTGTCCCTTGGAGCATTGCACAGGTGGCTGGGTTGCATGTGGATGAGTTTAGCAAGGTGAAGGGAGTTCCTCTTATTAATAAGGAGGAGGCGATGCAGTTTGTGCGTCAACGCGGGCTGGATATTTATAATACGCGTGGCTATACCGATCATGGTATTGGCGCGTCGGTGTACACGATTTTTAGCGCCGTTGCCCAGAATGAGTCGCGCATTATGCCGGTGAGTGCATTGCTTCATGGTGAGTATGGCATCGATAATTTGGTGATCGGTGCGTTGTCGGTAGTGGGCAAGAATGGTATCGAAAAGGTCTTGGAGTATCCCCTAACCGACGAGGAACTTAAATTATATCATACTAGTGCCAACTTCATTCGTGAGGCGATGAAGTAGTCAAGAGCCGTTACGAGAAGATTTATTGCATAAATTGCCTAAATCTTCTCTTGACAATTCTATGATATAAGGCTAGGATATGTGTATTATGGCAATTAACATTATGGGAATTGGTAGCTATCTACCCAAGAAGATTATGGCAAATGATGAGTGGCAAGCTTATGTTGATACGACCGATGAATGGATTCAAAGTCATACGGGTATTAAAGAGCGTCGCATCGCCAATGATGAAGAGAGCACCGCATTTATGTCGGTAGAGAGCGCCAAGATGGCACTAGCGATGGCCGGTATCAGTGGTCAAGAGCTCGATTTGATCGTAGTAGCTACGGCTACTCCCGATTACTTAGGCTTTCCTGCCACGGCAAATTTAGTACAAAAAGAGCTAAACGCGGTGGGGGCTGCCAGTTTTGACGTGCGCGCAGCTTGTAGTGGCTTTGTCTACGCATTAAGTAACGCGTATGCCCTGCTCAAAGCGTCTAAAACGATGAAGTATGCGCTTGTGGTGGGGGCTGAGAAACTTTCGAGCATCTTAAATTGGCACGATCGTAAAACAGCGGTTCTCTTTGGCGACGGCGCAGGTGCGATGGTGCTCTATAAGGATGATCGCGACGGGGAAGATGATATTGTTGACTTTGTACTCCACTCCGAGGGCGATCCCGTGGCGTTGAGTCGCCCTGCTGGTGGCGTGAAGCAACCTGTCGTTGAAGAGCCCAGCCAGAGCGCTCTACACATGGATGGCGCACGTGTCTATCGTTTTGGTGTGCGTATTCTAGGCGAACTGGTTGAGGAGCTATCTATCCGCAATGCTCTAACCATGGATGATATTGATTGGGTCGTCCCTCACCAAGCAAATGCACGAATGATCGATGCGTTATTGGAGAGAAAGGGCTGGCCATCCGATAAATTTTATATGAACATTAGCCAAATGGGCAACACCAGTGCCGCGAGCATTCCGCTTGCCTTGCGTCAAATGTACGACGAAGGAAAACTCAAAGCAGGGCAACATCTCTTGTTGGTAGGCTTTGGTGCAGGTCTCACTTGGGGAGGAGTCTATATACGATGGAATTTACAACCAAAATAGCCTTACTCTTTGCTGGTCAAGGCGCGCAACACCCCGGTATGGCGAAAGAGCTTTATACCCAACACGCGAGTGTGCGGGCGCTCTTTGAATTGGCTAGCGATGTCTGTGGCAAGGATATGAAGAAGCTCCTCTTTGAGGGGAGTGAAGCCGAGCTTAAAGAGACAATCAATACGCAACCTGCCGTTACGTTAGCAAGTCTGGCGGGGATGGTGGGCTTGCGCATGGCGGGGGTTCGTAGCGAGGATATCGCGTGGGTTGCTGGCTTTAGTTTGGGAGAGTATGCCGCTTTGGCGGTAGCCGATGTCTTGACGGCGGAGGAGACTTTTCGTCTTGTGTATGAGCGTGGGCGTATTATGCATCACGCGGGCAATGAATTTAAAAAACAGGTGGGTGAGCCAGGTATGGCAGCGGTCTTGGGTTTGAGCGCCGGTGCGGTGAAGGCAGTGCTTAACGATCAAACCGAGGTCTTTGTTGCCAACTACAACGCTCCTGATCAAGTGGTGATTTCGGGTCTGCTTGCGCAAATCGATCGCTTAGAACCTCTCCTTAAAGAGGCGGGTGCCAAGCGTGTCATCAAGTTGACCGTCTCGGGACCTTTTCATACTCCGCTTTTGTCTAAGGCTTCATTGGAGTTTAAATCGGTGATTACAGGCTTGCGTTTTGCTAGCCCCAAAGTTCCCTTATACAGCAATGTTACGGGCGGAATTTTGTCGACAGGCAAAGAGATCCAGCATCACTTAAGTGAGCAGATTAGCCATCCTGTCTTATGGCAAGGGATCATTTCTGATGCGCAAACGCGTTTTCGTGAGCGAGTGGCAGTAGAGGTTGGGCCAGGCAATGTCTTGAGCGCGTTGATGCGTGGTAATGGTGCAAATTACGAGATGTTCCGTTGTATGCAGATGCCCGAAGTAGAGATGCTGTTGGCGCGCATGCAAGAGTAATTTAGAAAGAATAACCTCTTCTTGTGAAGAGGAATCGATAGAAAGAGAGGAGCGATGCAAATGGGTTTATTAGATGGAAAAGTTGCTATCGTAACAGGTGGAAGTGGCGGACTTGGATCCGAGACAGTGCGTGTATTCTTACGCGAGGGTGCAACTGTGCACTACACAGGACTTAATCAAGGGGAGTTAGACGCGGTTCAACCTACCTTTAGCGACAAGGCAATTGGGCACATCTTGAATGTGGCAAAAGAAGAGGATTGTCGTAATTTTATTAAGGCTGTTGTAGCAAAGAGTGGTAAGATCGACATCTTGATCAACAATGCTGGTATCACCAAGGATGCGCTCTTTACACGTATGACAACCGATGATTGGAACGCTGTGATCAACATCAACTTGAATAGCATCTTCCACCTTACACATGAGGCTTTCCCTCACATGAAGGAGAACGCCGAAGGCGGATCGATCATCAACATCAGCTCGATTGTGGGGCGTCAGGGTAACTTGGGTCAGGCCAACTACGCGGCTGCGAAGGCGGGATTGATTGGCTTTAGCCGTTCGATTGCACGCGAAGGTGCACGCCGAAAGATTCGTTGTAATGCGGTCTGCCCCGGCTTTATCGACACCCCAATGACTGCGGTTATCCCAGAAAAGGTAAAAGCTGGCTTGGTTGCACAGATTCCGATGCAAGAGATGGGTCTACCTAAAGACATTGCGAACGCATGTTTGTATCTTGCTAGTGATATGGGTCGTTATGTGACTGGCGTAGCGCTAGATGTTAATGGTGGAATGTTTATGGGATAGTGACCCGTTAGGTCATTAAAAGAAGGAGCATGCAAAATGGCTTAGATAGAAGGAGGTCATTTTGCATGAAAATCACGTAGAAGATGAGGAAATGATGATGAGGCGAAGAGTTGTAGTAACAGGAATGGGGATGGTGAGTGCCCTTGGTAACACGGTGGAGGAGTCTTGGCAGGCGATGAAGGCTGGCAAGTCGGGCATCGGCAGAATTACCAAATTCGATACCACCGACTTTCCTGTACATATTGCTGGAGAGGTCAAGAATTTAGACACTTCGCTCTATATGGATGATAAGGATGCCCGTAAGATGGCACCTTTTAGTCATTTTGCTGTGGCCGCTGCGGTGCAGGCCTATCAACAATCGGGTTTAGAGCAGAGCGCTTACGATAAAGATCGCGCAGGTATTCTTGTGGGCAATGGCATTGGTGGCTTTGATGAGTTTGGTAATGCTGCGCTCAAGCTTTTTGAGAAAGGCCCTAATGGCATTTCTCCATTGGCTATCCCTAAGTTGATCAGTAATGAGTGCGCAGGTAACGTGGCGATGCGTCTGGGTTGGAAAGGCCCTACTGCGGTAGTCTGTACGGCTTGTGCTTCGGGAACGGATGCTATTACGATGGCTGCCGATATGATTCGTGCGGGTCGCGCTGATATTATGGTTGCCGGTGGCACCGAGGCGGCGATCACCGAGGTGAGTATCGGAGGCTTTGCTAAGCTTACTGCGCTCACCACTGAATTTGCCGATCAACCGCAGAAGGCGAGCCGTCCGTTTGATAAAGATCGCGCAGGCTTTGTGATGGGTGAGGGCGCAGGGATCATTATTCTCGAGGATTATGAGCATGCCAAAGCACGTGGCGCAAAGATTATTTGTGAGTTTGCCGGCGGTGCCATGACCGGTGATGCTTATCACCTAACGAGTCCTACCCCAGAAGGAACGGGCGCAGCCAAGGCCTTTACCTTGGCGCTTGCAGATGCTGGTTTAGAACCAACTGATATTGGGTATATCAATGCACACGGGACAAGCACGCCGGTGAATGACCCTAGTGAGACCAAAGCTATCAAGTTGGCCTTTGGTGAGCATGCCTACAAATTAAAAGTCAGTAGCACCAAGAGTATGCACGCGCATGCATTGGGGGGGGCTGGTGGTATCGAGGCGATTGTTGCGATTAAGGCACTCACTGAAAATTTTGTTCCGCCCACTATTAATTTAGACCAAGCTGGCGAAGGGTGCGATCTCGATTACGTTCCTCATGTTGGTCAGGCGGTAGAGCTCAAGGCAGTGATGAGTGATTCCTTGGGATTTGGCGGACACAATGGTGTGGTCTGTTTTAAAAAGTACGAAGCATAGGAGAGGCTAAATGTATAATGTAGAAGATTTAATTCCTCATCGAAAGCCATTTTTGATGATTGACGAGCTATTGAAAGCAGATAAAGATGGATGCGAAGGTAAGCGCACCTTTTTGGCAGAAGAGTTTTACTTTGCTGGGCACTTTCCAGAGTATCCAGTTGTGCCGGGAGTCTTATTGGTCGAGGCCTTGGCACAGTGCGGTGGAGCGGGCGCACGCGCTGCAGGCTTGGTGGGCAACGATCAGCTTTTCTTTTTGGCGCAAGTGGAGCAGGCTAAATTTCGCAAGCAGGTGCGTCCGGGAGATACGGTGCGCTATGAGGTAACTAACGTGCGTGCCGGTGGTCCTTTACTCAAGCAGAGTGGCAAGGTCTTTGTCGGCGATGAGATCGCGGTAGAGGCGAGTTGGACGTGCATTGCTGGGCCAAAGTTGGCATAAAATTTGTAGATAAGGAAGGATAAATATGATGATTATAGAACCAAAAGTGGCAGGGAATGTCTGCCTCAATGCTCATCCCACTGGCGCTCTGCGCCTAGTGGAGGAGCTGATCGACTTTGCGAAAAAACAACCTAAGATTGCTGGGCCTAAGCGCGTTTTGGTGATTGGCGCGAGCGCGGGTTACGGATTGGCAACGCGTATTATTAACACTTATGTCAATGATGCCACCACGATTGGTGTGAGTTTTGAGCGTGCTGGGAGTGCTGATAAGGTGGGCGCGGTGGGCTGGTATAATAATCTTGCTTTTTCTAAATTGGCGAAGGCCGATGGCAAGCAAGAGATGACTCTTTCGGGCGATGCCTTTAGTCAAGCGTGTAAAGACGAGGTGATTGCCACTGCCAAAGAGCTTTTTAAGGGCGAGAAGATCGATTTGGTGGTCTACTCGCTGGCTAGCCCGATGCGCACAGCGCCTGATGGCATCACTTATAAGAGTGTGTTGAAGCCGACGGGGCAACCTTACACGGGTAAGACGGTGAATATTTTTAATGCGCAGGTCAGTGAGGTTACTATCGAGCCTGCTAGCGAAGAAGAGGCAAAAAATACCGTCAAAGTGATGGGCGGTGAGGATTGGATTTTGTGGATAGAAGCACTCAAAGCGCACGATCTGCTTGCTGCGGGGGCAATTACCATGGCCTATAGCTACATTGGCCCAGAGATGACTTACCCACTTTATCGTGAAGGGACGATTGGTAAGGCCAAAGAGCATTTGGAGCAGAGTGTGGGTGAACTCAACTCCTTGTTAGCGTCCCTTAATGGCAAGGCGTATGTTAGCGTGAATAAGGCGGTGATGACACGCGCGAGTTCGGTGATTCCGGTTGTACCTCTTTATATGGCAATTCTTTATAAATTGATGAAAGCCAAGGGAACGCATGAGGGCACGATTGAGCAGGCCTATCGTCTTATGGATCGTCTTTACAATCACGATACGGTCTTGGTTGATGATGTGGGGCGTATTCGCCTTGATGACTGGGAGATGGATCGTGCATTGCAAAAAGAGATTGAGTTGGCGTGGAATAACTTAGATTTATCAAGAGTACGTGAAGAGACCGACCTAGAGGGTATTCGTAAGGAGTTTATGCAGATTCACGGATTTGAGGTGGACGGGGTCGATTACAGTCAAGAGGTTGACCCATCTCGTATTGATTAAAATAGATAAATATTATTCAGTAGGAAGGAATCATGCGGAAGTTTCAGATAACTAATGGGGTATACTTTTTAGATTGCCATGAGGTGGGCATGCGCATTTTGTGTGGCTGTCCCATGGACTCGGTTAAGTTGCTGATGCGTGCCGGATTTATCCAACGTATAGAGGATGAGCAATGGCTCTGGGAGAGCGGGGCTAACGCCATCCTCCTTTCGGATGTCTCCGTCCAGAATGGTTCTTTTTCTAATCTTACCGAATTTCCGCTCATGCATATGATGTATAATCAGGGGTTAGCTTTGCCTAATCACCCTGGATATACGGGCAGTAAGCCGATGATTTTGGGAATCCCTGAGCAGATCGCCGGACAAATTGAGTATTTGGATCGAGGGATTAATGGCTTAACCGCCGATGAGTTGGCGAGTGTTGATGATATTAGTGAGGAGCAGAAACGAGAAGTTTCTATCTTTAAGAAGCGATTTAAATATGGCGATCCTAAAACATCGAAGGATTTGGTCAATTTTTTTGAGATAAAGACCAATGAAGAGCCTTACGAGATTGCCCCCGAGCTCTATGTGGTGCGTTTGGGTCTTAATGTGTATCTCTTTCAGTATCAGGATCAAGAGGAGATTATCGATTTAACGCTTACTGAGATGCAACAGTATGGTATTCCTTACAACCTCGACTTTCACCCGATTCATAAGCAAGACTTTGCTATCTTACACAGTGGCGAGGGTAACGGCTGGGATAAAGATCGCCCTTGTATGAGTAGTATCATCAGTGCCGAGGGCAAGTATTATCTGATCGACGCAGGCCCGAACGTGCTGGAGGCGTTGGAGAAGTTTGGCATTTCGCTCTCGGAGGTGGAGGGCGTCTTTATGACCCATGCCCACGACGATCATTTTAATGGTTTGACAGGGCTGATTCGATCGCAAAAGCGCCTCAAATTATATACCAGTAAATTGGTGCGTGTCTCCCTGATGCGCAAGCTAATGGCATTGCTCAATTTTGATGAGGATGTCTTTAGCAAATTCTTTGATGTGCATGATTTACCTTTAGAAAAGTGGACGTATATCGGTCAGTTACAAGTGATGCCTGTCCTCTCTCCCCATCCGGTGGAGACGAACATTTTTTACTTTAAAATGCTCAATCATCAAGGGCAGATGCGTAGTTATGGGCATTTGGCGGACGTGATTAGCCAACGGGTACATCAGCAATTTTTACAGGTCGAAGATGAGGATCAAAAGTTCTTGATTAGTCGCTATGAAGGGGTTTGGAAGAATTATTTGCGCGCGGTAAATATCAAAAAGATTGATGCCAATGGCGGATTGATTCATGGAGAGGTGGATGATTTTAAAGACGATAAATCAATCAAAGTGATCGTGAGCCACACCACGGGGCAACCAGCTATGCACCAGCGCATCATGGCTTCTACGGTGAATTTTGGCGTAGAAGAGTTGCTTATCGAGGCCAGTCGTGATTACTTTCATCTGGCAGCCGAGCGCTATTTGGAGGAGTTATTTCCCGAAATCTCTCACTCGGTACGTGGCGAGCTTTTAAAATTTCCGCGTCAGTTGATTAATCCAGGGCTTATCGTGATTAAAAAAGAGGAACCATTAACGCACGCCTATTTAGTGGTTTCTGGGGTGTTTGAGTATATCACCGCTAGAGATATTGTGCGTTGTGAGGCGGGCATGCTTTTGGGCGAGGAGGCAATTCTCACGGGTACAACCAGCGAGGGAACCTATCGATCGGTAAGTTATGCTAAGGTGATTAAGATTGATGCCCAGCAGTATCTTCATTTTGTCCGTCAGTACCTCTCTTTAGATATTTATGTTGATTCGTTTTATCGGCGTAAAAAACTTCGCTCCTCTGAATTATTTAAGTCCATATCCTCTCGTTATTTACTGGATGAACTCAATAAAAAGATGACTACGGTACAGTATGCAGAGGGTGATATTTTACCCGAAGGGCATCAGCGCCAAGTGGGTCTGATTGTGGAGGGCATGGCGGGTATTTTCCATAAGGAAAATTTGGTAGAGACGCTCTCGGAGGATTACTTTTACGGGCAAGAGGTCTTTTTTGCTAAGAGCGAGGGGTTGATTCCACAAGTTGTTGCACTCTCTGCGATTACGGTGGTGCAGTTGCCTTTAGATGCACTCATTTCTGTGCCGTTGCTCTTGTGGGAACTACTGGAATCTGGAGATAAAATTGCCAAATTGGTGGCGCAAGCCGATCGCCTGATCTCCTATATGAATGAGCTTGCCGACGATCTCCTTATGAATCAGATTGAGAATGAAAAAGAGATTGCCTATGATGAGGATGATTAGATAGCAATACGGGAATAATTTGGGGATAATCGTGCTAAGCTGATCGTTTTCTCTCTTATATAACTGAACTTGCCTACGATCTTCTTGTGAATTAAGTAAAGAATGAAAAAGAGGTCGCCTGTGGACGACCAAAGATAAGATTAGGTAGGAGATAAGGAGTGAGTATGTGTAGATTATTTGGGTACACAAAGGTTGGATTACTAGGGTTATTAGCGTTCGTTTTGTTGAGTTGTCAAGCAAAACCAGCGAAGGAGGCGCGTACGCTTACGCCCTTAACATTGGCGATTGGCTACATTCCGAACATGCAATTTGCCCCGTTGTATGTGGCAATGCATGAGGGATATTTCGCGCAAGCGGGCATCGATTTAACGATTGAGTATGGCATGGGCAGTGATATTCTCTCGATTTTAGCAGGTGGACGGGTGCATTTCGCCTTGGGTGATGCCGATCAATACTTACTTGCCCGTGCACAGGGCATGCCTTTGCAAGCGAGCTATCAATATTATGAGACCTCCCCTTTAGCAATGATGAGCATGGATCCAACCATTTCCCTTCCATCGGATTTACGCGGTCGACGTATTGGTGTCTCTGAACTCTCCGGCTCTTCTTATCTTACACTGATGGAATTTTTGACTTATTATGATATTTCCCAAGAAGATGTGGAGATTGTACGAGTAGGTTACGCGCAGTTGGCTGCGCTTGAGCGAGGCGAGGTGGATGCCGTTGTTGTCTTTGCAAATAACGAACCTCTCCAGATGCGCGAACAAGATGTTCGGTATCAGTTGTGGATGGCTTCTGATTTTTCTGCCTTAGCCGGTGCGCTTATTTTGACTAATAGTAATCAATGGCAAAGTGATGAGCAACAACGCGTGTTAAATGCGTTTTATGAGGCGCTCACCAAAGCGATGCGTTTTACGCGCGATCACCCTGAAGAGGCGGCAGCCATTGCGCAACAGTATATCGATGGTGCCATTTATGAAGATATTTTAGCGGGAATTTATGCAACATTGGCTTATTACACCGAGAGTGGCGTTGTAGACCAAGCACGTATTAATGCTACGCAAGAGAGCTTACGCGTACTTGGTTTTATGGAGTAGTTGACTCTGCAGAAGTATTGGCAGGGGCTTTGACGTTAAGCGGATAGGTAGCGCGCAAGGGTTGAAGGTGCGTTGCCTTTCCCGTTTCATCGTCCAAGGTAATAACGACGGCTTGGAGTTCTATTTCATCGCTGATTAACTCTTCACTTTTACGTGGACGTTGCGTGGTGTAGCGTTCGATTTCACTCTCTGGAGTAAATCCAGCCACACTAAATGGTGCGCTAATACGTCCTACATCGGTGATATAGGCCGTCTCATCGATAATTTGCGCATCGAGGGTAATTGCCTTTGCGCCATAACCAATGATGGCGCTACACTTTCCTGCCATCATATGTGCCATGGTCTGTTTTTCGGCACTGGCAATGGCGCTAAAAGCGACAAGGGTAAAGGGAGATGGGTGCTTAGGATTATCGAGAATTTTATTAACCAGCTGATACGGATTACTGGCATGCACGCGATGAAATCCCATCATCCCCATCACATTGATGATATTGAGCTGTTGATTTTTCGGGGTGTGGAGATGGCGCATGCCATAGCCAAAGTTGCCGATGCCTGTAAAGTTAGCAGGACGTAAGACAAAGTGAATCTGGGCAAGCTCTTCGACAAGGTCGCGTTTACTCAACATTGCCTCTCCTCCAAGGAGGAGATCGATGCCCAGTTTGCGCAGATAGAAGGCATGATTCTTACCAAGACCATAGCCTCCCGTTACGGCATCGGCAACAGCAATGGTACAATCAATTTGGTGTTCGGCTTTGAGACTAGCCAAGTGTTCTTTCACAAAGGCGATACTCTGTTTGCCGATAAGTTGACCTAAAAAGAGGATCTTCATTGGGAGCTCCTTATGCTTCTAAGACAAAGATATAGTAACGCTTCTTGCCAGCGCGTAAAAGGATCGCGCCATCGATAAAGAGATCGGCATGTATGGGCGCATCGGCTTCGGTAATGAGCGCTTCGTTGCAGTAGGCAGCTTTTCCCGCAACTAATTTTTTGCGATACTCCCCTTTGCTGTTGGCAAGACCTGCCTGCACAAAGAGATCGGCAAGGGTAAGCTCTTTCGCGAGATCCGCGGTAGATAGGGTGCTGTAGGCGATACCACCTGAGCTACTTTTACTACTGGTTGCCTTACCAATGGCAGCACCGACAATGGCCCCGGCAAGCCCCACGCCTCCTGTTATGGTGGCTAGGAGTGCTCCACCAATAGCTGTTTTCACGATATGTTTTACCCGATCTTCGCGCTCTTTTTGACCCAGTGGTTCAGAGAAGCGAGTAAAGAGAATTCGACTCTGCTCTTGGCTCTGTTGGGCGACGTCTTCCCCATGAATCAGTTTGGTGGTCTCATAGGCAAGGCGATCTTTGGCAACGGCGATTGCTTCTACGCTCTTCTCTTTAGTCAACGCTTGCGTAATCTCTAAGGGGAGGAAGGTGAAGAGTTTAAGGTAACGTTCCACATCGGCATCGCTACAGTTACGCCAATATTGATAGAATTCACTAGGCGAGGTGAGGCTAGCGTCTAAAAAGATAGCGCCATTTTCGCTCTTGCCCATCTTTTGACCGCTGGAGGTCATGATGAGCGGGCAGGTTAAGCCAAAGACTTCTTCCCCATGTAGGCGACGAATGAGATCGACGCCAGAGATGATGTTGCCCCATTGGTCTTGCCCACCGATTTGTAGTTTACAGTGATGATGGCTAAAGAGTTGCGCAAAGTCGTAGCTCTGAAGGAGTTGGTAGTTGAATTCCAAAAAACTCAAGCCACTCTCTAAGCGTGAGGCATAGGTATCGAAACTAAGCATGCGATTGACGCTAAAATGCTTGCCGATATCGCGTAAAAAGTCGATATAACGCAACTCGTTGAGCCACTCTCCATTATCCACAAAGGTCACATCAGGATCGTCGGCAAAGAAGCGCATCACCTGTGTTTTGATTTTTTGGGCATTACTCTCAATCTTCTCTTGGGTGAGAATGGGACGCGCCGAACTTTTGCCCGAAGGATCACCAATGCGCGCGGTGCCTCCTCCAACGATCACAATGATCTTTAAGCCGATATTTTGCAAATGTTTAAGCATATAGAGAGGCAAGGTGTGCCCGATATGCAGACTCTCTGCAGTGGGGTCTACGCCCAGATAGACAGCAAAAGGGAGGTTTTTTTCACGATGCTCTAGGATAGCCTTTGCCAATCCGGCTTCGTTGGTGCACTGATTAAAAAATCCGCGTTGGTGTAGCTCGGTAAAGAGAGTTTCTTTCATACGAGTCCCCTTTTTTGTCTGTATAAGATATAGAGTAATGCCACTATTATAGCCAAGGGCGCAACTTTTATCAAGGGGAAAGCGCGCCCTTGCACATACTTTGTGATAAATTTATCGCGATAGGGCTTTACAGAGTGGGGCGTTTTGTGTATAATAAGCACGTTATGTGATATATGTAACGATTTTTGGCGTCGTACCCAAGTGGTAAGGGAGAGGTCTGCAAAACCTTCATGCGTGGGTTCGAATCCCATCGACGCCTTTGTGATCAACCTCTCGTTTGTGGGGTTGATTTTTATTTTTAATCTAAGGATTAAGTAGATGTGGAAGTATAGAGCGTTTATAGTGTTGGGGTTTATGTTGTTGGTTGGATGTACTCGAGGAGAGAATGACGATGCTTTACATGAACGAGAGCTTCCGAGGAGTCGTTTTTCTATAGATGCTGGACAACCGAGCTATCATTTAATGGATGAGTCTGGAGTAATTACTTGGTATGTGAATATTCCTGCATTTCCCATGAAGGGCAGTGGGCATGATTTAGTCTCGAAAAAGATCTTATTGGATACAAAAACACAGATTCACTTTTTGGTAGGGGATGACGATCAACTGCAATTACTCTTTGCTTCTGGTGAGTTACCAGATATTATCACGATGGATAATAAGCTCCATTTTAATGAGTACGCGACTAAGTGGGCGGTACCTTTGAATCTCTTGGCTGATGCTTATGATCCTTATTTTTATGAAGTAGCGCGTGCAGATTCTTTGGCGTGGTACCAGCAAGCAGATGGAAATATCTATGGTTATCCTAGCTTATCGAGCAATTATGATGACTTTTTTGGCGACAATGTTGTCATGATCGGTGGGGAAGGTCTTATTGTACGTGCTGATATTTATCAAGCTCTTGGTTCTCCTGATATGCGCACTCCCGATGGATTTTTGGCCGCGTTAAGGGGTGCAAAAGCATTTGATGCCAATTTAACTGCGCCTTTAGTTATTAGAGGCTTGAGTAAAGGTGGATCCGTGATTGATGTGCTTTTGATGTTTTTAGCTGTTCCTCGTATTGTTGATAGTCAATATTATGAGGGGGTGTTTGATGAAGAGTATTTACGCTGGGTGAATGTATTACGCGAGGCCTATCAAGAGGGATTGATTATTGATGATAATTTTTCCTTTAATAATATGCATATCTATGATGGGGTGGCGGAGGGTAAATTTTTTGCTTTGTTGACCTCTGGATTGTTTGGAACGACCCCTGCGATTATTCAAAATTATAAGCGCGATCCACAACAGCATTATATCGCTGTAGATGGACCGGCTAATCGTAATCTTGATCCTCCAACCATGTATCAGATGGGACTAGCTGGTTGGACATTAACCTATGTTACCCAAAATTCTCAACACAAAGAGCGGGCTATGCAGCTCATTACTTATCTCATGACTGAAGAGGGTCATAAAACTGCAACATTGGGGGTAGAGGGGGAGTCTTATTTTTTAGATGACGATGGTCTTTACCGCTTTACTCCAGAGTATCAGCAGTGGCGTGCTCGTGATCCCTTAAACTATCAAAAAGAGAGCGCTATCCGTGAGTTAATTTGGTTAGAAGAAGGTAATTGGAAGTTGCGTTATAGTGATACCTTGGCTCCAGAGATGAAGCAAATTTTTGCTTGGACAAGGGATAAAATGACTCCTTGTTTTGCCCTTGAGCAGACCGAACTTCCTTTTAGAAGCGCCGAAGAGCGGGTTTGGAAACATTATTTACAAGAGCGTAATGAAGCTGTAGTACGCATGATTCGTGCACCTAGCTATGCACAAATGCTTGTCGAACTAGAGGCGTTCAGAGAGAGTGCCAATAGCGCGCAGGGTGCTTTGGCAGTAAAAAATCAGCTTATTAGAAAAAATATCGAAAAGCTAGAGAAGATGAATTATCCCACTTGCTAGTTTGTATGTTATCTTATTCGGTTAGTAGACGAACGAGCGTGGGCTTGAGATGAAATTCCTTTAGGAAGGTCTGTAATGCGGGTGTTGGTGTAAAATGGTGCGTGGGATGGGTTAATTTCGCGCGGATGAGGGCATTTTTGGGCGTGTTTTCGATCTCGACAAATTCGATTACGTCAACCTGATACCCCATGGTACGTAGAATTTCACAGCGAATGGCGTCGGTAAAGAGGGCAGAGAGGCGCTCTTTGTGTAATCCGTGCTGAAAGAGAAAGCTCCACGATGCAGGCGGGGCGATCTGTTGTGCGATCTCGTGTTGGCAACAGGGCACTGAGAAGATATGCGTAATCTGGTGGGTGATGGCGTAGTGTAGAGCATAATCGGTCGCCACATTGCAGGCGTGGAGCGTGATCATCGCATCAACCTTGCCGTGATCATGGCTCGCTTTGGCGATGTCGCCGTGAATAAAGTGGAGGTTCTGATAATCGTACTTTTTCGCCGTCAGATTGCACTGCTCGACCACATCGGCTTTGAGATCGTAGCCAATCATGGTGAGTTCGATCTCTTTTATAAAGACAAAGTAGTAGTAGACGAGAAAGGAGAGGTAGGACTTTCCGCATCCAAAGTCGATGATGGTGAGCGCTTCTTGCTGATCTGTTTCGATGCTTTCGACGATGAGGCTAAGGAAGTGATTGATCTGTCTAAATTTCTTTTTGGCGCTAGCTTTAATGCGAAAGTTACCATCGAAAATGCCCAGATCTACTAATGCGTGAATCGGCATACCCTCTTCTAGCAGATAGCTTTTGGTGCGATTATGCTCCATCTCAGGGGCTTTTTGCTGTTGATTTGTTTCGGCGTAGTGGAGGATTTTCCCTTTTTTGGTTAGCCGATAGTGATAAATTTGGCTGGCAGTTGTCATCGTAATTTGTTTACAAATATACTCTTGCATACATTGATAAAGATACGAAACCAGCTCAACGTGTGCGATATTTTGATGGTAGACTTTTTCTGCTCGCGTTGTTTCGATCTGCCACATCGGGATATCTTTGAGTAAAATTGGACGGATGAGAACTTTTTTTACCTCATTTTTATCGAGATGAAAGAGAATTTTATGGATCTGGTGCAGTTGGTGTTGCGATAATTCTTGCAAAAATCTCTGGTACATGATAGTATGAGTATCGTAAGATTAGAGGTAAAAATCAAGTAATAGAGAAGAGAACGCCAAAGAGTGAACCCTTTGGCGCAGAATAAAATAGATTTTTTCTTTACTCAACTTAATAAGCGATCGAAATTTCGCGTAAGCGTGCCACAATGGCGTGCACTGCCTCGATGGTACGATCGATCTCTTCTTCTGTGGTGTAACGACATAGGCTAAAGCGAATGCCCGTATGCTCCAAATCGGCGGAGATCTTCATGGCGCGGAAGGTGGGGTTGGCTTGAAGATCGGCGCTACTGCAGGCACTACCGGTGCTGGCTGCGATGCCACGCTCGTTAAGATCCCATAGACATGCCTCGCCCTCTACGCCTTTAAAACTGATGAGCGAGGTATTTGGCGTACGCGGAGAGTCTTTTCCGACAATCGTGATGTCGGCAAGTTGGAGAAGACCGCGCTCGAGTTTATCGCGCAAGTGTGCCATCTTGATGATATTTTGCTCAAGATTGGCGACTGCCACGCGTAAAGCGACGGTCATGCCGACAACTAAAGGGATCGCAACCGTTCCACTACGACGACCACCCATCTGCGCACCACCGTGGAAGAGTGGGGTAAACTGGGTCTTCCCGCGAATAAAGAGCCCACCAATACCCTTTGGCCCATGGAACTTGTGTGCCGAGAAGGTGAAGAAGTCGACACCCGCATCCGAGAGATCGACAGGGGTCTTGCCAATGGCTTGTACACCGTCGCTATGAAAGAGCGCGCCATGCTCGTGCGCTACAGAGGCAAGCTCTTTGATGGGAAAGAGCAGACCCGTCTCGTTATTTGCCCACATTACGCTCACAAGGGCGACATCGTCGCTCATCATGGCGCGGAGTGCTTCGGGAGTGACTAAACCCTCTTCGTTGACGGGGATAAATTCAACCACTGCGCCAAGCGACTCTAAAAATTCTAGCGTATGCGCCACCGAAGGATGCTCTACTTGCGTGGAGAGAATGCGCTTTTTCTTGCCGGTGTGGATAAATTGGTAGTACACACTCATGAGCACGCTATTGTTACCCTCGGTTGCACAACTGGTGATGATGATGTCATCTCGATCCTCTGCCCCAAAGAGCTGATAGAGCTCGTGCATGCTCTGTGCTAAGGCGCGGTGGGCAATACGCCCCGTGTTGTGTAGACTGTTGGGGTTACCAAAATACTCTTGCTGGTAGGGTTGCATGGCTTCATAGGCCTCATCGCACAGGCGGGTGGTGGCGTTGTTATCTAAATAAATATCGTTATTGTTCATAAATGTCAAGGCTCCTCTTATCATCTTGCAAGATTTATAACTATCTTGCTATTTTCATATTACTTTAAAAGCCAAAAATCTTCAAGAGACTCGCCCTAAAAAATGGAGAAACTTGTAATTTTTGTAGGATTGTGGTATGCTTAAGGGAAGGAATGGGGAGAAATTAGGAGGGTACATGCGAAAAATTTGGCACAATAGTGATTATTTTGCTGGTCTCTATATGGGCATAGGGATACTGGGCACGTTGATGAATCTCCTTTATGGGTTGATGGGATCAGGGCGATCGTGGATAGATGCTGTGGGTTTTTGGATCTTTGTTATCCTCTTTTTAACCATCACGATTGCCGGAGCTATCTCACTGAAAGAGTCTAGGTATGAGGATGAGCTTAGTGATTCGATGCAACAGTACCATCGCTGGAACGCCTCATTGGGTTCAATTCTCTGGGTGCTTACCATGCCCATGCTTTTAGGTACGGGGATCATGCAATGGTTCACTATGGCGATAGGTTATGCGCTCTTTATTTACCCCTCTATTGCACTAATGCGTATTCATCACATCGTACTTTTCCCGAAAAGGGAGCAGAAGAGTTGGCGTCAGTGGGTTGCCGATGGCGCGCTCATGGAGAGCGGAAAGGAGTGATGCTACGCCGGTGGCGTGGATAGGTTACGCCAGTGATAAGAAAGCGAATTACGACATACTTGGACGACTATGTGCATTTACTACGGGGTAAGCATCTGCGGGATCACGTCTGTGCGATGCTGTTGGATAGTAAGGAGCATCGGCGGGCGTTCGATTTTCTTCAGCAGGTTGATCGCCATGAGTTAGAGTATTGGGCGGTGTGGTATCACTTTGCGCGCTATCTTGTTTATCACAACCCCATCGACATGAAAGAGACCTACGCCTTGATTATGCAAGAGGATTTTGCGCATGATGCGTGGTTTCTCTACATGATTGCGCGCTATGCTTACGAGGTAGCTGGACAGCCGATGATTGGCTTGCGCTACTTGAGACGCGCTATTGCCTTACAACCAGAGCTTAGTTGGCAGAGTGAGTATGCGATTTTTTGTTATTATACGCAACATCATGACGAATCTCGTCGTTATTTAGAGCAATTGATCGAGGTGGGGTATCATCGGGAGAATAGCTATCTCTTCTCTTTGTATGTTGATTTACTGATTCGACAGGAAAATTTTGCCCAAGTCTTACACCTCTATCGTACGTATTGGTCGAAAGCTAAACTCCCCACGCGCGACTTGGTACTTCAATTTAAACTCGAAGAGCTCTTTGGCAACAAGCGCACCGCACAGCGTATCGCCAAGAAGCTCTTTCGTGAGCGCGCCTTTTTAGATGAAATTAACCAGGCCTTTTTGTTGCTCTACTTTATCAAAGAGAAGAAAAATAGCTACGCCGACAAACTCTACCAAGAGCTTACCTCCAACCACTCCTTAGCGATTTTGGCGCGTATCCTCTACGCAACCCAACATCATATACAAGATATCTACACCGAGCGTGAGTGGTATCAACAAAAATTTCGCCTCTATAGCTTTGTTGACCATAGTTTTTTACTCTACATCAACAGCGGAATGAGCGAATTGCATCGTCTTGCGGTGCGCTTGCATCACCAGTCGCTTCAAGCTCACCAACGTCAGCTGCACTACGACTTTCCCGATCTCTGGCAACGTTACGGAGCCGAACTCTTCTTTTTAGGGGAACGCCCCATCTTGTCGGCACAGTTTGTACGTATTTTTTATCAGTTACAAGCGCGTCAATATGCCCTTGCCGACATGCACCTGCACGGCATCTCTATCACCTATCGTACCCGACTGATCTTTGTGGGTAGTGCGCGCATTCCTTTTGGCTATTACTTACTACGCGGAGAGTTAGCCTTAGGGCGAAAACAGTGGCAACGCGCCACGCATTACTACGCGAAGGCGCTCAAAAAGCTCTCGATGCTCGATAGCTATTACCGTGAATACTTCGCTTGGCTCTTGATAGAATGTGTGCGGATCTTTATTGACGCATCATTGATGTATCAAAATGCCAAAAAGACGAGTAAGCAATTACGCGCCTTACGCCTCTTTGACGCCGAACACCTTACCCTATTACTCCATCGCCTGCGTCATAGTCAACATCAAGGCTCAAAGAGCGAATCGCAGGTCTGGCAAGCGCTGGTAGAGGAGCAACTTTTACAACGGCAAGGATAATATCAGCATACTTTGCGGTTTTTACCCTAAGACTCCTTATGCGATGATTGGTAGTATCGATCCATAAAGGCTTGTTTGTAGAGAGCAAAACGGTTCTCTTTAATCGACGCACGTACCTCGTTCATAAAGCGCTTCATAAAGGTGAGATTGTGATCGGTAAGGAGGGTGAGTGCGTTGATCTCTTTGGCTTTGATGAGGTGGCGGAGGTACGATTTACTATAGCGTTGGCAAGCCGAGCAGGTGCAGTCGGGGTCGATGGGATTGTTGTCGAGGGCATAGCGTTCGTTTTTAAGTGAGAGTAAGCCATCAAAGCTCATCGCTGCACCGTTACGCGCTACGCGGGTAGGGTAGACACAGTCAAACATATCAACCCCAGCCTCTACGGCCTGTAAAATATAGTCGGGCGTGCCTATCCCCATAACATAACGCGGTTTATTGGCAGGAAGTAGGGGGGTGCTATAGTGAACGAATTCTTCAAATACTTGCTTCTCTTCACCCACACTCAATCCGCCAATCGCATACCCAGGGAGGTCGAGGGCAGCTAACTCTTCGATACTTAATTTGCGGAGATCTTTATAGAAATTTCCTTGTGTGATACCAAAGAGAAGGCCTTGCTCACCCGAGGCTTGCCACTCTTTTTGACAACGTTTTGCCCAATCGACGGTGGTGCGGTGCGCTTGATAAGCTTTTTTCTCGGTGATGTTGGGCGGGGTACAGACGTCTAGCACCATTTTGATGTGCGAGCCGATGATGTTCTGCGCTTGGATAGCCTTTTCTGGGGTAAAGAAGTGCTTAGAGCCGTCAATATGCGAGCTGAATTTGACACCTTCTTCGGTGAATTTAGCAAATTTTGAGAGACTAAAAAATTGAAATCCGCCTGAGTCGGTGAGAAAATTTCTATCCCACGTACTAAATTGAGGCAACCCACCCATCTTCTCCAGGAGCTCTAAGCCAGGGCGTAGGTAAAGATGATAGGTGTTGGCAAGGATAAGGCGATAGTCAAGCTCTTCTAAGCGACGATGATGCAACGCCTTCATGGTACCCACCGTGCCCACTGGCATAAAAACGGGCGTAGCGACATCGCCCTGCGGGAGAGATAATGTGCCTAGGCGCGCTTGTCCGTCGGTGTGAATAACGGTAAAATGTTGCTTCACGAGGTAGCTCCTGATGATAAAATTTGCTCATGGTCTTGGATACGTCCAAGCGAGCGAGTGGTGCTGTGGCTAATTTTACTCTCTTCGGCATAAAGTGTTAATACACCCATCTGGGATAAGGTAAGATGTTGCATCTGAGAGTGCGTAATTGTTCCGATTTGCTTGCCGACAGACGTAAGGTTGAGGTGTTGGATCTGGAGATTTTTTAAGGAAAATTGGCTATTACCGGTAATGGTGATGTCGCTTGGCATAAGATTATCTGTTGGTAGGGTAATGCGAATCATCTCGGTGAGGTTGCGATTGGCAGGTGCATGGCTAGTACGAATGGTGAGACTTCTATCGGTTTGACGAATTTCGGCAAAGTAAGCGATAAAGGGCGAGACCCATATGGCGAACTCCTCCCCAGATTCTATGCGTAAATCCACATTGCCTTGCAAGATGAGCGCCTCGGGGAGTTGGGTGTAATCTAGGCGTACGCTAGCTGGCTGACGCATATAGCGGAGCATCGATGGCGTAAGCTGAAAGCCCATATTGAGATCCGTCCAGTGAAAGGTCATCGTTAATAGGGAGATAATCGTTGCAATGATAATAGGGCTAAGCAACCATCCTTTACTGATTTTTCGCGTTTTCATGGGATTCTCCTTTTTTCTCCAGATCAATATTTTGTATCAAAGAACTTAAGCAACACGTAAGGTTTTCACCTTAAAGTAGGCGAAGGTTAGGAAGATAAAACTAATGGCAAATCCCATCAGGTTGAAGAGAAGGGGACGGGTTAAGTAAAATTCACCAAATCGAAGGAAAAATTCACCAAAGCGCTCCATACTTTGCTCATTGAGGATATTTGCTATCGTAAAAAAGAGCAAGAGGATGATCCCGACCATCGAGAAGAGCCACAAAAAGAGAATCACTTTAATGAAAACATAGCGACGAATTACGCTGGCAGCAAAGAAATAGATAGAGACAGGTAAAAACCAACCAAAGGCAGGTGAAATGGGAATTTGTATTTGATCCCAAAGTTGCCTTAAGGTAAGCAAGCTGTAGGCATTATCGAACCCTTCTTTATTGGGAACGAGGATTGCCGCAATGCCAATGTTAAGAAGGTAGATAATACGCGTAAGCAAGACGCTGATTCCCGGAATAAGAAAAAGGGCAAGCACGACCGCAATCGTAAAACGATGGTAGCCACTAATGGGCGTTGTCAGGGTAAGGATACTACGCGAAGCCTTACGCTCTTTGGCAAAAATCGTACTTGCGGAGAATGTCCAAAGAAAGGGCAGGAAGAAGAGGCTTGCATCGTTCATGATATCGGTTGCACCCATATTGATTTGCATCAAAAGCGAGATAGTGTAGCTAAGTTGCACAAAGAGCAAGAGCCCCAAGAGGAGCTTGCTCTCTTCTTTAAGGTAGAGGGTGAAACGTAATTTAAAGTAATCCCAAAAGATAGCAAATTCATCTTCACCTTGGGTACGTTCCGTAATATTTGACATGTTTTAGACTCCTATACTGGGGGTTTGTGATGCTTGTTGTGCGAGGTAGCGTTGAATGTTTTGACTACCATTGGTGGCGGCAAGAAAGATAAATTCAAGATCTAAGTGGCTCTTTTGCCCAGAAGTATTTGCAATCAAACTCTGCTGTATGCCCCCGAGTTGCGATTGATGAAAGCTCTCTTGGGTTGTCTCGGTAGAGATAGCAAGGTGTTGTTGCATAAAGCTTAAGGTGTGGTTAAAGACGACACGATTCTCGTGTAAGATAGTAAGTCCGCTGATAATCTCTTGGAGATCGCGTGCTTGGTGGGTGGAGATGATAATCGTACGATTGGGATTTTGCATCTGCATAAGCAGGTCGCGTAAAACGGCTTTACTTTGTACATCTAATCCGTTGGTTGGCTCATCCAAAATCATCAGGGAGCATTGGGTGGCTAATCCCAAGGCAATAAGCGATTTCTTTTTCTGTCCAAAGCTCATTTTATGCATGACCTTGTTGGTTTCTAGGTTAAATTTTTGCGCAATCTCTTCAAATAAGGAGATGGAAAATTTGGGGTAGAGCGGGGCTAAGAGTTTCATATATTTTTGGAGCGAGAGGGGTGGAAGGTCAGTCTCCTCGGGTAAAAAGAAGAGATCTTTAAGAAAATGTCTCCCGCCAATAGGTTCACCGCACCAAGTAATTTGTCCATCACGTGGCTCGATAAGTCCGGCAACAAGCTTGAGGAGCGTGGTTTTTCCTTCGCCATTTTGCCCCATGAGCCCGTAAATTTCACCCGGAGAAAAGGTAATATCCAGATTTTTATAAAGCGTCTTCTTGCCTTTTGGATAGCGGTAAGAGAGCTGTTTGATTGTAAGCATAGTAACCTCGCTGATTAAGAATGTTCTTTTTTTGTAGAGAAGAGGAGATCGCCCTCTTTCCAAAGATCTTCTAGGGCATAGAAGGTTCGCTCTTGAGGGTTGAGGAAGTTGACCACGATGTTATATGCGTCGACTACCAGCCAGCGACTTTGTGGCGACTTACTATGCGTTTGAATAGGAAAGTCATAACGATAAAGCAATTGCTTTACCTCGTGCATCGCGCTTTTGGCTTGGGTCTCACTGGTGTAGGTCGCTACGACTAAAACATCCGCCCAGGTGCATTGCTGTTTTACATCAAGGACAACAAGATCGCTAAGTTGTAAATCGACAAGTAGCTGTGCGACCTCTAAGGCAATTTCATTAACTGATAAGTTCTTGGGTATATCTTCCATCAAAATCTCTCCCTAATACAATACGAATATCGACATTTTCCATAATATCCAAATCTGATCCCACCGGAATGCTGAACGAATAGATGCGGTTGGTGCGAATAACCTCTCCCACGCGCTGGGCGGCCTCAAGGTTGCCACTAAAATCAATCACAATGGTGTAGTCCACATCATTGGTCTCGGCGTTACTGGTACGCACAACATTGTAGCCAAGACTTTCGTAAATTTGCGCGGTGCGTTGAGCTAAACCATTATTTTTTGTACCATTTTGAATTTCAATACGCCTTGGCCAGGCTTGAATAATCACCTCCTGAGGATTGGCTAGTGTCGCTTGGGTTTGTGTTACCATCTCACGGATCAGTCGCCCGTCGTAGTGGGGAAAGAGGAATTGTTGATTGTCGATAGTGCGGATGGTACCTGTTACCTTTTGGACAATCAAATTCTCTTTGTCTAAGCGATGCATTGCCTGCCAAAACTCCAAAAGAGCTTCCCTATCCATATTGGTCGTGCTCTTATTGATGAGCTGATCGATGACTAAAGGGTTGGCAATCGCGGAGCTGTTCAACGCCATTTGACGGACAAAAGCCCCAGCAAACCGACGAGTAAGCTCCTCTCTTCGACTCTGTGCTGAGGTATTTTGCGCCATAATAAGATACTCGGTAGCTTTTGCACCATCGAGAATAAGCGAGCCAGCAGGAAGCATCACCGCACGTTGATGATATTCTGCTTGATAATTTGTTGCAATAAAAGCTTCTACGCCCCCAAGCAAATCAACTAAAAAACTAAATTCATCTAAATCCATCGAGATGTAAAAAGGAGTATCAGCAATTGCCAAGATATTGCGCACGCGCTGGGCATATTCTTGTGGATTTTTGGGGTTAAAGTAGGTAGATATGGGGACAAAGCGTGAACGATCGCTACTAATGATAGCGTAGTTAGCTGGAATATCAAAAACTGCCCCTCGATGAGTTTGGTTATTGTAAAGATACATGAGCGTGAAGAGGGGTTTCCCCTCCTCATGCACCACAAGCAGGGTTGCCATGCCATCCTTACGCCGTAAGGTTTGCGCAACGGCATTACTCTTGGTTTGAAAGTAGAGATAGATCGATGCTCCTAGGACAATAGCTAGAATAAGATAGAGTAGAAACAACGATCGATCTTTAAGCGCTTCTAGCGATAACTTCATAGGCGACGATGCTTAGGTAAGGTGAAAGAATTCGAGAATTTCTTGAGCAACGGTGTCAGTTGTGTAGCTGGTGCGATAGAGTTGTTCATCGCCAATAACCCGAAAGGTGAGGTTGTAGGCTAAGGCCTGTTTAAGCTCCGCGTGATAAAAGAGACGCACGTAGCGCAGGGAATTTCGGTCGCTTTTACGGTTCATAACGAGGAGATACCCATCTTCTTGAGGAATACTCTCTAGTAGGTTAAATTCATTGAAGGTACGACTGAAATCATTTAAGTAACTATCAGCTGTACTGCTGATACGGTTGATGAATGCAGTAATGAGCACTTTAGAGCCATTGAAGGTGGTTTTTAAGCCGGGATATTGATCGACAGCGAAGGTGTTTTCTTGTCCTGCCGAGAGCGATGCCATATAAGACCAAGAGCGACCCATTTCTACGAGATATCCTTTTCCTTCGACGTTTTTCATGGGCATGGGTGGGAGCTTGGGCTCTGCTTTTGGGGTTTCTGGAGTGGATGCAGGTGTGCTCTCTTCTGGTGGGCTACTCTCTTCTGGTGGGGTGCTCTCTTCTGGTGGCATTGATTGATTGGTTGTTTCGCAACTAACTAGTCCCACACTAATAAAGAGTAAAATAAGCAGGCTCATTGAGCGTTTGATGGAATATAACATAAAAGCTTTTCCTTGTAACATAAGATTCCTCCCTTAAGTATACCATATTATCTCAAAAAAGTGTTAAGAAAATAAGAAGAAATCCGAAAATTTAGAGAAAAATGTAATTTATATTGTAAATTTTGACAATATTGGGATAAAGTGCTTGACATCATTTCGCTTTTGAAGTATAGTGTAGATACGACGCAGGGTAGAGCAGTTGGCTAGCTCGTTGGGCTCATAACCCAAAGGTCGGAGGTTCGAGTCCTTCCCCTGCTATTTTTTGAAGAGTTATTGTTAAAACCAATAACTCTTTTTTTATTTCTTTTAACATTTAATAACATAGCAGAAGCAATCATATCCTGCTCCTGCTTATCGCTTTATCTTTGTGGTATTATTCGATACGCATCGGCTCTAGTGCGTATACGTGGTAGGGTTGCGCGGTGAGCATCTCTTGGCTAAGCCCGATGCGTGCTAAAATAAGGTTGAGTGGATTCTCTTGCACATTAAGGAGTGATTGAATGATACGCTCCATGGTTTTGTCGTTAAAGGGATAGGTTTTAACGGCATAAACTTCACCTAGTTCGGCTAATTCTGCCGTAATGATAATCGCATCATCTAGCGTACCAAGTGCATCTATAAGTCCTAAATCTAGCGCTTGTAGTCCACTGTAGACACGTCCTTGGGCAAGTGCATCGGCTTTTTGGATATTTTCTGCACGCCCTGCCTTTACGACGCGCTCTAAAAATTCATTGTAGATAAAATTCGTCCCCGATTGGTAGTATTCCAGCATCGCCTCGCTAGGCTGATGAAAGAGATCCATGCTAGGAATTTGGTTGTTTGGCACAAAGAGACGATCTTCATTGATACCCCACTTCTTGGCAAACCCTTCGGCCGTAAAAAAGAGGGAAAAGACCCCAATAGAGCCGGTTACGGTGGTTGGGTGAGCGACGATTTTATCGGCAGCCAAACTCATCCAGTAACCACCAGAGGCCGCGGTAGCACCCATAGAAATGACTACAGGAATCTTCTTTTTACTACGAATATCTTCTATGACCCGATACATTTGTTCGCTAGCGTAAGAGCTTCCTCCGCCGGAATCTATACGAATGATAATTGCCTGAACCCGATCCTCAACAGCATCTTGAAGTTGCTCGATGACGCGCTGTGCGCCCATCTGCGTATCCGATCCATACCCCGAAACAATCGCCCCTTCTGCGTGAATGATGGCAATTGTTGGTTCATTTTTGTGGAGAATACGACGGCGCTTAGCTTTACGTTGTGCCACCCGATCTTCTACATTGAGGTATCTTTTGGGCGAGATAAACGCCCCTTGCTCGCTGTTGAAATGATCAAATGGATCGAAACTAATGTTAGGAAAGAGCGTGTTAAGCGCTTGGTTGCGACTTCCAATTTGGTCAATGAGACCCAATTGTTGGCTCGTTTGTGCTTCAGAGTCGCCTAAGGTGCGGTTCGCGAAGGTTGGATTAGCAATCGCAATTTTTTGGTTATTCGATAAGTTAGCGCGGTTAGCCAGAATGCTGGTGGTGTAATGTTGCCAAATAGAACTAAGCAGAGAGCGCGTCGCTTCTTGGTTGCTTTCGCTACGCGCTTCTAGTTCGTAGCCCTCCACGGCGTTTTTGTATCGTCCTACTTTGATGATATTTGCTTCAATGCCAAGCTTGTTAAGTGCTTCTGCCATAAAAATTTGACTACTCACAAAGCCATTGATATCTGCCATACCAAACGGATCCATCCAGATCTCATCGGCAAGGGATGCTAGCCAATAGCTCCCTTTACCGTAGTAGGCGGAGAAGGCATAGATAGGTTTTTCGCTGGTTTTAAAGAGGCTAAGGGCAGCGTGTAGCTCTTCAATCACGCCAAACCCTGATGGATAAAAACCACTAAGATCGAGCCAAATGGCCGTTACGCGCGGATCGTCTTTGGCGAGCTTGATGGCGCGGGTGTAGTCATGCACCGACTCTTTGCTGGGATTGTTACCAAGCAAGAGTTCTTGAATAAGTCCTGGTTCGGGGCTACTCTGCTCATTAATATAGCCTGGGTTGAGTGATAGGGTAAACGATGGCGGAAGCTTGGGCGCTTTACTGGTCTGGCGCATGCCTAAAAAGAGGTAGTGACCAATGATGATAGCCAGAAGAATAAAAAGGATAAAGAGAATGTTGGCTACTGCTTCGCGTAGGAATTTGATAAATCTATGCAAAAGCAAGATATAATTTGTATCTTTCATATTATTAAAATTAGCACAAAACGAGTGATTTGTAAAGAGACTAAAAATAAAAACGACCAAAATTTCTGTCTTGAATCCTAATATTAGGAATCCAAGACAGAAATTGGGTTATTTGGCGATACCTTTCACGATGATAGGTGTGTCGGTGGCTGCTTTGGTAGCTTGCTCTAAGACAGCTTGAGCTAAGGCATTAAAGTTGTCCAAGATTTCCCGTGGAGCTTGGGTTTTGACCAGAGGAGCCTTTTGAGAGGAGGAGAGCTCTTTCGCCATTTCGTCAAAGATCTTTTTAGTCTTTGCATCTTTAGACTTAGCAACTCCCTTGGCATCGGTCTCATCATACACAACCGAAATGATGACTCCCTTTTGCACACGAATGGTTAAGGTGGGCATATATCCGGTGGGATTAGCCTTTTCAAAGTTGGCCTTGTAAATGCCATCTTTTAGTGTAGCTTGTGCAAAAGCGGTAGGAACCATGAAGAGCACCAACAGCATACCTGCGATCCATTTTTTCATTTTTTTCCGTCCTATAAATAAAAAATAGATATGAAAAAGAAAGTAACACTTCCTATAAATAATGTATCGATAAAGATACGTAAAAACATAAGCAATCTTTATATTTAATTGCTAAAAAAATATTAATTTTCTATTTTGAAGATATCGATTGACAGAGTTGCTTTTTTCCTTTATAATACGAGAGAATTAGATGGGTGGGGGGCTGTGATGATGCATGAGGAATTTTTGCAAAAAACCGGCAAGGTGATTGAGTTGCTAGCTTCTGAGATTTTGTTACTTCACGTGGGCGATCGCTTACCGGTGATTAGCGATTGGGTGGAGCGCTATAACCTCTCGCGCGGAACGGTACAGAATGCGATTCAGGTTTTACGCCAAAAAGAGGCTATTGTTACCAAAAGTCGCGGGCATCTGGGCACCTTTCTTATCGATATTGACTACCAGAAGTTGCAACATTTTGCGTTGCGTGGCCCTTTGCGTGGGAGCATGCCCTTGCCGTACTCTAAGCTCTATGAGGGGTTGGCTAGTGGGCTCTATGACACCTTTATGCAAGTCGATTTGTCGTTGAGTTTAGCCTATGTACGGGGTGCTAAAGATCGTATTCATCAAGTGCTTGAGGGGCTCTATCACTTTAGCATTGTCTCGGGATTAGCTGCTGATTTTGCCATTAAGTCGGGTGCACCCTTGGAGATTCTTTTTAATTTTGGATCGAAAACCTACCTCTCTGGTCATGTGATTCTCTTTGCGCATCCGCATAAGGCGCTCCAAGCGGGCATGCGTGTGGCGATTGATATGAGTTCTTACGATCAATCCTATCTTACGCAGGCGCTGGTGCGCGATCTTGATGTAGAACTTATTCCCATGGGTGCGCATCAAATTATCAATAACCTTCTGCATAATAAGATAGATGCCGGTGTCTGGAATTACGACCAAGTCTTGATGCACCAGTACCCGCTCGCCTATCAATTTATCGACAACCCCCTTACCGATCGTGCCACCCAAGCGGTGTTGGTCGGCTTCCAGCGTAACTTCGTTATCAATACCATTCTTAAGCGCACCATCAATCAGGAGCATGTTCTCGCCGTTCAGCATGAGGTGGTATACGATTTACGTGTACCTAAATATTAAGCGACATCTTTATATTACACAAGAGGATAGGGTGATGGAGTATCGTTTTTTAGCATTAAAAGAGAAGGGGCTTATCCACGAGGAAGCGTATCGTTTTGCCCAGCAAGCAAGGGATTATTGCACTGCTTTGGCAACCGATCTCTCTTTTGAGGGCTTGGATATGTTGCTTACCCACTTGAGTATGGGATTTATGCGTCAAGAGCAGGCCATCGTGATGCCGCTTATGCATGCGGAGATTCGTCAAGAGCTTCTGGATAATCCGATGTTCGATGACGTGCAAGGTTGGTGGCAAGATCTCCAACGTATGAGTGCGAAGCTATGGCATCCTAACGAAATAGACTACATCTATGCCCATCTTTTAATGTTGGTTGACACAGATATTTTGGAGCATAGATAAAAAAAAAGAGGGCTAGCCAACAGCAAAACCCTCTTAAATTAAGTGATGAAAAAAGTGATGTTTTTACTCTGAAAAGTGATAAAAAAAGTTATTCAAACCAAAGTGTTATTATACAAAATCAAAATTTAGTTACGGTTTCTTGCCTCTTGTTGTGCGACAAAGCGATTGAGGTCGTCCATAGAGCGTTGTTGACGATCGATGCGATTTTGTTGTGCTTCTAGGCGTGCCTTGGTCATGGCGATGCGCCCGCTGGAGTAAGGACCAATGTCGAAGTTGTAGGCGGTTGTCTCCCAAAACTTAAAGAGTTTAGCCTGATAGATGGCGCGCTCTTTTTGTACTTCGGGGGAGTTAAAGTGAGCTAGGCGCTCCTCTTGACTCATAAAGGCGACCATTGCACGGTGATCAGGACGATTATCTAGTCCAATCTCGGTGATAAAGTTATGTAATTTCGCCTGATCTTCACTAGAGAGAGCTTGCCACTCTTCTGCATAAATGCCAAAGGTTCCGCGTTGTTGACCACCTCTCTGGCGCATGTTATTGGCTTGGTTATTGTAGCGCATGTTATCACTACGTCCCTGTTGCATGGGTGCACCTTGTGCAGGGCGACCTTGCTGTGGGCGATTACCGCGTGCATTCTGTGCGAAAAGTTGTGGGGATGCGAGCATGATTAGGGCGGCTATAGTGAGTGTTCCTCGTTTCCATTGTCGTGTCATTTTGTTCTCCTCCGTCTTTCTCTTTAAGATATCTCCATAATACTAGGCAAATGTGAACAAATTATGATGAGAAGATATTTTTCTTGTGAAGTTATGCATATGTGTCGTATTGATGAGTTTAAAGTGATTGTAGATAAAGAATTAAAATTTAATGATTTTTTGAAAAAAAGATAAAAAATGTTAAAAATGAGAATCGAGGGCGACAATTTGGTTAATAGAGACGGCTTCTAGGTAGAAATTTCCCGCATCATTAGCGACAACTTTGCCTAAAACGTGGGTAACCAGATTAGGCGTAAGGGAGATCTCGAAGGGAACAAAGACATCCACCGCACCCTCTAAGACGCGTCCATCTTCATAGCCAACTAAGAGACGAAAGGCAATGCGGGAGGGCGTAACATTGAGCCCATTGATGGGCCCCCGCCAAAGCACATGCAATCCATTGTAGAGTTGCGGTTGGGAGGCGACATCGACAAAGGTAAAATTCGCATTGTAGGTGGCAAAAGTGGGCGGTTGAAAGGCCTGTTGGAGGATCATCGCTTGGGCTTTAACGGCGCTACTGGCATTAGAAAGGAGTACGCGATTGAGCTCTCTGCCGGCAAGATCGTCTTGAAAATTGTTGAAATACTCTCGCGCATCCTCCATGCCTTGGAGAATTTGCGCCTCACTCAAGATAAAGAGCGTAGGGGCATCGCTAGGGGAGAGGATCTCGGTGGGTTTGATGCTAAAGAAGGTAAATTGCTCGGATACACCGTCGCGCGTGAAGGGTTGAGGGGGAAATATCTGGTAGAAGATACGTTGGCTAAGAAACCCGATACTGACTAATAAAAGCATGATAGTGAGGGTATAGCCGATGCTCGAGACGACGCGCATAAGGGGGGAGATGGGCTTGATGGGTAGGAGTTTTTTGAACGAGTGTTGCACAAGAAAGCGCCCCAAATCACGATTATCTTTGATACTCTTCATTTTATTAATACCAAAGCGCGCTTTTTTGTTGTCGGGTTCAAGGTCGTCTACCTCGAGCCAAAGTTGCAACGCCTGCGCGGTATCACGTTTGCGTAACGCCACGCAAGCCAGCAAGAGGCGAATGTCGATGTTATCTTCGGCAGAGGTAAGCCCGCGTTGAAGATAGAGTTGTGCGCCGTTGATGTCGTTGGTAAAGTAGCAAGCGCTCCCCAAGAGGTAGTAAAAGTGCGCGTCATTATTAAACAAGAGGATTTTGGGCTCTAAGAGCCGAATCACTTGTCGATACTGCGTCGCTTTGAGCTGACGCTCGGCCTTCTTGAGGATCGCTTGGGCATCCACTACGAATTAACTCCGTAGTCGCTGTAAAAAGAGATCGAGCTTAGGATTGGCAAAGAAGGCAGACCCTGCTACTACCACGTCGATGCCCGCATTTTTCACCGCAAAGATGGTCGACTCGTTGATCCCGCCATCAATTTGGATGTGGTAGGGATAGTTATAGTGGCTCTTCATCTGTTGCAGTCGTTTCACCTTCTGGAGCATGCTGGGGATCATACTCTGGCCACCAGCGCCGGGATTGACGCTCATCACCAAGACGAGATCAACAAAGGGCAGTAGCTCGACAATTGCACTTAAGGGCGTAGCCGGATTGAGCGCAATGCCTGCTTTGACTCCTAATGTATGAATCTGTTGCACAAGGGCGTGCGCATGGTGCGTGGCCTCAATGTGAAAGGTAATATTATTGGCACCAGCTTGCGCAAAGGCGGCAAAGTGGCGCTCGGGGGTGTTGGTCATGAGATGCACATCAAAAAAAGTCTCGCTCTTGTCGCGCAGGCTGGCAACCACTTGCGATCCAAAGGTGATAGCCGGCACAAATTGCCCATCCATCACGTCGAAGTGAAGCCACGGCGCTTGATGCTGATGCACCAAGGTGAGCGCCTCTTGAAAGTGTGCAAAGTTAGCCGACAGTAGGCTAGGAGCCAAAATAGGCATATTTGTATTCATAATAGGAAAAGTATAGCCGAAAAGATTATTTTTGGCAAGCGAACAAAAGTGAATTCATCTAGTAATACTCTTTACAAGACTTTTTTTATGCTATATTATAGGGGATATGCAAACTCATTTGATTGTAAAGGGTGCTCGTGAGCACAACTTAAAGGGTATTGATGTTACCATGCCACGGGATAAGCTGGTGGTGGTCTCTGGGGTCTCAGGCTCGGGCAAGAGCTCGCTGGTTTTTGATACGATCTTTGCCGAGGGTCAGCGCCGTTATGTGGAGTCGCTCTCGGCGTACGCTAGGCAATTTTTGGGACGCATGGAGAAGCCCGATGTCGATTATATCGAGGGCTTATCGCCTGCCATCTCCATCGAGCAGAAGACGACAGGGCGCAATCCGCGCAGTACGGTTGGCACCATCACCGAGATTTATGACTACTTGCGTCTTCTATATGCGCGTGTGGGTACGGCGGTCTGTCCTAAGGACAATATTCCGATCGCCTCGCGCAGTTTGGATCAAATTATTGACGATATTTTTGCTATCCCCAACGCTATGCGCCTCATGATTCTCGCGCCTTTAGTGCGCGAGCGCAAAGGGGAGCATACCAAGGTCTTTAGCGACGCGCGAGCTTCTGGTTTTGTGCGCGTGCGCGTGGATGGCGTGGTGGTCTCATTGGAAGAGGAGATTCCCCTAGATAAGAAGCGCAAGCACTCCATCGAGGTGGTGATGGATCGCCTTATTTTAGAAGATAGCCAGCGTTCGCGTCTAAGTGAGGCGGTGCAGAGTGCTTTGAGCGTGAGCGGTGGGCAGGTGATTGTCGCGTTGTTGGATCAAGAGAATAAAATCACGCAAGAGATTCTCTTTAGTGAGCATGCGGCCTGTCCGTTGTGCGGTTTTAGTATGCCGGCGATGGAGCCACGGCTCTTCAGCTTTAACAATCCCGCGGGTGCTTGTAGCGACTGTGCGGGCTTGGGCGAGACCTTGGAGTTTGATGAAGATCTCATTATGCCTAATCGTGCGCTTAGCTTTAATCAAGGTGGCTTTGCTCCTTACAACCCCGAGACCAATCGCTGGTATCGATCGATCTTTGCGAGTTTAGCCACGCACTACGGCTTTACCTTGGATACGCCAATTAATCAGATTGATGCACAAGTGTTAGCAAAGGTGTTGCACGGCACGGGTAGCGAGGTGATTACCTTTAAGTATGAAAATGTACAAGGGACAAATAGCCATACGCAACAGCGCCCTTGGGAGGGTATTTTTGCCGATCTCAAACGCCGTCATCGCGAGAGTACCAGCGACAACGTGAAAGAGTGGTTTGAGGGTTTTATGCGCTCTGCTCCTTGTGAAAGCTGTAAGGGCGCGCGTCTGCGTAGTGAGGCTCTAGCCGTACAGGTGGGCGGGCAGAATATCTTGAGTCTTACCCAGATGAGCATTGAGGATGAATTGCATTTTTTTCAGTCGCTTAGTTTAAGTGGCATGCATGAGGCTATCGCTAAGGAGATCCTCAAGGAGATTCGCGATCGCCTTACCTTTATGCACAGCGTGGGCTTGGGATATTTATCGCTTACCCGCACGGCTGGCACGCTTAGCGGTGGGGAGAGTCAGCGCATTCGTTTGGCGACGCAGATTGGATCGAGTTTGATGGGCGTACTCTACATTTTGGATGAGCCAACCATCGGGCTACACCAGCGCGATAACGATCGCCTATTGCAAACGCTCAAGCGTCTACGCGACTTGGGTAACACGTTGATCGTGGTAGAGCATGACGAGCAGGTGATCCGTGAGGCGGATTATTTAATCGACATTGGTCCAGCTGCTGGCGTGCATGGTGGGCAGGTGGTGGCCTCTGGTACGCCTCAAGAGGTGGCACAGGTGGAGCTAAGCCCGACGGGTCGCTATTTGAGCGGTAAGGAGATTATCGCGGTGCCTAGTCTTCGGCGCGAGGGCAATGGCTCTTTTTTAGGTATTCAGCAGGCAACGCATAACAATTTAAAAAATATCGATGTAACCTTTCCGTTGGGTACACTCTCGGTGATAACGGGCGTATCGGGGTCGGGTAAATCGACGCTGCTTAACGATATTATCAGCCCCTATCTCCATAATACATTAAATCGCGCGCGCATGAGTGTGGGTAGAGTAGGCGCGGTGGTTGGCGCAGAGGCGCTGGACAATGTCATCACCATCGATCAGTCGCCTATTGGCCGCACGCCTCGTAGTAACCCCGCCACGTATGTGGGCGTTTGGACGCCGATTCGGGAGCTTTTTGCCGAGCTTCCGGCGGCGAAGGCGTCGGGCTTTAAGAGCGGACGCTTTAGTTTTAATGTAAAAGGTGGACGCTGTGAGGCTTGTGAGGGATCAGGCGTTAAGAAGATCGAGATGCACTTTTTACCCGACGTCTTTGTTAAGTGTGATGTCTGTCATGGCACGCGCTTTAACCACGAGACCTTGCAGATTCGCTATAAGGAGAAGAACATCCACGAGATTCTCCAGATGACGGTGGAAGAGGCGCATCAATTTTTTGCGCATATCCCCAAGGTGGAGCGTAAACTTGCCCAGTTGATGGAGTGTGGCTTGGATTATATCACGCTGGGGCAGTCGGCCTTAACCTTGAGTGGTGGGGAGGCACAACGCGTGAAGTTGGCGCTCGAACTCTCCAAGCGATCGACGGGGAAGACGTGTTATATCATTGACGAACCTACGACCGGACTTCACTTTTTAGATGTGAAGAAGCTATTGGTAAGTCTACAGTCGTTGGTGGAGCGCGGTAACACCATTTTGATGATTGAACACAACTTAGATGTCATCAAGTGCGCCGATTATATTGTCGACCTTGGCCCCGAAGGCGGTGCTGGTGGTGGGCAAGTGTTGGTAACAGGCTCGCCCGAGCACGTTGCTGATTGTGAAGCATCCTTTACGGGGCGCTATCTAAAACCGCTACTTAGTGGTCTTACTCCGCTAGAGCAAATAACCAAAGGAAGGGACGAATAACCATGAGCACACTCCATGAGGATGAATTTAACGCAAGCTTTCCCAAGAGCTATCAACCCAAGGATTTTGAATCAACCATCTATCACCAGTGGGAGGAGGCTAATACCTTTGCCCCACAGTCGCGCTTTGGCAATACGGAGTCGCCCTTTGTCGTGGTAATTCCGCCACCTAATGTTACGGGCGTGTTGCATATGGGGCATGGTCTTAATGGATCGTTGCAGGATATTTTGGTGCGCTATCAGCGGATGTTGGGGCGTAAAACCTTGTGGGTTCCTGGTACCGATCATGCGGGTATCGCCACGCAACACGTCGCCGAGAAGGAGCTTAAGGCACAAGGCAAGAGTCGTCATGATGTGGGGCGCAAGGCCTTTGTCGAGTATGTTTGGCAGGTTAAAGAACGTCATCATAAGATTATTACCCAGCAGTTACGCGAGATTGGCAGTAGTTGCGACTGGCAGGCCGAGCGCTTTACCCTCGATGAGGGGCTTTCGCAGGCGGTGCGCGAATCATTTGTGCGCATGTATCAGGCGGGTGATATCTATCAGGGTGAGTACTTGGTCAATTGGTGCATGCGCTGTACCACGGCGCTCTCGGACGATGAGGTAGAGTATGCCGAGGAGTCGAGCTTTTTGTACCATGTCAAGTATCCGCTTGTCGACGGCAGTGGCGCGCTGATTGTCGCTACCAGTCGCCCCGAGACGATTTTTGGTGATGTCGCCTTAGCGGTTCACCCTGAAGATGAGCGCTATCTTGCGATGATCGGCAAGGAGGTGCATGTGCCCATGACCAATCGCACCATCAAGGTGATTGCCGATAGTTATGTGGATCGCACCTTTGGTAGCGCGGTGCTTAAGGTTACGCCTTCGCACGACCCCAACGACTTCGAGATCGGTAAGCGCCACAACTTGGCATCTATCAATATTTTTCACGAAAATGGATTGCTTAACCAGCATACACCTAAGGAATTTCAAGGGCTTACTATTGTTAAGGCACGCGAAGCAGCGGTTGCTTTGCTCGAACAGCTAGAGTTATTGGTCAAGAAAGATCCGCTACAGCACCGCGTGGGGCACTGCTATCGCTGCAATACGACGATTGAGCCTTACTTGAGTAAGCAGTGGTTTGTCCGCATGGAGAAGATGGCGAGTATGGCGCTTCAGGCTCATGATGATGGTAAGATTCACTTCTACCCCAAGCGCTGGGAGAATACGTACTCGGCGTGGCTTAAAGATATTCGTGATTGGTGCATCAGCCGACAGTTGTGGTGGGGGCATCGTATCCCCGCGTGGTACTGTGCCGCGTGTGGAAAAATCTCGGTGAGCACCACCGATCTTACTCACTGTAGCCATTGTCAGAGCACAAACATTAAACAAGACGAAGATGTCTTGGATACGTGGTTTAGCAGTTGGTTGTGGCCCTTTAGCGTCTTTGGCTGGCCCAACCAGAGCGAGCAACTCAAAGAGTTTTACCCCACCTCGACGCTGGTTACCGCCTACGATATCATCTTCTTTTGGGTTACCCGTATGATCATGGCTGGGCTCAACTTTATGGGCGAGGTGCCGTTTAAGGATATCTACATTACCCCCTTGGTGCGCGACAAACAAGGGCGCAAGATGAGTAAGACACTGGGTAACGGCATTGATCCGCTGGAGATTGTTAAGAGCGACGGAGCGGATGCGTTACGTTTTACTATCGCTTATCTCTCCACACAGGGGCAAGATCTCCCACTCGATCGCGAAATGTTTAAGATGGGCGGGCGCTTTGCCAATAAGATCTGGAATGCTAGTCGTTTTTTACTGGGTAATCGCGTTGCTATCGCCTACAAACCCGAGCTCGCTAAGCAGTATAGCGCGCTGGATATGTGGATTGCCTATCGCCTAAACCACGCCAGTAAACTCGTCGCCGAGGCCTTTACGCAGTATCGCTTTGACGATGCTAGCCACGCTATCTACGACTACTTTTGGGATGACTTTTGCGACTGGTATCTGGAGGCACTCAAGGCGAGCTTCTATGCCGATGATGTTGCTGAAAAGGAGCGCGCGCTGGCGGTATCGCTTTCGATTTTGGAGGAGTCTTTGCGCTTGATGCATCCGTTCTTGCCCTTTATCAGCGAGGAAATTTATCAGAAGCTCCCCAATAAACAAGCCGACTTCTTGATTGTCGCCCCCTATCCACAAGCCCAAGATCGATCGATGTGGGAGGCTAGCGCCGAGGCGTTTGGCACGGTGAAGCTCTTTATTGGGCAGGTTCGTGCGATGCGTACGCAATTTGGCATTGCCGGCGACGAACGTATCGTGGCGAAGGTCTATATTGCATCGAACCAAGAACGCGAGGCCTTTATGGCGCATGAAGAGGTGATGTTGCGCATGGCTAAGTTGAAAACCATTGAGCTAGCCTCTGTGGCGTTTAACGAGACCGACCGCAAAGCGCACCTTGGTGTAAACCTCGTGGGGCGCGATTTTGAGGCGTTGCTGGTGATGCGCCACCTTATTAATATAGAGCAAGAGATCGCCAAGCTGACCAAAGAGCTTGCCGAGGTTACCCAGCAGATGGAGCGCGCGCAAGCAAAATTGGCGAACGAAAATTTCGTACAACGTGCCGATCCATCCGCCGTCGCCAAAGAGCGCGAGCGCGTAGAGCAATTTAGCCAACAACGTATCAAACTAGAGGCAAGCCTCGAGAGCCTTAAAGAGAGTTAAATGAAGAAGGCATAAGGAGAGGCGCTGATCCTCTCCTTTGCTCTTTTCGCGTTGCAAAAAAACGCATGATATGATAAAATATGTGTATGGCGATTACGAACACCCTCTATACCAATGATAATCTCTTTGTCTTAACAGGGCTCAATAGCGAGCTGGTCGATCTCATCTACCTTGATCCGCCCTTTAACTCCAAGCGCATCTACTCCGCGCCAGTAGGCTCTAAGGCGGCGGGTTCGTCGTTTAAAGATATGTGGACGTGGCAAGATGTCAACGAGGCTTACTTGGAGTCGTTGATCGATAAGTATCCTGCACTGGTGCGTTTTATCATGCAGATTCAGCAGGTGCATAGCAAGGGGATGATGGCTTACATCACCTACATGACTCAACGCCTTATCGAGATGCATCGGGTGCTAAAGCCTACCGGTAGTTTGTATCTACACTGCGACCCCACCGCTAGCCACTATCTTAAAGTGGTGCTCGATGCGATCTTTGGCAAAGAGAATTTTCGTAATGAGATTGTCTGGTGTTACTCCACGGCTACAACGCCCTATATCAAGCAGTTTCCTAGAAATACAGATATTATTTATTGGTATTCAAAATCAAAGATTTGGACATTTAATAAAGATAAAATTCGAGTTCCTTATAAGGGCGGTGCTCCTCATGGCGGAACGAAATGGCTAAAAGAGGGAGAGACACTTGAGGAGTGGCGAGAGCAACAGGGAAATTTAGGCAAGATTCCCTTTAGTTGGTGGGCAGATATTTACAAGGTTGGTAAACATGAGTCTACGGGGTATCCGACGCAAAAGCCACTAGCGTTATTGAATCGTATTATTTTGGCAAGCAGTAATCCCGGTGATTTAGTTCTTGATCCCTTTGCTGGTTGCGCAACCACCTGTGTTTCGGCGCAACATCTTAGTCGTAAGTGGATAGGGATAGATATCGAAGCACAGGCGACAAAAATTTTGATGGATCGTCTCACCGAAGCAAGCGGCGAGATGTTTAAAGATTTTGTTCACCGCACCGACGCTCCCATTCGCACGGACGTGGTGATGGAAGCCCCTTCACTCTCCATTAAAGAGCGCCTCTACCAAGCGCAAGCGGGTAGGTGCAATGGCTGTACCACGCAGTTTGATATCCAACACTTTGAGATTGATCATATTATCCCACGGGCAAAGGGCGGAGGCGATTATTACGAAAATTATCAGCTTCTCTGCGGACATTGCAATCGCACCAAGGGCGACCGACCGATGGAGTATTTACGTCAGAAAATTAAAGCCAGAGAGGCAGTCCTCGCACAGCTTAGTTTTGGCGAGTAGCTAACCACGTGTTGCATAAAAATCTATAACGAGATAAATTACTCTTATGTCTACCCCAAACTATTTTTATACGCACGATAATTTGTTGGTGTTGCATCACCTCAATAGCGAGCTGGTCGATCTCATCTACCTTGATCCGCCCTTTAACTCCAAGCGCATCTACTCCGCGCCGGTCGGCTCTAAGGCGGCGGGTTCGTCGTTTAAAGATATGTGGACGTGGCAAGATGTCAACGAGGCCTACTTGGAGTCGTTGATCGATAAGTATCCTGCACTGGTGCGTTTTATCATGCAGATTCAGCAGGTGCATAGCAAGGGCATGATGGCCTACATCACCTACATGACCCAGCGCCTTATCGAGATGCATCGGGTGCTAAAGCCTACCGGTAGTTTGTATCTGCACTGCGACCCCACCGCTAGCCACTATCTTAAAGTGGTGCTCGATGCGATCTTTGGCAAAGAGAATTTTCGTAATGAGATTGTCTGGCAACGCAACGACGGCCGAGGCAAGGGCAGTCAACATAAGGCAAAAAAGTTTGGGAGCAATACTGATAGCATCTTTTTTTACACAAAATCAGATACATTTTATCTTAAAAACACCTTAGATATTGAGGACAAGGCGGAGAGCGATAAAAAATTCAATAAGATTGATGGAGAAGGTCGGCGCTACTATACGGGCATTCCGCTCTTTCGTAACAAGACTATGGGCGATCGCCCCAATCTCTGCTTTGAGTGGCGGGGTTTTCGCAACCCTTACAGCTCGGGTTGGCGGTTAAGCCAAGCGCGTCTGGAGGAAGAGTATCAAAAAGGCAATGTCGTTATCACCGACGAGGGTAAGTTAGAGCGTCGCAAATATTTAGATGATTATGAAGGTAAGCCTTTAGATAACAACTGGATCGACATTCCGCGCATTGGGCGCAACGAGGATACCGGGTATCGCACGCAAAAACCGCTAGCACTCTTACATCGGATTCTTCACGCTAGCAGTCGTGAGGGCGATCTCATTCTCGACCCGTTTGCTGGTTGTGCAACCACCTGCGTGGCAGCCGAGCAGTTGGGGCGCGCATGGATCGGTATTGATATCGAAAAGCAAGCGGTGCAGATCTTAATCGAGCGTCTGGAGAAGGGTGGCGCGCTAGAAGATCGCCTCACCTTTAGGCAACTGGGCAAAGATTTTATTCACCGCACCGACGCTCCCACTCGCACGGACGTGGTGATGGAAGCCCCTTCATTCTCCATTAAAGAGCGCCTCTACCAAGCGCAAGCGGGTAGGTGCAATGGCTGTACCACGCAGTTTGATATCCAACACTTTGAGATTGATCATATTATTCCTCGGGCAAAGGGCGGAGGCGATTATTATGAAAATTATCAGCTTCTCTGCGGACATTGCAATCGCACCAAGGGCGACCGACCGATGGAGTATTTACGTCAGAAAATTAAAGCTCGAGAGGCAATCCTCGCCCAACTTAGTTTTGGCGAGTAAAAGAGAGAGGATTACTCTCTCTTTATCATTTTTTGGTTAGAGTGCTTTGGCGCTAGGCACGTGTACGCTGTATTTGTTGGCGATGCTCTTGAGCTCTTCATACACCGAGGCGAGAATCTTTACGCCATCCTTTTTGGCGGTAACCATGTTGGCGTGAGGGATTTGCCCTGCGTAGTAGATGGGTTTGAGCGGATCGGCGCGCTTGGTATCGAGCATCATCTGGAGGTAGTCGTCCATATCGGTTTTAAAGTGATCTAAATCGCGAAATTGTTTGATATCGATTGCCATGAAGAAGTGGTTGACGCAGGCGGCGGTCTCTGGGGTATCGCGCACATTGATGCCGTAATCGCCTCCGCACAAGAGCGAGGTGAAGATCTCGACCATCATGGCAAGCCCGTAGCCTTTGTGTCCTGCACTGGCACCGCCTAGGGGTAGCAGTCCACCTTCAAGGTTGAGTAGTCCATCGAGAAAGGCTTTGGCGTCGGTGGGGGTTTTCCCTTCGCTGTCGATTGCCCAACCATCTGGAATGGGGTCGCCATTACGCAGTTTGATCTCCACAGCGCCACGGGTAACGTTGGTGGTGGCCATATCTAGGATAAAGGGGGGAAGCTTGCCCGTGGTAGGAGCGGCGAAGGCTAAGGGATTGGTACCAAAGCGCGCGCCAAGTCCACCGGTGGGGATGCCTAGGGGGGCGGTGTTGGTCATGGCGACGCCGATCATGTCGTGGGCAAGAGCTTCGTGGGTGTAGTAGCTGGTGATACCGTGGTGGCTACTACATCGTACGCTAATCATGCCTACCCCAGAGTTTTTTGCCAGCTCGATAGCGCGCTTCATGGCTTTGTTGGAGAGGACAGAACCTAAGCCGTGGTTGCCCTCCCAAACCTCAAACGAGGGGCCACTTTTGAGGACTTGGTGTGGCGTATCGGGGTGGGTTACTCCCTTGGCGATGTCGTTAAGATAGCGCTGGGTACGGGCAACGCCATGACTACTAATGCCTTGGGCATCGGCCATGACAAGGACATCGGCGGCAGCTTGGGCGTTATCGGCACTCACCTTGGCACCGACAAAAATATCCTTCACGAGGGTTACCAGATCGTCATAGGCGATCTGCACATAGGGTTGGTTGGACATGTTATAAATTCTCCTTATCGTAGTTAATTAAAGTATAAATGCGGAAACTGGCAAGGCTCTCTTGGTAGTTGAGGAAGGGAAGCCCAATGACGCCACAGAGATCTTCTACGGTAGCGCCTTGACGCTGTAAAAGGGTCGCTGCGGCCTGTAGTGTGCCACCTGTGGCGATGAGGTCGTCGAGGAGGAGCACGCGCTTACCGGCAAGTTGGGGGGCTGGTTGCATCTCGATGCTGGCAGAGCCATACTCTAGGTCGTAGCTTTGGCTATCAACTTTGCCGGGGAGCTTGCCTGCTTTACGGATGGGGTAGAAGGGCTTTTGCATCGCGATAGCAAGGGCAGGTGCAAAGTAGAAGCCACGTGCCTCTAAGCCGGCAATGGCATCGATGGGTTGATCTTTATAGTGATGCTGAATCTTCTGGATAACATGGGCAAGCGCAGGCGGATGCTGAAGAATCGGGCTGATATCATAAAAGAGAATCCCCTCCTTAGGAAAGTTTGGCACTTTACCAATATATGCATCGATATCAAACGGTTCGTTCATTAGAATTTATCTCCTTGTGTGGGTGGCACTCCTCAAAATATAATCGCATTAGCGGGGAAAAACAATCTCTATTATAGATCGCTTAGCAAGAGAAATCAAGACGTGCGGGGAAAATTTTGGAGGATGGAATAGTGATTTTTGATAATAAAGAAATTTTTATATAGTATGTTGACAATTTTAATGATTTTGTTTATAGTTAGGATTATTCTAAGAAATAGGAGAATAGGACGATGTGGAAGAAGAGTCTTTTTTTATTTTTAACGATAGCTTTTGTATTGGCTAGCTGTAGCCCTAAAAACAAAGGTGCTGATGATGATAATGATGATAATAACCAATGGCAAGAGATTCGCCCTGTATCAGAAGAAGGGTTTGATTGGCTGGGTGGTGAGCTATCGCTTAGCAATAATCCTGTAAACCAAGGTTTTATCTTGTCCGCACATTGGAACGGGGAAAAGCTGAGTACGATGGATGCTGAGTATTTTGATAATCTGCTAAATGATGAAGACTTTGAAAATACGTTGATTGCTATTGATACGAAGGGTTTAAAGACGAGTGTAAAGCCTGAAGGTAAAGTGTATGTAACGGGTAATATGCATGAGGAGCAAGAGGGCTGGGACTTACGCGTTACAACGATAACCGGTGCAGCGAAGAAAGGCGACTCTGTTACGGTAAGTATTACATTTGATGATGCGAGTGGGCAGAGCGTTACGCGTGAGGTGGTGGTTAATATTGTGGAATAACCTACACTCGTAATAGGTGTATTTTTTTGATAGCCTCCATTTTGGAGGCTTTTTATGGTCAATATATTTTTGATTAGTTTGTATATCATTTTTAAGAATTTTTTTAAAAACATATTGACAGGAATCATTATTTTATATATTATGAAAAATATCTTGTATACATAGGAGAATAGTATGTGGAAGAAAGGAATTGCTTTATTTTTGGCAATGGCATTAGTACTAGCTAGCTGTAGCCCTAGCAACAAAGTAGCAAAAGAAGGGTTGGATTGGGAAGGTGGAGAGTTGTCTCTATCCGCTACTAATGGATTGGTATTGTCGGCTTACTGGAACGGCGTAAAGCTTAGTTCGATGAGTGATGCAGATTTTGCAAAACTTACGGAAGACGACAAGTTTATCAACACAGTTGAGAACACCTTAGTGAATCTCAAAGTGAGTGTTGATCCAAATGGGAAATTATTGGTAATACAAAATCTAGCCGCAGATCGCGACCAAGAGATGCTTGATATGGTGGTTACTGCGCTTCCTATTGTAGTTAAGAAGGGCGACAAGTTTACCATTACTGTTACCACGAGAGATCATAATGACAAAGAAGTTAAACGTGAGGTTAAGATTAAAGCTGTTAAGTAACTTTGCCTTCTGTGTTCTTGTAGATAGCCTCTCGGTGTAGAGGCTATTTTTTTTCTTTCACTAGACAAACCATCCCAAATATGATAAAATAGAGTATACTCTAGGAGGTTTGCGATGACAGCGCACAACGAAGCAAAAGTGGGAGAGATCGCTCCCAATATCTTATTACCGGGCGACCCATTACGTGCTAAATTTATTGCCGATAATTATTTAGAAAATGTCAAACAGTACAATAGCGTACGCAACATGTTTGGTTTTACGGGTACGTACAAAGGCGTTCCCGTGAGCGTGCAGGGTACGGGCATGGGGATTCCCTCTATCTCGATTTATGTACATGAGTTGTTGGCAAACTATGGTTGCAAAAATTTGATTCGCATCGGATCGGCTGGCGCTATCCACGAAGAGATTAAAGTGCGCGAGATTATTCTTGGTACGGCGGCAAGCACCACTAGCGGTGTCAACAAAGATCGCTTTAACGGCTTAGATTTTGCTCCCGCTGCCGACTTCGACCTCGCCTTGGCCGCCGCGCAATCGGCTGAAGAGTTGGGCTTTGCCTTGCGTAAAGGGACAATTCTCTCTAGTGATATCTTTTATGATGATAATCCTAAATTCTACGAAAAGTGGGCAAAGTATGGCGTACTTGCCGTGGAGATGGAGGCTGCCGGTCTCTACACCCTCGCTGCGAAGCATCGTGCGCGTGCGCTTACATTAGTCACGGTGAGCGATCATATCGTTACGGGCGAGAGCACTTCGGCTGAGGAGCGTCAAAACACCTTCACGCAGATGATGGAGATTGCTTTGGAGTCGCTCGTTAAGATGCACGCAAAGGGATAATTGCGCGTTGGTGCACCTATCTTCGGACGATCTTATTGCACAGTGCAAAGCGCTCGCCTTAGGTCGTGGTTTCTTACAAGCAGGGGTAGCTAACCAGCATGGTTCTAGTTATCTCACCCTTGCTGTCCCCTATTTATCTGCTACGCAAGAGAGTCGGCAGGTGATGGGTCTCTTTGCCTGTCATGATAATTATCAGGCGGCGGTGCGTCTTGCCAAAGAGTTGCGCAAAGATTTAGCCTCGCTCTTCAACCTTCCACCCAAGAGCTTTAGCATTGCTTGCAATTCTCGTCATCTCAACGAAAAGAAGCTTGCTGTGGATGCAGGCATTGGCGTGTACGGCAAAAATTCTTTAGTGATTGTGGATGGTTGGGGTTCGTTTGTTGTATTGCTTGCGGTGGAGCTTCCGCTCTACTTTCTTCACCTGCAACCGGTCAATCGTGTTGCCGAGCGTTGTCTCTCGTGCAATCTCTGCCAAAGGGCGTGTCCTCCCAACGCGTTGCACCATGCCTATCGTCTTGATCGAACGCTCTGCTTACAATCAATGGCGAGTAATGGCATGCTCCCCGTCAGCGATAATTTGCCGGTCATTTACGGGTGCGATATCTGTCAAAATGTCTGCCCTTACAATAAATCGGCGCTGGCATACTACAAAGAGGCCGCCGCTGAAGCAACTTTAGAGCCTTGGTGCGATTTGGCTCTTTGGGAACGCGGGGATTTAGCCGATATTCAAAAGGCAGTGAAGTCATCACCATTGAAATTTAGTTGGTTAGATAAAGAGGCGTTGATGCTCAATGCGCGGGTGCGGGCGTGGTCTCGAGCGATGCGTTGGGCGGTGCAAAAGGAGTTGGATAGTGAATAGATTTTTGGGGATTATCGGGGTAGTAAGCATATTTGCGATGTCAAGTTGGGCGAACCCCGAGAGTACGATTTTACGCCTAGCCTTACCGGCACATCAATTTAATTGGGATCCGCAAGCTATCGAACATGACGATGAACATATCCTCTTTTCTGCGGTCTATCAGGGGTTGGTGCGTCTGGATGCAAATTCCCTTGAGCCTCTGCCGGCATTAGCGCAGGCGTGGCAGGTGAGCGCTGATGGCTTGGAGTATCGTTTTACGTTACGTCCTAAGCTTCGTTTTTCGGATGGAAGCGCGATTACTGCACAGAGTTTTTATCGATCGATTCTCCGTTTAATTGACCCTAATCGCGCAAATCCTAATGCCGAACTTCTCTATATGATAGAAGGAGTTAAGGATTATAGCTTAGGAGAAGAGAGCGATCTGCGAGCCCTAGGAATTGAGGTGCTAAACGAGCGTGAAATTCTCTTTCGCCTGCGCCACCCTGCGCCCTATTTTTTTGAGATCTTGGCACATCCTGCCCTCTCTCCTTTGAGTGGCAGTCAGCTTCCCTTGCGTTGGAGCGACCCTCGCGCGATTCCCTTTAGTGGCCCATATCTCTACGCTGGCGAGAGTGAAGATGGCATTATTTTACGGCGAAATCGTCTTTATTGGCAAGCCGATCAGGTGGAGATTACGACAATTGAAGTACACTTTCACCAAGAAGAGGCTTCTATTGATGTGCAGTTGACCGAGGGAAAGCTTGATTGGGCGAGAAATCTTCTGCCCAGTCAACTTACGCACGATCATAAATTTTTAGCGACACAGCGCTACTCTTCCCAATATTATACCTTTGTCGCGCGAGAGGGGGCGTATGCGCAAGGCACTGTGCGTAGGGCTTTGATTAAGTTGCTTCCGCTAAATATGATGCGCGATAGTGGTATGCCGATGGCGCAATCGTTGGTACCACCACATAAGGATTATCCCACAATTTTAGGAATTAACAGCGATTACAGCGAGGGGATGTCTCTTTTGGAGCAGGCAGGCTACCCCGAAGCCGAGGGCTTACCGACGCTTCATGTGTTGCTCTTTTCGTTGGACGATCCGCGCGCGCTGTTAATGCAACAGGCTTGGCAACGCGCCGGCATCGACGTACAATTGCACACCTTGGATTCGTCGGAGTATTATGACAGTTCGCAGTGGGATGGCATTGCGTTGGTGGAGCAGGGCTGGAGTGGCGAGTATCTCGATCCGTTGACATTTTTGTCGTTATGGTTGACGGACTCGCGTTACAATCAGAGTACGTTTCGTAGTGCGCAGTTTGACGCGATGATTGAAGCATCGCACTTTTTGACAGGCAAGGAGCGTCTGCTAAAGCTTGCGCAGAGTGAGGCGTTGCTCATGGCAAGTGGCGTGGTCATTCCGATGAATTTCTTGGTGGATCGCGAGATTGTCCCTGCTTCGGCGTGGTGGGGGTTTGGTCGTAATCCTTTGGGACGCCAGCGTTTTGAGTATCTACGTAAGAGTGAGATGATATCGCTGGTTGATGTGCTATAAACGCATATCAAGCATAAAGAAAAAAGAAATATTTTAGGTTGAGAGGCGATAAATGATGGGTAGAGAGATAGCTGATGCGTTGGATAGCATGATTTTGTCCGCGAGTGGTTGGCGCAAGATTTTCACTGAGGATCGGGAGGAAGAGAGTTTAGATCCCAGTATCAATGAGGTGGATGGCTGGATTGCTTATGTGGCTGGCATCGCCTTTTCGCGCTATCTTAAAGAGATAAATGCTGAAGCATCTCCTCGGGTGTTACTTGCCCGCGATACGCGTCCTACGGGTGGGGCGCTCGTTTCGCATGTAACTTTGGGACTCTCTTCACAAGAGGTGGAGTATGCCTATATTGGAATTGTTACTTTGCCGGAGGTCTTGGCATATGTGCGTGCTAGTGGCGAGTATGATGCCTTTTTCTATGTGAGCGCGAGCCATAATCCGGTGGGATACAATGGTTTTAAGTTTGGTTTAGCTGACGGCGGAGTGTTAGGTGGGGAGGCCAGTGTACGGGTGATTACGATTTTTCGTGCGCTTTTGGCAGAAGAGTTTGCGTACCTTTGCCCGCTAGAGAGTACGCCTATTTTGGCGGATAGCGCGCTGAAGTTGCGAGCCTCACAGAGTTATCGAGAATCTTTGGTTGGATCGCTGTTGAATTTAGAGAATAATCACATAGATAAGTTAAGAAGCGCCATCCAGCAGGCAGGTGGTTTTGGCGTGGTGATCGATTTTAATGGATCTGCACGAATCAATAGTATCGATCAGAGTGTCTTGGAGTCGCTTGGTGTACAGGTGCATAAGATGGGGGGTCAGTTAGGACAATTTCACCATGCAATTGTACCAGAGGGCGACTCTTTAGCGCTGTGTCAGAGCGAATTAGAGCGGATGTTTCAAGTAGATCCGCGTTACCAATTGGGTATTGTGGTCGATTGCGATGGCGATCGGGGCAACTTGGTCTATATCGATGGCGAAGGTAAAGCCCAAGTGATGGATGCACAGACGACTTTTAGCCTAAGTGTTTTAGCCATGCTGGCTTATACGGCGATGCGCCCCAGCGAGCAAGAGATTTCGATTGTGGTGAACGACGCAACGAGTCTACGTATTGAGGACATTTGCGATCGCTTTGGGGTTACGTGCCATCGATCAGAGACTGGGGAAGCAAATGTATTGGCACAGGCGACGCACTTACGCCACTGTCATCATCTTGTTCCCATCGCCGGTGAGGGCTCGAATGGGGGTACTATTATCCATCCTAGCACGGTGCGCGATCCGCTAACGACATTACTGGCCCTTATCAATCTTCTCTTTATGGAGCATGATGGCACCACCTTAATGCATTATGCACAGAAACGATTAGGCGTTGCTCCGAGCTATTGGACGATTGCTGATATTTTGGCGCATTTACCTGCCTATCAAACAACATCGGTGGTAGCACCTGAGGCCTTAGTAAAGACAACGAGTACGCCTTATGAGCTGAAGCGCGCGTACGTAGAGCTTTTAGCGTCAGTTTGGGCACAGTGGCAAGCAGAGCATCCCCGCGATCGGTTGAGTCATTACAAAATCTTTCACTACGAAGGGCGCGAAGATTTTCCGGTGTTACAAGCGCCGGCGCTTGGTGGTATGCGCATCCATTTGTACGATGTGGATGGTGAACTGGTGGTAGCCTTTTGGTTGCGTGGGAGCAAAACCGAGCCGATGTTACGTTTGATGGTAGACACCAAGCGTGAGCCACTTGTGGAAAACGAGGCAAAGTGGCGTAAGCTTCATCGAGATCTTATTGAGCGTGCTGATGCGCATGCTCAGAGAGGCTAGGTTGAATGTTTAGCATCACTTATATTTGTGTCAATTGAAAGCCCATCTCTTCTAGGTAGCTGGCAAAGCCTCCGCTATCTAGGAGGTATTCCGCTGGTAGAGCGAGGAATAAGGTTGGCTGGTCATGCTCTGTTGAGCTAAGAAATTGATCTACGCTTGCCCAAATGATTTGGTTGGTTGCTTCGTAGAGGAGCAGTTCGTCTTCTTGCATAAAGGCAAAATCTGGCGAGCGGGAGATCACTAATTGATCCAATACTGTATCGATATCACCTTTGAGCCACGCATGTTGTAATGCTTCGGCTAGGTTGATTCCCCCCTGTAAAAAGCGTAACTTCATAAACACCCATTGGTAGAGCTCGTTGGGATAGCGTTGCGAGGTGGTTAAGAGATAGGGAATTTCTGCCGGCAAGAGCTGGAAGGTTTTGCTGGGGATCTCTTTTTCTAGCGCGTGATTAAGGAGATACTCTTCTTCGGACTGGGCGTGAAATCCTAGTTGGGTCAAGGTATTATAATAAAGAAGTTGCATAACTAGCCATGGGTGATAGGAGAGGAGGATCGCCTTTTGCTCTTCCTGTAGAGGCATGGCTTGCACAATGGCGGTGAGTTGTCGGAGCGCTTCTGGGGTGAGCAATTTATCCCACGGTTGTTGGCTGATGCTTGCTTGGTCTAAGTGCGCGATATCTTCTTCGGAAATTCTATGATAAAGATAGAGCTGGCTGGATGCGAGGGCTTGGTGAATACGCGCTGGTAGCGGGTAGACGAGATCGGGTTTAAAGACGCCCCCAATAGAGCCAAAGAGGTAGAGGGTGGTCTCTTCTCTGGATGCTTTAAAGAAGAGCATAGTGTGCTCCTTACGAGGCGGGGTTGGCTTGGGAAGAATGCGCGCGGAGGGCAATGCTAGGAGAAGGATGATGGCGAGAATCATGGTGGATTTAGGGTGTTTCATGCTGATATTGTAGCATGTTTTGCCTTTTTTGGCTATGTGTAAAAAAGACATAGGGATGCAGGGTGGGGCATTGGCAAGTGAAGCATCAAAAGGGTGTTAAAATAAAGGGCATGCTGGTTAGGCATGCCCTCATTTTTCGGCTGATAGTTGATAGAATAATTGATTTTTTTAGCTTCTTCTACCTCCTTGTAACGTGAATTTAAAGTGGTCTAAACCATTGATGTTAATTGGAATAAAGGTATGTGCGCCCTTATATGTGAAGCTACCAATAATGATGACATAAAATTCTTCATTTGGCTTAAGTTTATAGGCATCATCTGCTTTTTGATTATGAGCGGTAATGTCATAATCCTGCTCATACCACGCATCAAAGGGAAGGGTGTAGCCCATGTCACGGAAGAGGGGATAGGTGGTCTCTTCGTGTTTGAGGGTCGCACTACGAAGATCGGTGAAGTCTAACGTAATAGGGGTGAATTCTAATTTTTGAGCGCGGAAATGAAGTGGTGATGCCCTGATGTCTAGTACAAAGGGATCCGTATAAAAAGGAAGATTAGATACCGGTGATGCCTCCAGATTGGGTATCCATGTCCCAGCTTTTAGCACATCTTGTTTGTAGGTGTCGATCATCTTTGCAGGAACGTAGTGTAGGTTATAGTAGCCAACATGTGTTGCTGGAACGTCTAAAAAGGGGACGAGGTTAAAGATGGGACCTGGGCCAAAGTCAACAGATAAGATGCCGTTATCTATAGGTGGTTTGTTATCATCTATAGGTGGTTTGTTGTCATCTATAGGTGGTTTGTTGTCATCTATAGGTGGTTTGTTGTCATCTATAGGTGGACTGTTTGAGGGAGTTTTAGGGTTGCATCCAGCAACGATTATGAGAGCTAACATGGCTAAGAAGCCGTAGGGGTTAAATGTTTGCATAAAATTCTCCTTGTTTAAAATGATTTGGGTTGAACCTTCTGATATTGAGCAGTGGTAGAATATAGAAGGCGATGTTTAAAACCTCTAATAAGAGGATATAATATCCTTATTATTCTGTCAAGTATTTTACTAATTAAACAACATATTTAGTATATGAATTTGCAAAAAATAGATAAATAAGCGCTAAATATGTGTTTTTTATGATTTTTTTATAAATTAGTTATAGACAGAATATATAAATTCTGTAAAGCGCTTTTTTTTTGAAAAAGAGATACCTATCAGGATGAGATACCTTGAAAAAAAGAGGAGCGATCTTGCTCCTCTTTTCTTGTTGATGCTTGCATTCTTTATTCCTGCAATATGTAGGTGCTGTGTGCTAAGCCGTTGATATTAATCGGAAGATAGAGTATCTTTTCAAATGTTACATCCAGCGCAACCGCTACAATAATCACGTAGAATTCCTCATTAGGATAAATTTTGTACACTTCACTGGCAGATGCATTGTGTTCCTTAATATCGAGATCTTGACGACTCCAGCGATCGAATGTCGTGTTTAGCGCTGTACGCGTGATGTTGTAGCTCTTCTTAGTGTCTTGTATTTTAGGTGATTGGGGATTACTGAAGTCAAAGCGTATCGGCAAATGCGATCCGTCGATATCTACCGCCACGCTAAAGCCGATGGGATCGGTATTGAAGGCGATATAGGACATTGCGCGACCTTTCTTATTCTGCCAGAGACCTGCTTTTAATACCTCTTCTTTATACTGTTCAAAGGCGCGTACGGGTACGTAGTGTAGACTATAAAGTGCTGTTTCAAAGGGCTCTAAAGGTGAGGTGCTAAAGTCGAAGAGACGATCTACTTCAAAGATAGGGCCACTTCCAAAATTGGGCACTGGGATATCTGTTGGCGTCTCTGGGTTAGGCGTCTCTGGGTTAGGAGTCTCTGGGTTAGGGGTCGGTACTTTTGGACTACAGCTAGCCATCAAGAGGAAGATAGCGGTTAACGATAGAATTTTTTTCAGTTTAAACATAAAACTTCTCCTTAAATAAAGTTTGTGTAAAATATACTTGCTTTTGAGTAATAGCTCTTCTGCAAGCCTTGTATAAAAAGCATACAATAAGCCATTATTTCTGTCAACGCTTTTTACCTTAAAATAGCATATTTAGTATATTTTAGGTTTAAGAATTGTTATTTAGACACTAAATATGTATTTCTTTTGATGAACTAATAAATATCTTGTAAAGAGAATATAGGCAAGTAATGAAGGCTTTTTTATGGCACAATTAAAATAAAAAGAGGAGCATTATCGCTCCTCTTTTTATAGATAGTAATCGTCTACTCTTCTAACGTATAGGTACTGTGACTAAGTCCATTGGTATTGATGGGGATATAGAGGCTGTAGGATAAATTGGGTTTACCAAGAGTGTGAGCGACAATTACTACATAGAATTCTTCATTGGGATGAATTTTATATGCATCGCTGGCTGCTGCATTGTGCGCGATGATATCCTCATCTTGGCTAGTCCATCGTGTAAAATTGAGCTCTCCTGGTCTGAGTTGATTGTACCTGAAAGGCCTAGAATCATTAGAACTAGAAAAGCTTTCTACTTTGGGGTCTTGCGGATTACTGAAATCAAAGCGTACGATAGAACCATGTGGTTCCTTGATGGGTAAACTTGCGACGTGTCCACCAACACTACGTATTGAAAATGACATTAAGTGATTATAACGTTCCTTCTTATTTTGCCAGATGCCCGCCTTTAAAATCTCTTCCTCGTAGTGTTGAAAAGAACGTACAGGTACATACTCGAAAAGTAATTTAACAGAGTTTTCTAAACGACGATCTGAATTGCTAAAGTCAAGTTGAGTATCCACTGCTGTAAAGATAGGACCATTTCCGAAGTTGGGCACTGGGATGTCTGTTGGCGTCTCTGGGTTAGGATCTTCTGGGTTAGGATCTTCTGGGTTAGGATTCTCTGGGTTAGGAACCTCTGGGTTAGGAACCTCTGGGTTAGGAACCTCTGGATTAGGCGTTTGCGCTTTTGGGTTACAGCTAACCATCAATGCGAATATAGCGGTTAACGATAGAATTTTTTTCAGTTTAAACATAAAACTTCTCCTTAAATTAAGTTTTTGTACAATATGCTTGCTTTTTAGCGATAACGCTTTTGCAAGCCTTGTATAAAAAGCATACAATAAGCCATTATTTCTGTCAACGCTTTTTACCTTAAAATAGCATATTTAGTATATTTTTGGTTTAAGAATTGTTATTTAGACACTAAATGTGTATTTCTTTTGATGAACTAATAAATATCTTGTAAAGAGAATATAAGTAATAAATGAAGCAGATGATTATCCCTAAAATAGAGCGCAACAACCGAAGAAAAAAGAGAAAAGCACGTATCTTTTCCTTCTTTGCAGATTCTTCTTTACCCTCTTGACCAATCGCCTTAAAAATATGATAATATAAAGTATGCTATCGGCGATGTTAAATGGCTTGTTTGGAACAAAACAAGAACGTGATCTCAAAGAGCTCGTGCCTTATCTACGAGCCGTAAATAAGTTGGAACCATGGGCAGTGGCTCTTGGCGATCAAGATTTTCCGCTTCAAACGCGTACGCTCAAAGAGGAGCTAAAAGCAGGCGCATCTTTGGATAGCCTCTTGCCCCGCGCCTTTGCTCTAGCCAGAGAGGCCTGTCGACGTGTTTTGGGTGAACGCCCCTACGATGTCCAGATCCTCGGTGCGCTCACGCTCCATGAAGGGCGCATCACCGAGATGAAGACCGGTGAGGGGAAGACGCTCACTGGCGTGCCGGCTGCCTATCTCAATGCGCTCACGGGTAAAGGCGTGCATATCGTTACCGTGAACGATTATCTGGCCTCTCGCGACAAAGCCCAGATGGAGAAGGTGCACAACTTCTTAGGACTCACCGTGGGGCTTATCCTACCTAACATGGATAATAACGCGCGTAAAGAGGCCTATGCCTGTGATATCACCTATGCGACTAATAATGAGCTAGGCTTTGATTATCTGCGCGATAATATGGCTTGGGATATGCGCGCCAAGAGCATGCGTGAGGAGCGTAATTTTTGTATTATTGATGAGATCGACTCGATTTTAATCGACGAAGCGCGAACGCCATTGATTATTTCAGGGCCAGACGAGGAGGAAGATACCTCCGTGATCCAGAAGGTCAACACGTTGGTCTCTTACTTTGTCGAGGTGGAGAAGGATCCCGTTACGGGGCAGTATCCTTTAGAAGATCCGCTTATTAAAACCGTGCATACCGGCGATTTTAAACTCGACGAAAAGAGTAAGCGTATTCTCTTTACCGACGCGGGTTTTAATAAAATGGAAGGGCTTCTTCAGAAGGCAGGCATCATTACAGGTAGCCTGTTTGAGGGGAAGAATTTTGAGTATGTCCATTATGTAACCCAAGCGATGAAGGCGCATAAGCTCTTCTTTATCGATGTGGATTATGTGGTAGTTGAGGGGCAAGTACAGATTGTCGATGAGTTTACCGGGCGTGTGTTACACGGGCGACGCTACTCTGATGGTTTGCATCAAGCCATCGAGGCCAAGGAGAATATCCGTGTGGCTAAGCGTAGCCTTACCATGGCGACCATCACGTTTCAGAATTTCTTCCGTATGTATGATAAGATTAGTGGTATGACCGGTACTGCTGACACCGAGGCGCGTGAGTTTACCAAAATTTATAAGTTAGATGTTGCGGTTATGCCAACCAACCGTCCGATTGTCCGTGATGACGAGCAAGATGAGATCTATCTAAACCATCAATTTAAGATGGAAGCGATTGCTAAGGATGTGAAGGAACGCCATAGCGTGGGGCAACCTGTGCTGATTGGTACGGTGAGCGTCGATCGTAGTGAGCAGTTGTCGAAGGTTTTGACCAAGGCAGGCGTGCCACACGAGGTATTGAACGCGAAGAATCATGGCCGTGAAGCGCTGATTATTGCCGAAGCTGGAGCATCGGGGGCGGTTACGATTGCCACCAATATGGCAGGGCGTGGTACTGATATTAAGCTGGGCGGTAATCCCGAGGTTCGCGCGCGAAAACATGTTGACCCAGAACAAGATCCTGAACGCTATCAACAGATTTATCAAAAAGAACTCGAGCGTAATGCCATGGAGTACCAAGCCATTAAAGCGCTGGGTGGTCTCTATATTGTCGGTACTGAGCGTCATGAGAGTCGCCGTATTGATAATCAGTTGCGTGGCCGTGCAGGGCGTCAGGGTGATCCGGGGCGATCGAAATTCTATATCTCTTTAGACGACGATTTGATGCGTCTCTTTGGTGGCGAACGCTTCCGCGCGTTGATGGGTAAGTGGGGTATGGACAGCGGTGAAGCGTTGCAACATGGTCTTGTCTCTAAGTCTATTGAGCGAGCACAGAAGCGCGTCGAAGAGCGTAATTATGAAATACGCAAGCATTTGCTCGATTATGATGATGTGCTCAATCGCCAACGTCAACATATTTACACCTTGCGCGATAGCCTTCTCAAAGAAGAGATGATGTCGCGTCGCTTGATCCGTACGGCAAGTGAGTTGACGAGTGAATTTTTGGAAGCGTATCATAAGAGTAAAAATCGGCAAGAGAGCGAGAGTAGCGATGCGCAATTCTTGCAAGATCTGCATATGCAGTTTGGGTTTACCCCTGCTGATGTAGAACAATTTTTGAACGCTTCGTTAGATCTTCAACGGCAAGAGATGAACACCTTCTTTGAACTTGATATGAGTGAGAAGGCGAGTGCGATTGAACCTGAAATGTTTAATAAGTTCTTGCGCTTTGAATACTTACGTCAATTAGACCGTAAGTGGCAACAACATCTTGACGCGATGGAGGGCTTACGTGAGGCAGTTAATCTTCGCACTTATGCCCAACGTAATCCGCTAGTGGAGTATAAGCTTGAGGGTTTTCAGATGTTTGATGCGATGATCGACGACTTAGCACGGGTGATTGTGGCGCGTATCTTCAGAGTAAAACTCCAGCCAGTGCAGAGCGTGGAAAATCGCCCCAAAGCAACGGTGAGTACGCACCAGAGCATGGGCAACCTCCTCTCTGGTGGTGGTGGGGGTGCAGAAGCGCCTAAAAGTGTTTCTCCTAGCGCAACTCCGCCTAAGACTAGCCAACCGATCAATATCCAGCGACGCGTGGAGAAGGTCGGGCGCAACGATCCTTGTCCTTGTGGCTCGGGTAAAAAGTATAAGCAGTGCCATGGTAAGTAATTTGGTGTAGATTATTTAAAGAGAAAGAGAGAGGAAATCCTCTCTCTTTTTGGTTAGATAGAAGAGTTACTCTTCTACCACTTTGATTTTTGCACCGAGTTGTTGAAGACGCTCGACAATATTTTCATAGCCACGTTCAATTTGGTAAACATTGGAGATGGTAGACGTTCCGCTAGCTGCCAAGGCCGCAATGATCATCGCCATCCCTGCACGCACATCTGGACTAGCGAGTTGCGCCGCGCCCGAGAGGCGTGATGGACCAGAAATAACCGCACGATGTGGATCACAGAGAATGATTCCAGCTCCCATGCTAATCAGTTTGTCAACAAAAAACATACGGCTTTCGTACATTTTTTCATGAATAAGAATGGTTCCTTCACACTGCGTTGCCGCCACCACCATAATACTGGTAAGATCCGCAGGAAATCCCGGCCAAGGCGCATCGTCGATGGTGGGGATAGCTCCACCTAAATCTTTTTTAATGCGCATCTCTTGGGGCGTGCCAACGTGTAAATCATCACCCACCACTTGCCAAGAGATACCTAGTTTGGCAAAAGCCATCTGAATCATGCGTAAATTTTCGGGAGCAGCATGCTCGATGACTAACTCACTCTTTGTGGCGGCGGCAAGGGCGATAAACGATCCCACTTCCATAAAGTCTGAACCAATGGTAAAGGTTGTTCCGTGTAGCTTCTCCTTCCCCTCAATGGTTAAGACATTACTGCCAATGCCACTAATAGCACCACCCATAGCGTTTATCATGTTACATAAATCCTGAATATGTGGCTCGCTGGCAGCATTACGTAAAATAGTCGTGCCTTCAGCCATCGCCGCAGCCATAATGGCATTTTCGGTGGCGGTTACGGAGGCTTCGTCTAAAAAGATATCACTACCGACGAGCTTATTGGTCTTAACATGATAAGATTGGTCGATATGTACCTGCGCACCCAATCCCTCAAAAGCCAAAAAGTGCGTGTCTAGGCGACGACGTCCAATCACATCTCCACCGGGAGGCGGAATAATTACTTCATTTCTACGCGCCAGCATGGGCCCTGCAAAGAGAATACCGGCACGAATTTTTTGCATTTTCTCTTTACTAAGCTCATTTTTATTAATGACACTCTCAATGCGATAGACGCCTGCGCCTTCTTTGGTTACACTGCCACCGAGGTCTTCAATGACCTCAAACATCACTAAAACATCAGCAATTTCGGGTACATTGTGTAAAGTAACTGGTTCGTCTGTTAATAATGCCGCGGCAATACAGGGAAGCGCCGCATTCTTGTTTCCCTTCACGGTGATCTTCCCCTTGAGTGGATAGCCACCTTCAATCACGTATTTTCGCATAGATCCTCACTTATAAATTTATTTAAAGATTACTTGTATTTAAATAATTATCAGCCAAGTATCCAACACCAAAGGAGATCATTGTAATCACTGTGGAGATGATGAGCATCTCGCTGAAACGTTTTTTAAAGGATAGGTCTTTGGTGATGGATAAATAGAAATTGAAAATTAAAATAATAAAAAAGGCGATGACCAACATCCAACTTACTGCGAGCATTTTTGCATCAACGGGAAAAATGAAGTAGGGTAAGAGAAGCATCATGGTGACGAAAACATACGTTAACCCGCATAAAAGCGCTGCCTGTAGGGCTTTTGGATTGTTCTCGCTACGGTTGGAGAGGTATTCGCTGGCTGCCATCGAGAGGGTGGCTGAAACACCAAGAATCATGCCAGCAATCCAAATCATACGGTTGTTAGACATCGATAAGCTAAAACCAGCAAGCGTAGCGGTGATTTCAATGAGTGCGTCATTAAGACCTAAAACCATGCTACTTATGTAGCGTAAACGTGCCTCGTCGAGAGTTTTTAGGAGCATCTGTTCGTGTTTTTCTTCTTCTAAGAACCACTCTTCAAAGTGTGCATCATAATCAATCAACAGGCTTTTAATGAAGTTATCCATGGGGAAGGTGATCTTCTTTTCCATCATCTTTAAGACGAAGGTGTATCCCAAAATACGCGAGGCTAGTAAGAAGATCATGACTTTAAGTCGAGAAATTGTAGCGGATCTTTGCGTCAACTGTTCCAAAGTTGCTTGGTGTTTAAGTTCAACGCTTGCTACTTGCTCTAAAATGGAGCGATTGCTCACATCCTTTTGTCTTTTTGCCAAGATACCATAAACTGTGGCAGCGAATAGTTCACGTTTTTGCAGATTAAAGATGAGTGCTATAATTGCTTGCTGGTAGCGAGGATCGGTGGTATCCAAACGCCGTACGTGCTGATAGGCGCGGGCAGTGTTCATCTCTTGAAATACTCCTTTGGTTTATGTTTTCGTAAAGATAAAGAGAGTGAAACATAAAGTCAAGAGTAAGATCCTCGTTTTGGATGGGTTAGAGCCACGGGAGATTCACGGCGAAGAGGTGTAAAAGTCCGACAAACATCGCGAATAACCCCCAATGTTTTTTATACTCTAGCGCGTATTTGGAGAGGAACGATGTTGCTTGATTTTGCGCACCATTGTTTGCGAGATACTCTTCAAGAAAGATGACGGTAGCGACGGTGATGCTAGCAAAAGCGGGGAAGAAGTCGAGGTAGAATTTCCCCATGAGAAGGGAGATGACGCCAATGAGCATGGCAGAAAAGGCTAGGGTGAGTCGCGAGGTGCTGGAGGTATTTAGGAAGCGATAAAGCCCCTCAAAGGAGGGCACCTTTGCAATTACGGTGGAGTGAGCGAGAAAAAATCCGCCCAAAATAGTAACGACAACACGTGTAAAAAATAAGAAAGGTATCTGTTCCATACTCTTAATGGTAACCTCTTTTTTTCAAAATGTCAAGGGGAATTCTTATTTATTTCGAGTGCTTGTCAGGGGTGGATGGCTTGTGCTATAATGAGAAGATATGAATGGAATTAAGAGTTTTGTCCGACGCACGGGGCAGATAACACGTGCGCAAGAACGCGCGATTGGGGAGCTTTCGCGCTATATTATTTCTAGTGAAGAGAAAGAGTTAATTCATTTTGATACTTATTTTAGTAAGAAAAATGTGGTGGTGGAGATTGGTTTTGGCATGGGTCTTGCAACTTATCAAATTGCGCAGGCCAATCCACAAACGGGCTATCTGGGCTTTGAGGTCTATCCTGCTGGGGTGGGTAAGTTGCTCTTGGCGATTGAGGAGCATCAATTAAAGAATTTATATATCGTTCAAGATGATGCGGTAGCATGCGTGCCTACCATGATTGCCGATGCGACTTTAGCCGGAGTGCATCTTTTTTATCCGGATCCGTGGCCGAAAAAGCGCCATCATAAGCGACGCATTTTGCAAAAAGAGTTTATTCATCTCTTGGCATCTAAGCTAAAGGTGGGCGGATACCTTTACATTGTTACCGACTGGCAAGAGTATGCCGAGGAGATTTTAGCACGATTGATGGTAGAGCCTCTGTTGAAGAATCGTTATGATGATTATGCCGAACCTCAAAGTTGGCGCCCCATGACGCGTTTTAATGAGAAGGCGAATGAGGCAGGTAGGTCGTCATGGGAGCTCTTTTTTACGCGTATTTAAATGAGGCGGAATTTAGACTTAGGGGGAGGGTCGCTCTCTTTTATCTCAAAGACAACGGTGTTTGCTAACTCTGGATGTGGATGAATATCGATGGGTTGCCCGCCCTCCTCACTCTCGATGGTGGCAATCAACTTATTATCGTCTTCAAAGTCCAGATGAAGCATTAGCCCGTTAGCATAGACGGTAACGGGACCTTTCTTCTCTAAATTAATCATTTTCGCCATGATTCTCTCCTTGCTCGGGGGTGGTATTTTCGGTATTGGAGCGCGCTTTCTCCGGATTTGGCATATCCGCTTGTGAGGCTTCTTCTGCCTTATTCTCTGGTTTTTTTACGCTTTCTTGATATTTTTCCGAAGAGAGATAGGGATTGGCTTGGAGCATCGCTTCACGTTCGGCTTTGGCTTGAGGATTTTGGTTGAAGATGGCAAAAAATTCGTCATCGCTCATATTTTCCGTCTCTAAGATACGTAATGCGAGGTCGCGCAAGAGGTCTTTATACTTGGTGAGTGTGGTAATAACGCGCGCGTATCGCTCTTTGAGGATGCGCGCAATCTCGCTATCGATGTACTCTTGGGTCGATTCGCTATACTTTTTATCGTATCCGGTATCGCCAAAAGAGACATTTTTAAAGCGCTCACTCATGCCGTAATCCATAATCATCGAGCGCGCGATGGCAGTGGCACTTTTGATATCGCTGCTTGCGCCTGTGGTGATATGCCCAAAGATGATCTCCTCGGCAGCGCGACCACCCAAAGCGATATCAATTTTTGCAATAAATTCTTGTGTACTATGACTATAAATACCTTCCTGTGGGCTACTCCACATTACACCTAATGCACGACCACGCGGCACGATGGTAATTTTACGAAGATTGGAGTTGGTGGGCGAGAGTACCTGCATCAGGGCGTGTCCCATTTCGTGATAGGCAGTATTTTCCCGCTCGTGGGTAAGCATAGAGCGGCTCTTTTTGGCGATACCCAGGGCATGCTTTTCGATGGCTTCATCAAAGTCGGCGTGGGAGACACGGGTGCGCCCTGCACGCACCGCCATGAGAGCAGCCTCATTAGCAATATTGGCAAGATCGGCCCCTACGAAACCGGGGGTTCCGGCAGCGATCTTGGTGAGATCAACGGAGTCGTCCATCTTGATGTTTTTGGTGTGGATCTTGAGAATCTGCTCACGCCCTTTGCGATCTGGCTGGTCGACGGTTACTTGGCGATCAAAGCGCCCCGGACGTAAGAGCGCGGGGTCGAGAATCTCAGGGCGGTTGGTCGCAGCGAGGATAATTAATCCCGCGGTAGCATCAAAACCATCCATCTCCACAAGGAGCTGGTTGAGGGTCTGTTCGCGTTCGTCGTTACTGGTGATAGAGTTGTTACGGCTCTTACCAATGGCATCCATCTCGTCGATAAAGATGATACAGGGCGCTTTTTCGCGTGCTTGTTGAAAGAGATCGCGCACACGCGCAGCACCGACACCGACAAACATCTCGACAAAATCCGATCCACTCATTTTGAAGAAGGTAACCTTGGCTTCACCGGCAACAGCGCGGGCGAGTAGCGTCTTACCCGTACCGGGCGGGCCCACTAGTAGTGCGCCTTTAGGGATTTTTCCACCAATGTCGGTGTAACGTTTGGGGTTTTTGAGAAAGTCGACAATCTCTTCGAGCTCTTGTTTGGCCTCATCACATCCTGCGACATCGGCAAAGGTGGTTTTGAGGTCTTGTTCAGCAACGATGCGTCCTTTGTTCTGCCCAAAATTGAGCGCATTAGCACCGCCACCCATGCGCTTAAACATGCTACGGGAGAGAAGAATGAGGATACCAAAGAGGATGAGGAAGGGCAAAATTTGGTTGAGGAAATAATTATTGCTGGGGGGGATAACCTCTACTTCGAGGTTATTGCTTTGGATAAGCTGGAGTAACTCAGGGTCTTGAATGCCGGTGAGAACGAGCGTGGCGGCGCGGTAGGTGGGATTCTCTTCTTGTTTATTATCCTGAAGTTGACGCATGGTGGTCATGCCTCGAATAATTTTGTGCTTATCAAGAGCTTGATTTTCCATCTCTTTTTGAGTCTGGGTAAAACCAATAATGAAGCCGTTTTTAAACTGAACGCCTTTAATCTCTTGGTTAGTAATCTTCTCCTTAAAGCTAGAGAGGGAGATCTTTTGGTATTGAGTCATCCCGCTACCAAACCAGTTGGCAATAAGTAATAGCGCCAATACGATGATGATGAGTAGACCAAAATTGAACTTACCAGAGCTCGGCTTAATGGGGTTGGGGCGATTATCTTTACGTGGTGGTTTGCGATTGTTATTATTTTTATCTGCCATGCATGTTTCCCTAATTCTTATTAAAAAGTCGTAATACCAACTCAAAGTATACCCAAAAGCCTTCATATATGCAAGAGGTTTGCACGCAATATTGCTCTGCAATGCATGAGCCTCTTGATATTCCTTGGTAGATTTGGTATGATAAAGAATCATAGGTAAGAACTTTAGCCTTTAGATTTGGGAGGATGGTATGGAGATGCAGACGTTGGAGAATCTCTTTCGTTTGAGTAATTTTTCGATGGAAGATGAAGCAGAGAAAGCGCAGTGGCTTAGTGATATTGCCCAGTGGTTGGAATTTTTCTCTTTGGAAGATACGCCTGATGTTCCTAATCTTTATCGCTTTGCAGGCCAGCGTCCTATCGATGCAATTCGCCCCGATGATGTTGTGGGCAAGAGCCTCACTAGCGCTGAAATCAAGCTCTTCTCTAAACGTTTTGTCGATGGCTTTATTGCCTTGCCTGAACATAAGCGTCAATCTTAGTGACCCATGCAAGCACCTTGTCCGAAATCGCTGTGCAATTTGACTCATCAATAAGGAGAATACATTGTCTATCAAGCAATTAACTGCATATCAAGTGCATCAAGCCTATCAAAAAGGCGAGCTTACCCCTCCAGAAGTTGTGGCTGCCTACGCGCAAAGCCATCAAGAGACACCAGAGATCAATGCCTTTATTGAGCACTTTGGGGCTGACGCGATGGCGAAGGCAAATGCGCTTACGAAAAATCAAGATGCATCGCTCTTGTGGGGTATTCCGGGGGCGCTCAAAGATAATATTTCGGTAAAAAATAAAAAGCTTACCTGTGCCAGCGCCATGTTGGAGAATTACACTTCGCCTTACGATAGTAGCATTGTCGAACAGTTGAATCGCGCGCAATTTATTAATCTTGGGCGACTCAATATGGACGAATTTGCCATGGGTTCTACTGGGCGTTATAGTAGTCATGGGGCAACGCGCAATCCCTTGGACGCACAACGGGTGGCTGGTGGCTCTTCTTCTGGGTCAGCCGCAGCCGTAGCAGCGCATCAGGCGCTCTTCACCATCGGCACCGATACGGGAGGATCCTCGCGTTTGCCTGCTAGTTATACGGGGGTTTGTGGCTTTAAGCCTACTTATGGCGCAATTTCGCGTTATGGGGTTAATATGCTCTCGCCCAGCTTCGACGTTCCGGGGATTTTAGCCCATACGCCAGAGGATATTGCGATGGTTTATCAATCGCTCCTTAAAGAGGATACCAGAGATCAAATTGTGCGACCTATCGCCTATCGCTTTGATAACGTACGTAAACAACCCTCTCTTAAAGGGGTGAAAATTGGTCTACTCGACTCCCTTTTGGATCGGGCTGATGCGGATGTGGTTAAGGCTTATGCCTTGGTAAAACAGCTATTGCTCGATGCTGGAGCAGAGCTTGTTCCCTTTGATTTAGGGGTTGAGTCGGAGCTAATCAAGGTATATTATATCTTGATGTGTAGCGAAGCTGCCACCACGCTGAGTCGTTTTGATGGGGCGCGCTATGGCAATGCCGTAGATGCCAGCGACATCGAGAGCCTTATAGCCCAAACACGCATTCAACGCTTGGGGCATGAAGTGGTTCGACGTATCTTGATGGGTAATTACTTTTTAATGGAAGAGAATTATGCGCAATGGTACATGCGCGCCTTGCATATTCGCGGGCAACTGGTAGAGCGCTTTACGCAGGTGGGCAAGGAGATGGGAGCAACGCTTTGGCTTTGGCCAGGTTTCCATGAAGCAGCGATGATCTCTGCACCCGAGCGAGATAATTATGCTAGTGATATTGTGGCTGTCGCAGCCAATTTATATGGAGGCCCTGCCGTTGCCCTCCCTGTCATGAAAGGTAGTCATGGGTTACCGGTGAGTGTACAAATCGCAGGCACGGTAGGCAATGATGAGGCGGTATTACAACTTGCCGATCTCATTTATCGGCAAGTAAATTGGCAAAATAGACGTTATTAGATTTTATGTTATGTAATTAAGAAGATGCGGCTTGAATGAGTCGCATCATGGCTTCTAGTTCATCCACCACGGTAAACGTTTTACTTTTTCTTCCCAAGCTGTCGCGCACCTCACTGACAAGGGTAAGGGTTGTGCCGTTATACTCCTCATTGAGCGCCAGAATAGCATTTGGGTTGAGATAGAGCCAACTATCGTATACAGTTTTTAGAATAAGAAATTGCACTATTGACTCCCCAACTGGTTGAATAGATTTTCAACATACTCGATATTTTCTTTGAAGAGCTGACGATTATTCTTTTTCATCTCACTTTTGGTGTGCATCTCTTTAGAGAAATAAACGGCGGTAATGCTCTCGCTATACTGTTCTATAGCAACAACATAATAAGGGTTGATAAGCATGGGCTCCCCACGAAGGGTAGTAAGTTTGATAAGCATAGTGGACCTCTATTTATCTGTGTTTAATATTTTTTGTTTGAGCAATACGAGGATATCCTCGACAGAATCTTCTACAAAGTAAAGCTCTCCAGAGCTAAGCATCACCTCTGTGCCCCAGCCACCATTTTGGATGTTGGAGATTTGGTGAGGGTTGACCCACATCGTGAAGCGGGTGGAGTGTTCAATACCTTTACGATCAACCCAGCGCTTTACGGAAAGCTCAAGGAAAGGATACTTTTGATTGGCATGCTGGTGGGCGACCTCTTTGAGGTTTTTGACATCAGAGAGGCACTGGAGGATGGTGAAGACTAGCGAGCCGTAAGTAACACGTGTAAAGTTGAACTCACCCACGGCGATAGCTTCAAAATGCTCCTCTTTGAGGGCGAAAACATTGATATAACACGTTTCGATGCGTCCGGCGCTAATGTATCGATCGAATCGGCTAAAATCGACAGGAAGTTGCGTGATACCTTCTGCTGGGGCATACATCGGATGCGAGCGAGCGAAGGTGGTGTAGATATGCCAAAGCTTGTGCATATTAGCACCTTGTGCTTCATCTGGGTGAAGAAAGAAGCGTATATATTTATAGGGGAGTGCGATGCGTTGGGTGAGATTGGCATCGACAAAGCTCTTAATGAAGAGTTCGGGGGTGAGTTGGTTGACGATATCATCGTATGAGTCGATGCAGGTGATCTTTTCGCGGAAGACGGTGCGAATGACGGAGCCTCCACCATCTTTATCGGCGATTTGGAGGATCTTCTCCTCGTCTAAAAAACGGTTTCGGATGAGGTCTACTCCGCAGTACTCTTTAATGACGATCAATTTATTGTTTTGCATGTATATTGCTTCCTACTTTTTAACAGCCTAAGAAAAGTTTAACAGGTTTTGAAATTCCTGTCAACATAGATAGGCAAAAATATTACTCAAAGAGATCGCGCGGAGCATTTGGGCGAGGGATGTTGAGGTGTTGATAGGCGAGGTCGGTGGCAAGGCGGCCTTGGCGGGTGCGCATGATGAGCCCTTGTTGAACGAGGTAGGGTTCGTAGAAATCTTCAAGGCTCTCGGCGCTCTCTCCCACGGCGATGGCGAGGGTCTGTAGTCCGACGGGGCCACCTTTATAAACCTCGATAAGGGTGCGCAGGATGGTACGATCTTGATCTTCTAGTCCGAGGTGATCGACTTGGAGGCGGGAGAGGGCAAGCTCACTGATGGGCAGATTGATCGTCGCCTCATGGTGCACTTGGGCGAAGTCGCGCACGCGCTTAAGGAGTCGGTTGGCAACGCGAGGTGTTCCACGCGAGGATTGGGCAAGCAGTGATGCGGCAGCTGGATCGATGGCGATGTTGAGTAGACGTGCCGATCGGTCAATAATGTCTTGTAACTCTAGCTGTGTATAGGGATTAATACGAATCGTGATGCCGAATCTGGTATGTAGTGGTGCCGATACGCTGCCAGGTTTGGTGGTTGCTCCCACCAAGGTAAAGCGAGGCAGAGGGACGCGCACACTTCTTGCGCCTACGCCTTGCCCCACAATCAGATCCATCTCAAAATCTTCCATGGCAATATAAAGCATCTCCTCGATGGCCGGGCGAAGACGATGGATCTCATCAATAAAGAAGAGCGAGCCCTCTTGCAACGAGGTGAGTAGTCCGGCAAGATCCTTGGGTTTTTCGAGCGCCGGCGCACTGGTGAGCACAAAATTGACACCAAGTTCACTGGCGACAATCCCTGCTAACGTCGTCTTACCCAAACCCGGTGGCCCCGAGATAAAGAGGTGATCAAGCGCCTCTTTGCGTCGCTTGGCCGCCTCGATAAAGACCTCCAAGTTAGCCTTAAGCGCCTCTTGCCCCTGAAATTCTGCCAAAAAGCGCGGACGCAGAAAGTTATCCTGATTAATATCTTCCATCTGCGCATCGCCTGTAAGAAATGAGTGTTCCAATCAATCTCCTTATTCGCTATCCTTCCATTGTAAAGAGTCCTTCCCACTCTGTCAAGAGACCAACCCTTGACTTTTTTGACGTAATTTGATAAAATCAGATTAATGGGTGGATCGTCTTTTATGGAGAAGTCGCTTTCTCTTACCTAAAGCCTCCTCTACTCATGCAAAATCTTGTTAGCTCTTCGATACGCATGTTACTTCGATGTTACCCCTTTGATAAAAGCTTTAACCCCAATGCATATTTTATCAACATGGTGCATAGCCGAGAGTGCTTAAGGGGCATATGTGCAGAAAACTTTTATAAAAAATCAATGTAAGGCAATCTATGGAAAAAAATGATGTTGTATCTACTCCTAAATCGACGGTAGAGAGTCCCTCGACAGAGGTAGTAACGCCTTCGGTTACTACAATCACCCCACCTGCCACGCTAGAACCCTCCGAAGTTAAACGCCCCGTGCGTAAACGCGTGCGTATCGTGCCAGTCAATCAGGATGATGAGGCTTCCCTAGCCCAGCCTAATCTGATGCCTGCACCCACCAGCCCTCCAGAAGAAGAGCCTAAAGCCAAGAGCTCCCCCAACAAAGCGGAGAGCCTCCTACCCAAAGAAGAGAGCGCAAAACAGTCGGCACGTATGACGGTGATTAATCCCAAAGAGCGTAACCAGAATAATCATCATCAAAATTATACTAACGGGAAAAATAACAACAACAAGAATAACAATCAACGCCGTCAAAATAACCGTAACAATAACAATGGTGCCAATCAGCGTCTGCCCAAAATCGATGTTTCAACCATCAATCCTCCCCCAGCCGATCCCAACGCTCCGCAAATTAGCATTAATGACCTTACTAGTCTAAGTGTTCCGCAATTACGCGAGAAGGCCGAGAGCTTTGGCTTAGAGCACGAGTCTTTGCTCTACCTTAAAAAGCAAGATGTTATCCTTCAAATTCTTAAGGCACACACGAGCACAGGCGGAGTGATTTTTGCCTATGGTAGCCTCGAAATTTTGCAGGATGGCTATGGGTTTTTGCGTAGTCCGCAGAACAGTTACCTTGCCGGTAGCGATGATATTTATATTAGTCCGCATCAAATTCGCGCCTTCAATCTCAAAACGGGTGACACTGTTTATGGGCAAATTCGCACCCCCAAAGAGGGCGAGCGCTTCTTTGCCATGCAACGCGTCGAGACAGTCAATCTCGATACCCTTGAGGTCTCGCAAAACCGCGTACCCTTTGAGAATCTTACTCCGCTCTTTCCCGATGTTCGCCTGAACATGGAGACCGGTGCAGGCGATGTCTCTACCCGTGTGATCAATCTCTTCTGTCCAATTGGTAAGGGGCAGCGTGGCTTGATTGTCGCTCCTCCGCGTACGGGAAAGACCGTTTTGATGCAAAAAATTGCTAATGCTATCACCGAGAATCATCCTGAGTGTTACTTAATCGTTTTGCTTATTGACGAACGTCCTGAAGAGGTTACCGACATGAAGCGTAGCGTTAAGGGTGAGGTGATTGCCAGTACCTTTGATGAGCAGGCCTCACGCCATGTACAGGTAGCGGAGATGGTGCTAGAGAAGAGTAAGCGCATGGTGGAGCAAGGGCATGATGTGATCATCTTGCTTGACTCTATTACCCGTTTAGCGCGTGCTTATAATCAGACTATTCCTACTAGTGGTAAGATTTTATCAGGTGGTGTTGACTCCAATGCACTCCATCGCCCCAAACGTTTCTTTGGAGCTGCGCGTAACATTGAAGGCGGTGGTTCGCTCACCATTGTCGCCACAGCCTTGGTTGATACAGGGAGTAAGATGGATACCGTCATTTTTGAGGAGTTCAAAGGTACGGGTAACATGGAGGTAACCCTCGATCGTCGTCTCTCGGACAAACGCGTCTTCCCTGCTATCAACATTAAGAGTAGTGGTACGCGTAAAGAGGAGATGCTCCTCACCTCCGAAGAGGTTAATAAGGTGTGGGTGTTGCGAAAAGCCTTGAGTAGTATGGATGATATCCAGATGACGGAGTTGATTTTAGAGAAGATGCGGAAATTCAAGACCAACGATGCATTTTTACGATCGATGAATGAGACGTCGGATGCAGGTCGAAACTAATCATAAGCAAGAGAGAGGGTTGAGTCATGGCAAAAGAGTATGATGCACAGAATATTCAGGTACTAAAAGGCTTAGAGGCGGTGCGTGTGCGCCCCGGTATGTACATCGGATCGACTGGGCCAGATGGCTTGCACCACATGGTCTATGAGGTGGTGGATAATAGCATCGACGAGGCGCTGGCGGGTTTTTGTACGACCATCGTTGTGGCAATCGAGAAGGATAATATCATTCGCGTGGAAGACAACGGCCGCGGTATTCCTGTCGATATGCACGAAGGTGAGGGTATGAGTGCCCTTGAGTTGGTCATGACGCGGCTGCATGCTGGTGGTAAGTTTGATAAAGATACCTATAAGGTGTCAGGTGGATTGCACGGTGTCGGTGTCTCGGTGGTTAATGCATTATCACATTGGCTGGAGGCGACAGTCCATCGCGATGGCACGATCTATCAACAAAAATTTGCACGCGGTATTACCCAAAATGCTTTGCAAACCCTTGGTAGCACCACAAAAGTGGGCACAACCATTCGCTTTCATGCCGACAATGAGATCTTTACTGAGACGACACATTATAGTTTTGATGTCTTAGCCATCCGCCTGCGTGAGCTGGCCTTCCTCAACAAGGGTATCCATATTACCTTAATTGATGAGCGTGAAGGCGAGGAACAGGAGCGTCTCTTCTTTTTTGAGGATGGTGTCTCGGGATTTGTCCGCTATCTTAATAAGGGAAAAAGCGTCTTGCATCCGCACCCTATCTATCTGGAGACCGAAAAAGAGGGCGTTCTCCTCGAGATTGCCATGCAGTATAACGATAGCTACAGCGAAAATATTTCTACATATGTAAATAATATCAATACGCGCGAGGGCGGTACGCACCTTACGGGGTTTCGTAGCGCCTTAACACGTGCGATTAATAAGAGTTTTGAGATTAGCGAGGCGGATAAGAAGGATGCAAAACTCAAAGCAGGGAAAAAAGTTAAAACAGAAGAGATTGAAGGGTCGGGTTTCTCCGGTGAGGATGTGCGCGAGGGACTGACGGCGGTGATTAGCATTAAGGTTCCCAACCCACAATTTGAAGGACAGACCAAGCAGAAGTTGGGTAATAGTGAGGTGAAGGGCATCGTTGACTCGGCGGTGTATGAGCGTTTGATGCTCTATTTTGAAGAGAATCCATCGATTTTACAGGCAGTGTTGGCGAAGGCGATGTTAGCCGCGCGTGCCAGAATTGCTGCGCGCAAAGCCCGAGAGCGCGAACGTAAAAATGTCTTATCTGGTGGTGGCTTGCCTGGGAAGTTGACCGACTGTAGCGAAAAAGATCCGCAAAAGTGTGAGGTCTTTATCGTTGAGGGTGATTCTGCGGGTGGATCGGCAAAACAGGGGCGTAATCCTGCAATTCAGGCGATTTTACCGCTGTGGGGTAAGATGCTCAATGTGGAGAAGACACGCCTAGATAAAGTGATTGATAATGAGAAGTTACAACCGATTATCTTGGCTTTAGGGGCAAGCGTGGGCGAGGAATTTAACCTTGAAAAACTTCGCTATCATAAGGTTATTATTATGGCTGATGCCGATGTCGATGGTAGTCATATCAATACGCTCCTCTTGACCTTCTTTTTCCGCTATATGCAGCCACTCATTACGCATGGACATGTCTATTTAGCGTGCCCACCGCTCTACAAAATGATGAAGGGAAGCGGAAAGAGTAAAGAGATCTTTTATGCCTATAGCGATGAGGAGCGAGATGGCTTGATGCGCGAGCACGGCTTTAGCGATAAGGATGATATTCAGCGCTTTAAGGGATTGGGTGAGATGAACTATGAGGAGCTTTGGCGCACCACGATGGATCCTAGTCGTCGTCGTTTGAAGTTGATCAAGCTTGAAGATGCGGTGGAGGCTGACTTGGTCTTCTCGATGTTGATGGGTGATGAAGTGCCTCCCCGTCGGCAATTTATCGAAGAGAATGCGCTTTATGTTACGAATTTAGACATTTAAGGATTATCTTACCTAGAAAAGAGAAAGCTCCCCATCGGGGAGCTTTCTCTTTAAGATCATCATGCGCTTTAAGCAAGATTGGTGTAGATAGTTTTGTCTCTGATTGGGTCTGATAAGTGGGTGATGCTCACCTGATTTTTCGCATCCGCAAAGCCAAAGACCATCCATGTAATATAGTATTCGACATTTTTACCATTCCTAGTGATGAAGGTTTTTGTCGCATATGGTGCTTTATCCACATCAGCTGTTTCCCAGAAACTAAGCATACCAAAGAGAGAGTGGGTGGAGTGTGAATAGGTTTGTACTCCCGCAGGGGTGGTAAGCTCTGGTATACGGAAGCTAAGGTCAAGTTTAATCATGCCATCTGGGTATCTATTCATTCCACTGGAGTAATCTTCCTTGATCGTGATATAGGAAGCCCACTTCTGGGGTTCAAACACTTCTCTAATAAAGTCTTGGTACTTACCATCAAAGTTACTCTTGCTATAGATCCCTTCGGGTAGGGTGTTTAAAAGCTCTTGGTTCGCGGCTTTGGTTACGACAATCGCGCGTACTTCTATCCGATTCGTGCCTTCAATGGGAGCGATGGTCATGGTGACGGAATCTGCACCGACGATAACCTCGGGGGTTGGGTAGGGATCAGGTTGTTCCACGGGCGGTTTAACGTTGAGGTCGTCGTCATCTGGCCATGGATAAGGATCGGCGGGAGGGTTACCTGAGTTACAACTAACAATAAATAAGCTCATACTTACTAGGGCGATGAGGGGACGTAAGAAGCGATTTTTCATGAAATCTCCTTAAATAAAATTAAGTATAGCATATTTGTGGTATAAGATCAATAATTTTATTATTATAAATTATAATAATGGTTATATTTAATAAATATAATAAAATGTAGCGCAAAAATATTATAAAGATACGCTTAAGGATCTTTTTTGTATAATGTAATACAAATAAAAGCTCCCGAGTGGGAGCTTTCTTAATTAAGCATTCTTCGTAAACATTGTTTATGGAATGACGGTATAGAGGCTCAAATCATGCATCTCTTGCCCTAAAACACGCACAATCATTTTGTCTCGATCGTTATTCCAGATATAGCCTTCTAACATCCAGAGGATATAGTATCGATTACCTACTTCTGCAGGAAATTCGCCTGTCGTCATCTCTAACCAGAGGATATCCTCAAGGTGCCAAGTTTTGGTGGGGCTTAGGAGATTACGGGTGCTTGCACCTGCAGTGGTATAGGTTTTTAAGAAATTTACGGGTTGCCCATTAATGGTTGCCTCATAGGTAGCGACATCAAAGGTAATTTTAGCATCGCTAGGATAGGAGGCAACGGCTTCGGTAGCAAGGAGATCGTGATTATAGCCGTTGACGAGCATATCGCTAAAGCCATTGATAAACATCTCGTAAACCTCAAGGTGGAGATATTTTTGTTGATTATAAGGAATTCCGGGGTGAATTTCGAGTGCCGCCAAGATTGTGGCAAACGATTCTTCGGGGAAAATATAACCACGAATGCGCACGTTCGAGATGATATCGCCATCGAGATCAGCATAATCGCTGGTGAGGCTGGTGGTAATAAGGGAATTGGGTGGCTCGGGGCACTCAACTTTTGGGCTACAGGCAACAAAGATACTGAGAAAGAGAAAAGAGAGGAGAGAATATTTTTTCATGAAGATAAGACTCCTAGCATAAGATACTTTTAGGTAGATTGTATGGAATAAATCCATTTTTGTCAAGATAGTGCTTAAGGTTTGTGATGTGATGTTCGATAAGGGAAAATTGTGGATCGACAGTGTAATGCTCTATCGATCCCTATAGAACGGTTTAATTGATAACCGTGTAGAGACTACGTTCGTGCATATCTTGCGCGATAATACGAATCATCCATCGACCGCTATAGACATCAAAGCCCTCTAGCATCCAGAGAATATAATATGTACTTCCGACATCAGGGGAGGGGAGATCGCTATTAGTAGACTCTAGCCAGAGCACATTGCTTAGCGACCAGCGTTTATTGGTTGTTAGGATATTTTGGGTCTTTCCCCCGTTGCTTGTGGTGGTGTGGGCAAAGGGCACTATTTGCCCATTAACGGTTACTTTGTATGTGTCCACGTTAAAGAGAATCTCTGCACCACTGGGATAGGTGGAAACGACTTCTGTAGCAAGAAGATTATGGTCATAGCCATCAACAAGTTGATCACTAAAGAACTTTACAGCCGAATCATACATACCCGTTGTCATGTAGGTTTGCTCATCGCTGACGATGCCCATTTGCCAGCCGAAGATCATTTTGATTGGCTCTAATTGCTCTTCTGGAATAATGTATCCACGGATGCGCAAATCCTGTAAAGGACGTTCTATTCCATCATCCTCATTAATGTTGCTAAAGGAGGTGCGATGAATTGCGCGTGGATCTTCTGGAATAATCGGATCAACAGGAGGATTAGGGTCAACAGGAGGATTAGGGTCAACTGGTGGGTTAGGGTCAACTGGTGGATTAGGGTCAACGGGTGGATTAGGGTCAACGGGTGGATTAGGGTCAACTGGTGGATTAGGGTCAATAGGCAAATCTACTTTAGGGCTACACGCATTGAGTATAGCAAAAATAAATAGGGGTAATAGCATTTTTTTTATCATGAGAAATCTCCTATATGAATAAGAAAGAGTTGGTATACTATTAATTGTATCTAATAAACATATTTTTGTCAAGATAAGTGCTAAAGTGTTCTCTTTTCTTGCCGATAACGCAATACTTTTTAGGGCACAACGGTATAAAGACTCGCCTCATGCATCTCTTGCGCAATGATACGCACGATCATTTTATGCTCTTCATTACTCCAGATGTAGCCCTCTAGCATCCAGAGGATATAGTATTGGCTTCCAATCTTGGGATTATCGCTACCAGATTTCGTCTCAAGCCAACTAATGTCGCTAAGACGCCATGTTTTATCGGCAGTAAGGAGGTTTTGAGTGCGTGCACCTGATGCTGTGATGGTTTGTACAAAATCAAAGGTCTCCCCATTCACACTAAGCTGATAGGTGTCAACATTAAAGGCAATTTGCGAGCCACTTTGATAGTTTTGGATGGGTTGGCTGGCAAAAAGATTGTAATCATACCCATTTTTTAGTTGTTCACCTAGGGTATCAATTGCTTGTTGATAGACGCCTTGGCGCAGATATTTTTGATTGGTGCCTGGGATACTGAGGCTATATCGAAGGAGTAATTTGGTTGAACTAAGTTTACTTTTGGGGATGATATAGCCACGGATGCGTACATCAGAGATAATTTCACCGTCATAATAGGCTTCTTCACTAATAAGATCGGTATGATGAATGGCTTGTGGCTTTTCTGGATTAGGGTCAACAGGTGGATTAGGGTCAACGGGTGGATTAGGGTCAACAGGTGGATTAGGGTCAACAGGGGGGTTAGGGTCAACGGGTGAGTTAGAATCTACGGGAGTTGTGTTGTCAGCAGGTGGCATACTATCCGTTGTGGTAACTTTAGGATTACAAGCGATAAGCATGGTAAAAAGGAGAATGGGTAGAATAAATTTTTGGTTCAAGGGAAAGCTCCTGTGTAAAGATTGAATACTTACTATAAGAATAATGGTAGCCAATAAATAGATTTTTGTCAAGTATGGCTAAAGATTTATGGCTAATTGTTCGATTTATAAAGTAATTTTCCCCTAGATCAAAAGAGCCTCCCGTAGATAGGAGACTCCTTGTTAATATTGAATATTGCATAAATAAGAATTAAGATACTCTATTGAAAACGGTAGAGATAGCCTAAGGTTAAGCCTAGGCTAAGTCCAGTATGCCCATAGATTCGTTCCTCGTGTGGCTCTTCCCAGATACCGTTTTGCTTTGCTACAGTAGCTAAATCTAGTGTGCCACGTAATCCGATGGTAATGTTGTGATTGCCTTGCCCCAAAGGAATATAGAGACCGGTATCAACGACGACGTTTACGCCAATACTGCCTTTAACATCTTCTTTGCTTGCTTTAATTGTCTCAGAGGAGAGTTCAGCGCCTAAGAGATACGTTCTTAGTGTTACTTCTGCACTTTTGGGCGCGGTATTAAAGGTGAGCCCAGGGCCAACACCAAAGTACCACCAGCCAACATGGAATTTAGCGAGTAAGTCCACATCGATAGAGGTATGCGCAGCATAAAACTCTAATTTGCTACCGGTTTTTTCCAGCACATCTCCATCAGTAATTGTCATGTCAATCTCATTCCATGCCCTACGCCCTAGCGTAATCTGTAGGCCAGTAGTTAGCGAAAACCACTGAGCTAAACGTAAATCAGCATATCCACCCAAGGTAAATCCCCCGCCAAAACCGCTCATGATTAGGCTTTTGGGGTGTGCATAGCTATTTAACAACGAATTGGCTTCATTAAAGGCGTAGATCATAGAAGCAATCCCATCGCCAGGCCAGTAAGCATTCCAATTTAACTCCCCACCAATGCGTGCTCCCACGCCAATCTCTACACTGTGTGCTTGCGGATTAACCCACAGCATCCCCAAAGCCAATAGGCTAATGCCTGCTAGGTGTTGAAAAAATTTTTTCATACTTTTCTCCTCAAATAAGTGTAAGCATAGCATAGATAAAATAAAAGATTAATAATTTTATTATTATAATTTATAATAAATGCAATATTTAATAAATATACAATAATATGAAGATAAGATATTATAAAGATAAATTAATCAACTTGTTGTGTATAAAAAATATTTAGCAAAAAATCCCCACTCATCATGAGCAGGGATTCTATATGCTATTCTCTTTTACATTATACTTTGAGCTTAAAATCACGCGCAATATTACGTTCGGTGTCGCGCTCTTTGATGGTTTCGCGTTTGTCGTAGAGTTTTTTACCACGCGCCAAGCCAACCAGCACCTTGACGCGATTATTTTTAAAGTAAAATTTAAGGGGTACGAGGGTAATCCCTTTCTCGCGCACCTTGCGGTACATGCTTTGGATCTCTTTTTTGTGTGCCAGTAAACGGCGCGGGCGATCGGTGAGGTGGTTGTAGATATTTCCGTGCGTGTAGGGCGAGATATTCAGTTTGTAAATATAGAGTTGTTCTGATTCGGTAATTTCACAGTAGGAGTCCACAAAGCTCATGTGTCCATCGCGTAGACTCTTGACCTCGGTGCCCACCAAGGCAATTCCGCACTCCAATTCTTGAATAATTTCGTAATTGAAGCGCGCTTTACGGTTGTCGGCGATGACTCCTGCTGGTTTTTTGGCATTTTTTTTCATTTAAGATGCTCCTAATTCTCTTCCAAAACCACACGAAAGGAGACATACGGACTCTGCCAGTATGGATTTTGCGCACCGCGCGTATAGCTATGGCTAGGAATCATGCGTGGATGGTCGGGTTCAAATCCGCGTACACTCTGTAAAAAGGGGATAAAGACGCTCTGTGCCGTGGGGCGCGTGGCAAAGAAGAGATTCTTGAGGGGGTAATAAGGCTCTTCCATCCACTCGTAGTACTGGGTTTCGATGGCTTGATTTTGGATGAGATACTCCCACTCACTTTCATAGGGTAGACGCGCGCGCCAAGGGAGGTTGCGACGAGAGAGTTCTCGATTAATCAGCTCGATAAAGCGACGTGCGCCTGCCACTGAGACGTAGCTGACTGGTTCTTCTGCAAAGGTTGCATCGAAGCGATTAAAGCCAATCTCTGCTTGATCGTCGGGATTGGGGATATTGGCAAGAATACGATTAAAATCTTGCTGTGTAATGAGTTCTTCTGTGTAATAAAAGCCAGAAAGATTGACATAGCTAGCAAATTCTTTCGGATTATCACTTGCTGGATTACCCATAAGTAGGTGCGTCGCAGGTGCATAGGTAAAGGTGAGATTGAGGATAGAGAGATCATTTCTAGGCGAATCATTGCGCTCAATGGGTTCTTGCGATCGTTCTTTTTGGAAGGCAATAATATCTTCTAATTTAGGCGATTTCGTATCAAATTGAATGCCCGTCATAAGGTTTGGGTCAACAGCTAACCCTTTGTCGGCAAGGGTGCTCCAGAGGGTGATAACCTCCTCTAAGGAGGCTTGATCGCTGACGATAAACCAACTGTCGGCTGCCCAACGCAGGATGTTGCTCTGGTTTAGATCAATATCGCTATGCAGTATGTCGTCTAGGGCGTGAAGGAGAAAGGGTTCACGTGGGAATGTTGGATTATAGCTTGCGCTGTAGGCAAAGGATGCTTCTTTGTAGGATGTTTCTAGTAGTGCTGGCAGATCGATGAGGTTGAGTTGCGGATTGAGGGTAACTTTTTTAGGAAAAAATCGGCTAAAGAGGCGTCTTCCCTTGACGGTAACAACCTCTTCATGATCGGAAAAATGCGGTTTCTTGTAGCGAATGGTGTACTCTCCGGCGGGGACAAAGAGCGTCATGGGGGTAGAGCCAACGCGCTTATCATTAATATAGACACTGGCACGATGGGGTGCGGAGGTGAGGGTAACCTGACTACCGTATTGGGTAAGCCCAGGGTAGAGGCAAAGGAAAAAGAGGATCAACAGGAGGATGATGGCATAAATGACCTTGAGGTAGAGGCGTGGGGGGATACCCAAGAAGGGCTTGAGGGTTACATGAACGTCGGCAAAGTCGGCGAGGGTAAGGTCAGATTTTTTTCGCTTAAACATAGCTTTTATAATAGATAGAATGTGGGAGTTTGTCAAGGGCTTAGTTGCCTAAGCGACGCTCCACTTGATATTGTAGTTTAAGGAGCGCTTTTTGCCAAAATTTGAGCAGACGCTTGCGCTCTTTACGGATCTTTAGAGCGTGCAGAAATCCTTCATACTGAAAACCACTCTGTTGGACAGTGAGGAAGATGGTGTCATTATTTTGGCGAATAAAGAATTTCACCGATGTCTGTAGCGCAAGATCTGGCTGATTCAAGGTAAATTCGAGAGCAACCTGCTCTTTAATATGACGTATTTCGGCTTGCCAGATATTTGTCTCTTCGGTGGGAAAGTAGGTGATGGTGAGATCGAAAGGTTTGCCCACAACGAGATCGCTACTGGTTTGTGCAAACCACAGCGCCCAATTCTCTTGATGTGAAATCAACGGCCAGAGAATGGCTGGCGATCCTAACAATGTCTGTGCACAATCGATATTTTCTAGTGTTGCCATATATCTAGTGTAGCGAGGCTTACGCGATTTGTCAAGAGATAATGTTTGTGATTGACAATTTGGCAAGAATTTGTTATGAATAAAGGGCAAGTCGTGTTATAATGAGAAGAGAGGAGAGGCTGATGTTGTTAAAGGATATGATTGATCATCACTGCCATATGTCGCAGACGTTGGGCGCAGAGCCACAGGCGATGGAGTGGTTGACGCGTGCGTTTGACGAGGGATTATTTGCCATTATCGATGCAGGTGATATTCAATTGAGTATCGCCGATCGTTTGGCACTTTTGTCGGCTTATACGCGCGCCTACCTCGTCATCGGCATGCACCCGCTCGATGTCGATCATCCTTTCAATTTTGAGGAGATGATGGGCGTATTAGATGATCCTAAGGTGATCGGCATTGGCGAGATCGGCTTAGATTATAGTCGAATAGAACACGATAAGCGCAAGCAGCAGGTGGCATTTGAGGCACAATTGAGTTTGGCAGATCAGTATGATTTACCAGCGATGCTGCATATTCGTGATGCCTTTGATGAGGCCTACGCGATGGTGAAGCGTATTGGCGTACCCCGCGTGGTGGTACACTGTTTTACGGGTGGTCGCACCGAGGCCAAGCGTTGGCTAGATATGGGAGCTTACTTGAGTTTTTCGGGGCTGATTACCTTTAAAAATGCCTCCGACATCCAAGATGCGTTGAGCTACACGCCTGCCAATCGTATTTTATTAGAGACGGACTCCCCTTATTTGAGCCCAGTTCCGCATCGTGGTAAGACCAATCATCCGCATAACATGGTGCATGTGTACCAACAGGCGAGCGTCCTCACCAAAACGCCCTTAGAGGCGCTCACCCAGCAAGTGAAGACAAACTTTATGGAGCTTTATCGTTTACACCATATTGGTTAGTACTCTTTTTTTGCATTGATAATTAAGGTTGCTGTGCGTGGATAAACGCAAGCATCGCTTGGGCAAAGGGCTTAGAGGTGTGGGGTGCTTTCATGTCACCGGTGATGGTATGTTCGCCTTGGGTGTTCGTGTGGTTTTCGATACGTAACTCTTTGGCAGTTTGATTCTCCACCCCATAGCGCATAAAGATCTTTTTGGTGTAGCTAGTCTCTACGACCTTGTCATGGTCGGAGGCAATCACAAAGAGAGGCACGCGCATGCGTTCTACGGGATAGGCTTGCAGACGCTTTACCCCAATGGCTAGCGCTTGTGTGGCATGGAGATGCTGGGTGTTGCTCCAAACATGGGGGAATAACCCTTCGGGTGCGGTGAATTTATCTCCATCTACTGATCCATAGAGCGAATCTTTGTAGAGTAAGGTGGCGAGTTTGTATCCCCACTTATTGGTGAGTAACGTGGAGGCGCGATTGGTAGGACGAAAGTTCGGCGCTACAAAGAGTCCTGCGACGATCTCTTGTGGATATTGTTGCATCAGGTGCATCGCCATCACCGCGCCATTGGAGTGGGCGATAATGATCACTTTTTTCCCTAAAATACGCGCGATCTGCATGGCCTCTTCGGCATCTGCGATCCAGTCTTCAAAGGTAACTCCCTTAAAGGCGACGCCACCGCCAGTAATGCCGTGTCCCTTAAAGCGAGTATAAAAGATGTTCGCGCCTAGCGCGTCGGCGAGGAGCTTTGGCACAGGATCGATCTCTTGACGGCTAGCAGAGTAGCCATGAAAGTAGAGAATCACAGTGTCGGTGGGGGTATTGGGCGCATCGTACCAGCGAATGAGCTTTTGCGCGCCGTCAATTACGCCCGCTACCGCGGCCTCTTGTTGCGTAATATGGTTTTCCAATTGGTGGATAGTTATATTAGATAGATCGCTTTTGGCGCCAAGCACTCCGGCAAACGACAAGAGCGCTACGGAGGAGAGAAGGAGATCGTGCATAAATTTTCCTTTATTATTCATAATATCATAAGTGTAGAGAAAAAAGAGAAAGCTGTCAAGTAATTTCGCTAAAAAGACGAAACTAGAGTAGGCTTATTAGCGATAGAGTAAGGAGATGATGCGCGTGCATAAAGTATGGATGAGTATGTGGATGGTATTGGGGTTGGTGGGGTGTAAGCAATCAGGCGAGCAAGGAGCTACTAGCGCCCTCGCGCCGATGAAGGATGTTTCGCGGGTGAGCCAAGAAGCGCCGTTTGATTATCCTTTTGCGGTGGGTTTTGGTGCATCTTGGGAAGATCTCATGCGTGCGGAGGGGATGCAAGAGGCCGATAATGGCAACAACTTTATCGCCATCTATACGTACGATCGCTCTTGGCATGGATACGCAGGCGCGCTCAATTATCTCTATCTTGCGGAGGATGACGCGGTGATTGCCGTCTCCTTTGATATCGCTATGACCGAAGGGGTAGCCCTTGAAGAGATTTTGGCACTCGCAGAGAGGCTCTACCAGCGTGCCACGCCCGAACTTTATGAGGCGATCTTCGCGTTAGAGGCAGGCAAAGGTGCCGAAATTCTCCATGACGAAGCCTCTGGCTATTTTTTCTTCAGCGACATCTACGCAATTCACATCAACCCCGAACCCGACCATCAATTGATTAGTATCGTCTACTCCTACGCTTGTAGTTGTGATGAGCGTTAATTTGGATCTGTTGTCAAAGGCGTAAAAATCGGATAGAATAAAGATCTAAGTGTGAAAGCAACATAATATTGTAAAAGTAGGATAAAAGAGCATGGTAATTTCGTGGCAGTGGCTAAACGAGTGGGTCGATTTATCGGGGGTTAGCGCCCAAGAGCTAGCTGAAAAGCTTACCCGAGCAAGTTGTGAAGTAGAGAAGATTGAGATGAGGAATCGTGCATTAGCGCATGTACAAGTCGCCAAGGTAACGGCCATGAGCCCTCATCCTAACGCAAAGAGCTTGCAAATCGTAACCATCGATTTGGGTGGATCTTCTTCTAGCGTTGTCTGTGGCGCACAGAATATGCATGTGGGCAACTTTGTGGCTTACGCGCCGGTAGGCACACACTTTGATGATGGGATGATCCTATCTAGTAAGGAGATTGCAGGGGTAGCTAGTGCGGGCATGCTCTGCTCGGCTAAGGAGCTTGGGGTGAGTGAGGATCATCAAGGCTTATGGATTTTAGATAGCTATCTTACCGACGCTAACGCACCATTAGGGAAGCTTTTGGTCGATGTTTTGGGGCTCTACAGCGATACGTTGTTGCATATCGACAATAAATCGATCACCCATCGTAATGACCTCTGGGGCATGCTGGGCATGGCGCGCGAGGTGGCCGCGGTGATGGATCGCCCATTTAGTAATCCCTACGATACACCTTGGCAAGAGGCGCGGATGCAATCTTTACCCAGTGTCGCAACCTCTCCTTTTACGTTAGAGATTAAGAGCGATTGTGCCTTGTCGTATGCAGGATTATTGATGGATCATGTGGATGTGGAGCAGGGAAGCCCGTTGTGGTTGCAGTATCGCCTCTACTTACTGGGCTTGCGATCGATCAATATTATTGTCGATATCTCCAATTATGTGATGCTGGAGCTGGGTATCCCTAATCACATTTACGATCGCGCAAAACTCGCCGGCAATCGCCTTGAGGTGATGGAGTTAGCGGAGCCTCGTTCGTTTGTTACGTTAGATGGTCAGACGCGCGATCTTGTGGTTGGCGACGTGGTGATTGCCGATGCACAAGAGGTGCAGATTATCGCGGGGATTATGGGTGGAGAGGCGAGCATGGTGGAGAGTGGCACTAAGGCGATTCTTTTGGAGGCTGCGGTGTGGGATGCGAGCACAGTGCGCAAGAGTTCGCTACGCTTGGGGCTTCGTACCGACTCTTCTACGCGTTATGAAAAGTCCCTCGATCCGCACGCGATCACGCTCACGCTACTCCGTATGAGCGCGTTGATCGAAGAGTTGATGCCTCAAGCGGTTATTTCATCCCCAATCTTAATGGCAAGAGAGGCGCAATCAAGGCCACAAAGCATTACTATCGAGCAATCTTGGGTGCATCGCCGTTTAGGTCTTGAGTTATCCTATCAGAGCATGGCAGAGATTCTCTCCCGATTAGCCTATCACACCGAGCTAACCGATGATGGATTGCGCGTAACGCCCCCTACCTTTCGCGCAACCAAATCGACCGCGATTGCCGAGGATATTTTAGAGGAGATCTTGCGTGTTTATGGCTTTGATCGCATTGTGCCACAACCGCCGCATTTGCCAGTTGCGCCTAACTTCTTGGCTGATTTTGTGCAGATTGAGCGTCGTATTCAAGATTTTATGGTACTCCACGCGCAAGCCTTTGAGGTAATGACCCATCCGCTGGTGGGGCTAGAGTTGTTAGAACGCGCGCACTGGCCAGCGCATAATGAGGCGCTCAAGATGCTCAATAGTACCAATGTGGAGCATGATCGTATGCGCCCGACGCTCGTGGCTAGTTTGTTGCGTGCATTAGAGTTGAACAGCAAACATAGCGATGCTTTTCGCCTTTTTGAGTTGGGTCGCGTGCAAGAGCATGATCCTGTCAACTTTAGTAAAGAGTGCAAGCACTTGGCGATTCTTTACTATGACTATAAAGCATCACCTTTTATGCAGTTGCTCGATCACACACAGGCGCTGGGGCGTTATTTAAATCAGGAGATTAGCATTGAACTTGAACCTAAGGCAATGCCTCTCTATCCTGAAGATTGGTTTGGGCTGCATCCTTACGAACGCGCCTCTTTGTCGGTGAATGGCGTGGTATGCGGTAGTGTCAGCGCGATACATCCGCTACTCTTAAAGGAGTATAAGGTGCGTGGGCATGCTAGCTTGCTCTTACTGGAGATGAGTGTGTTGCCGTCGGCTACGGAGCGCAAGGAATTTCCCTATAAGAGCCTATCGCGTTACCCTAGCTCGCGTTTCGATAGTACGTGGATTTTGAAAGAAGAGCAGAAGACAAGCGATTTGATGGCGGTACTAGCCTCGGTGGATATTCCTTATCTACAGGAGTATTCGATGTTTGATATCTATCAACCAGCGGAAAGCAAGGAGCGTCATGTTACGATGCGCGCGATTTTCGGGTCGCAGGAGGCAACGCTCGATGCCAAGCAGGTAAAAGAGGCAGAAGAGCGCGTGATGCAAGCCTTTAGCGAAGCTGGATATCTCCTTAAGCAGTAGGGATATCGGCTAAGATGAGCCATGTGGGAATAGAGCAGAGTCAAGCCATCGCCACGACGCAGGTGGGGGTTGCCCAGCGTCTGTTGTATACCACGGCGCAGATGTTGACGCTTCCGCAGGTGGCGTATGAGGAGGCACTTGCTTTGGTGGTTGAGGAGAATCTCTTCTTAACCCAAAGCGAGGACTCTTCTGGTTTGCGTGCAGGCGGGAGTGGGAGTGCCGAATTTTTTGAAGAGACGGTAGTAGATCGTCCAAGGCTGAGCGAGGTTCTACTTGCGCAATGGCAATTGCACGCGAGCTCTCCCCTAGCATACGAGGCGGGAGTGCGGATTGTGAGTAATCTCTCTGCGGAGGGCTTTCATCGTTTACCGCTCTCTACGTTGGTTACGGATACGATTTCGCTAGTGATGTTGCAACGCGTGGCAAAGGAGATTTCTCGGTTAGATCCTATCGGTTGTGCGGTGCGCGACTGGGTGGAGAGTCTGTGGGTGCAGAGTCAGGAAGTGCCATTACACGCTTCGTGGGTAGAGGTGCCTGAATTGATGTTTCGTGATGCGATGGGATACTGGCAGGCTGGTGATTGGGCGATGGCTGGTCGGCTCTTTGGGGAGAGCGATGCGGATCTGATGCGTCGTTATCTTGGGCAATTTACCCCTTATCCGGGTTTGGCGTATGATCGTGAGCCTATCGTTTATCGTCAGGTTGATCTCTCTTTGGAGGAGGGTGAGGGTAAGTTTGAGGTTGCCCTCTTGAGTTGGATGGGAGTAGAGCGGTTGTCGCAGGCGGAGTATCAGGGGTTGTTGGCGAAGATGCAATCTCCACAAGAGCTGGCGTGGCTAAGGCGGATGTGGCAAGAGGCCGGCGAGGTGGTGGCCATGCATCGTTATCGGTCGATGCAACTTTTACGCGTGGCGCAGTGCATTGTGGATGCGCAAAGGGAGTATCTGCAACGCAACTGCATGCACCTTGCGCCCTTGCAACTTGATGATATTGCAAAATCTTTGCAGATGAGCATCTCGAGTGTTTCGCGGATTATTAAGGGTAAATCGATCCGCATGATGCATGGGGGAACGCTTGCGCTAAAAGATCTGTTGAGTCGTCGCCAAGAGCATGCTGGCACGCACTATTCGCGCGAGGCGATTAAGCAGAAGATTAAGTATATTTTATATCGCCATTATGGCGAGAGGCTCTCAGATGCTAAAGTGAGTCGTCTGCTAGCTTTAGAGAATATCCACTTGGCTAGGCGCACGATTAATAAGTATCGACACGAAATTCTTTGTCAAAAATAGTTGCCGAAAGTGGATAAATCAGTGTAAAATAAAAGAGAAGGAGTCTAAAAAAGACTCACCATTTAAGGAGGAATTCGTCGTGGATATTGAGATTACTGGTGTACACTATCACGTAAGTGACGCAACCAAAGAGCACATCCATAAAAAGATGGAGCATTGGCAGAAAATGGCGCATACGCTCAACCGCATACACTTATCCATCACCCCTAAGCAGGAGCATCATCATGAAACATTTGAGGTGCATTTACACGCCAAGCTCGATTGGCAACATGCCCCTACGGTCGATATTCGTCGCCATGGGGAGAACCTCTGGGCTGTGATTGATGAGACCTTTGAAGGTTTTTCGCATGCCGTGCACAAACACAAAGATAAGCATACCCACGTCTCCCATGATCGTGTTAATTTAGAGTAATTTTTTAAAAGACAGTTATATTGCAACATTCTATTTTATCCTGCTTTTGTAGAGGCTCTCTTTACAAGGGTAGGATAAAATGCTATAAATAGAGAAGAGAATCTGCTTAGATAAAGGATAATAAGATAAATGCGAAGTGTAGTGGTGAAAATTGAGAACAAGGAGGGGCTTCACGCGCGACCTGCCTCGATGATTATGCAGTGCGCCAGTGAGTTTGACTCTAGTGTATACTTAGTGGTGCATCAAGAGCGAGTTAATGCCAAGTCAATTATGAGTTTGATTGGGGTAAGCGCTCTTTACGGTAGCGAGGTTACCTTAGAGATTGATGGTGAGGATGAAGCTCAAGCGGAAGAGGCGCTTAAGGCAGTATTTGCCAGTAAGTTTGGCGAAGAGTAGATTGTCGATGACGGTGCTTTTTGTGTTTATGGCGAAGCAATCAATGGTTATGGAGAGGTGATATGCGTACATGGGTTAAATGGCTAGGCTGGCTGGTGTTAAGTCTATTTTGGCTGGGCTGTCAAGCCTCATCAACAGGGGAACGCCCCTTTCATCTTATTTATGCACGGAGCATGACGAGTCTTAATCCCCTCTTTGCCACTGATTTAACTTCTTATAATTTTTTGCATAATATCCACGAAGGTCTCATGACGTATGATGTGGATGGCGAAGTGGTGTTGGGTTTACTCTCGAGCGTGGAGGTGAGTACCGACGGTTTGGTGTATGACTTCTATCTTAAGGAGGGGCTTGGCTTTAGCGACGGCATGCCCTTAACGATGAACGATGTGTATCGTAGCTGGATGTATGTATTAGATCCTAAAAATAGTGCGCCTTTTGCGCATCTTTTTGATGTGATTGTCGGTGCTAAAGCGTTTCGTTTGGGCGAGAGTGGCGAGACTCCTGCGATAGATCTGCTTAGCGATTATCATATGCGGGTGCAGTTAGAACGGCCATTCTTCTTCTTTTTGGAGCTATTGACCAATCCAACGTTTCAGGTATTGCACCAGAGTTGGCTAGAGGGACAAGCTCTGATGCCTCGGGTGAGTGGTGCTTACTACATTGATAAGCAGGAGCAGGATGGTACGATGTTCCTCAAAGCCAATCCGTATCATTATGCGTATGAGGAGGGGCAGACGCTGAAGGAGATTAAGGTCTCTTTTGTGAGCAATGGGTCGGTGGCGTATCAACTCTTTCGGCAGCTAGAGGCTGATTGGTTGATTCGGAACATGCCTCTGTCGCTAGTGAGGCGTGAGCAACCGAATGAATTTTTTCATCAAAGCCCGGCGAACAGTACTTATTTTATTCTCTTTAATCACGACATTCCTAAATATCAAGATGTGCGCGTGCGTAAGGCGTTGAGTATTGCGATAAGCCGTGAGGATTTAGCGCATCTGTTGGAGGAGCGCCCACAAGCCTTGAGCTATATTACGCCGTTTGGCGAGGATAGACCGGAGATTGATCAGGATTTAGCTAAGGCAAAGGTGCTGATTGCCGAGGCTGGGTATAGTAAAGAGAATCCTTTGCGTATAGACTATCGTTATAGTAGCTCTTGGTTGGATAGAATGGTTGCGGAGTATTTACAGTCGGCTTGGCAGGCGATTGAGGGGGTTGAGGTGCGTTTGGAGGCGATTGAGAGTGCGCGTTATCGGGAGCTTTGGCGCAGTGGCGACTTTGAGATGATTCGTGTCTCTTGGGTGATGTCGGACTACGAGGATGGGGAAGACTTTTTGCGTAACTTCTCGAAAGAAAACCCCTTTATGTACATGCGAAGTGGTTACCATAATGAGGATTTTGAGGATCTTTTGGCGCAGGCGGATGTCGCAGAAAATAGAGTTGCGCGCGCCCAGTTACTTGCCGATGCGGAAAAAATGTTGTTACTTGAAGAGTATGCGGCGATTGGACTCTTCGCACCCTACAATTATCATTTGGTGAATAGAGCGTATTGGCAAGGCTTCGCCCCTAATCGCAGAGATATTCACTTGTTGCGATATCTACGAAAAAACAACGAGGATTACTAGATGAATGAGCATAAAGAGCAGATAGTAGAGATCCAAATTCTGCAGACAACCGACTTACATGGGCGTTTTTCCCAGTACGACTACACCTTAGATAGGCCGTCAAAATATGGTGGTGGATTGGCCGCGCTGGCAACCAAGATTAAGGCGTTGCGCAAGGAGTATGCACACACCTATTTATTGGATACTGGTGATGCGCTACAGGGGAATCATAATGAATTTTTTCTGCATGACGTAGAGAGTAACCCTATTATTAAGATGTTCAATGCTCTTGAGTATGATGCTTTTACGTTGGGAAATCACGAGTTCAACTTTGGCACGCAGTATGTGCAGGACTGTTTAGCCGAGCTACAGATTCCCGTACTGGCGGCCAATATCTATAATGAACGCGCAGAGCGGATTGCTAAGCCCTATCTTTTATTGAATAAGGGTGGCGTGCGGGTGGCAATTGTGGGGATGGTTACCGAGAATGTATTGCGCTGGGATTGTGATCATTTGGAAGGGTACACGGTGGTGCCGGTGATGCAGGAGATGCAGAAAATTTGGCCAGAAATTGAGGATAAGGCAGATGTGTATATTTTTGCGAATCATCAGCCGTGGTATGATCAGTACAGTTATGGTGATGGATATGAGCATTTGGTGGCTGCATATCCGCAGTTTCAGGTGGTGTTGATTAGCCATTCGCATCGGAGGCGGGCGCATGTGGAGGACGGGCGTGCTTATCTTCAGTCGGGGTGCTATGGAGGCGACTTGGGACAGATTGTGGTACGTCTACGTAAAGCGGGTGCAAGGTATGTGGTAGAGTCGATGCAGAGCCATCTTTATGGTATGGACGATGTGGCAGAGGATCCTCCGCTGTTGGCGTTGGTGGAAGGCGAGCATCAACGGATACTGGATGATATTCGTCGTCCGGTGGGTCGATTGGTGGGGGGTAGCTTGATTCCCATGCGCACGCTTGTCAATCTTAATCCAGCGCAGGTGGAGTCGACAGCACTCATTGCCTTGATGAACGACGTGCAACGGTTTTATGGTGAGGCGGATGTCTCTTTGGCAACGCTCTTTCATATCGACATTAACCTGCGCGAGGGCGAGATTAATCGCGCTGATGTGTTGAGTATGTATCGACATAGCAATACTTTGCGAGTGTATGAGGTTTCGGGATTACAGATAAAGAAGATTTTAGAGTGGAGCGCGCGTTATTTTATACGGTGGCGCGAGGGCGATTTAACCATCGCGTTTAACCCGCAGATTCCAGTTTATGAGTACGCGATGCTGGGGGGCATGTTTTACGATATCAATATCGGGAATGAGGTGGGTCATCGGATTGAGCATCTACGTTGGCCTGATGGGCGAGCGGTAGGTGATGAGGAGCGCGTGCGCGTTGCGATGGATGATTTTAGAGCCAAGGGTTTTATCGAACGCGATCTCTTTTTTGAGGATGCGAGTGTGTTGTTGGTAAAGGATTTTTCGCAAGGTACAGTAGAGAAGGGGCAAATTCGCGACTACTTAATGGCATATATTGGATCACAATGTCAAGGAATTATTACCAATGCTATCGATGGGAAGAAGAATTTCTTTCAACTTACGGGCTATGATTGGGATAAGGAGCTACGTGCTGAAGCGGTGCGTCAGATTAATGCGGGCTTAGTAGAGATTCCTACGAGTGAAAATGGTTTGTCTTTTTATAGCCGAGCCATTCGTAAAGAGGATTTGCAACCATTTTAAGCAAAGGTGCTCTTGAATATGCGTGCATAACGATCTATAATGAAAAAATCAAGAGGTTAAGAAGTAAAGGATAATATAGTCAATGAGATTAATGGATAGGTTTAATGTTTTACGCAGTGGGGGGGTGATCGATCGCGATACGTATGAGCAACTCATTCGAATTTTGGATAAGTTGGAAATTCATCGCGATTTGCCAATTAGCGACGAGAATGGGTCGGGGTTGATGGTCTATTTAGGCTTGATGCTCATGCGTTTTAAGCGTAACGAGGTGAGTGCGCCGATGGCTAGCGAGTTATTTGAGGAGTTTAAGGTGCATAAGAGCTACTATAGCATCGCACTAGAGGTGATTGAGGAGATTGAGGCGATGATTGATTTGCATATCCCTGAGAGTGAGCGCCAGTATTTGGTGGCTAATATTTTTACGATATTGGATCCTGATGGAAAGAAGTAGTATTTGGGGTTGGGGATAAAAATAGGTGCTAGAGCTAGCACCTATCCTAATACAGGAATTCATGGACGATGGCGGACTCGAACCGCCGACCCCTTGCATGTCAAGCAAGTACTCTAACCAACTGAGCTAATCATCCTTCACGTTGGCTTTATCATAAAGGAAAACCGATAAAATGTCAATGGATAGCGCAAAAAATGTGCCGAAGAAAAGAAGATTTTTTCTGCTTTTTGTGGTTATACATCAAATGAAATAACTTTAAGATTTTTTTGCGAAAAAGACTTGTCTAAGTGGTAAAAAATGCGCTATGATATAAAGTATAGACGATTGTCGAAAAAAGACTCAAAAAGGCTAGCCTAGTTGCCGAAAAGTAAAGAGAGGTAGGAGTATGATCGTAGAAAATAGAGGATTTGAACGTACTTTAGGAATTCTAGAGAAGACCTTGAGTGCCAACGTACAACGACGCGAAATCATTGCTAACAACTTGGCAAACGCGGAGACCCCCAACTTTAAGCGTAGTGAGTTAAGCTTTGAGGCCGATCTCAAGCGCGCTTTTGCATACGAAGCTAGCAAACAACAGCATCTACAGGCGAAAACCACACACGAAAAACATATCGCATTTGCTACGCCTCCCTTATGGAATGACGTACAACCTACGCGTCGCTTAGACTACTTGAGTACTATGCAAGCCAATGGGAACAATGTCGACCTCGAGCAAGAGGTGGTGGAGCGCGCCAAAGCTGATCGCATGTACGAACTCCTTACTACCGTAACGAAGTTTCAATTCAATCAAATATCTATCGTCGCCCGATAAGAGGAGAGTGAAAAGATGGGAATGTTTAGTGGACTAAATATCGCCGCCACATCCATGAGCGCACAACGCTTACGTATGGATGTTATTTCTAATAATATTGCCAACGCCAATACCGAGCGTACCACCGAAGGTGGGCCGTTTCAGCGCAGTAACGTAGTGATGCGCCCATTAATCGATCAGCCATACTGGAAGAGTCCCTTTTTGCCTAGCGCCCTTGACAATGGTCCTGGTAAGGGAGTGCGTGTTGATCGCATTCAAAAGGATAGCACTCCAGGGAACTTACGCTGGGATCCTTCTCATCCTGATTCTATTCTGGAAGGGCCAAATAAAGGTTTTGTGCTGGGAAGTAATGTTAATATTGTTAATGAGATGGTTGATTTGATTTCCGCGTCGCGCGCCTACGAGGCCAGTGCTACGCTGATTGAGGGCGAGAAGTCTGCCTTTGGACAGGCGCTCAATATTGCCCGCTAGGTTTTGCATAAGGAGTAATACAGATGGATTTACGTATAGGAACGACAACATTAGGGTTGCCTGTGGCAGACCTTGCTAAAGGACATGGTCAATTAGCCATGCGCAATACGTTGCCCGGACATTTGAACGGACAGTCGATTGCCTCGATTATTCAAGATAACTTAAGTGCTAGCGAGCTGGAAGAGCTTAACGCGCGCTTAGGCACGGCGCACACGATTGACGAAACGCCTAAGCAAGAGGATTTTACCGAACTTTTGATGAGTGCGTTGGATAAGACCAATCAGGCGCAAAATGAGGTAGAGCGATTGACCGCACAGGCAATTGTCGAACCCGACAGCGTGGATATCCACGAAGTAACCATCGCCATGGCCAAGGCAAACATGACATTGAGTCTTAGCAAAGCCATTATTGATAGAAGTATTAGCGGATTTAAAGATATTTTGAATCAACGCTAAGGAAAGCACCTAGTAATGGTCGATAGAAGTATATAAACTAAAGATGAATAGAGAGTTTTACAGGAGGTTCGGATGAAGCAATTCTTCCTTGATAGCGGTGCTAAGATAAAAGGAGCATGGTCGAAGTGGAGTGTCGTCAAGAGATCGATCTTTGTCGGGTTGGTTGTGCTTGTTTTAGTGGCATTGGTAGCGCTTGCCTCCATGAACACGCGTCAGCCTCAAATACAAATATTTGGCGCACCCGTTACGGACATGGGGCTTCGTGATCGTATTGCGGGGCGGTTGGATGCGGAGGATATTCGTTACTCGATTTCGGGTGATGGTACGCGCTTTGTCGTGAGTGATGAGAAAACGGCGCGTCAAGCGCGCGCGCTTTTGGTGCGTGAGGGCATTAACCTTGGGCAGATGGATCCGTGGACGCTCTTTGATGTTGATCGCTGGACAACAAGTGATCTGCTTAACAAAGTTAATCTTCAACGCAGTATTCAGCGTCAATTACAATTACATATTGAAAGCTTAGAGGATATCGATAGGGCAGAGGTCTCTTTAGCCTTTCCTAAGGATAATTTCTTAGACCCCAATCAACATCCGGTAACGGCGAGTGTTACTCTAATGGCTAAGCCGGGATCGGATATTGGTGAGTCTAGTAGCTCTGGGCGCAAGAAAGTTGAAGGTATTCAGTCTTTGGTACAGTTTGCCGTACCACAGCTTTCGGTAGAAAATATTGTCATCACCGATCATGCGGGTCGTCGCCTTAATGATTTCTCTGCTGATACGCTTACGCAAATGCAGGAACGCACGCGCTTTGCGCAACAGCAAAAACGCACTGCCGAGCAAGCCATCATCGCAAAGATTCAAAATAGTTTAGGCGCGATGTACCCAGGGCGTATTCAGGTTGTTAATATTGATGTAACACTGAATAGTGATATTATTAAGGAAAAACGCGTGGAGGTAACTCCGATTATTCTAAAGCCACAGAGCCAAGGCGTACCTTATGATGATAGTCAGTTTGTGGATAAGGTTAAAATCAGTGAGCAGGTGAGTTCGGTTACCTTTGAGGGTGAAGGATTTAGTCCATCTGGTCCTGCTGGTACCCCTTCGCAAACGCCTCCAGGTTATGCGGATTTGCAGAATACTACGGGTATTTACAATCAAAATACCAGTTCGATCAACTACATTGTTAATCAGTCTACACAAGAGTTAGATGTTACCCCCGGTGCAGTTACCCGTATTACCGCTGCCATCTCTTTGGATGGAACTTGGAATTTTGTCTATGATGAAGAGGGCAATTATGTCGTGAAGAATGGCGCGCGTGAACGTGTTTTTACCCCGCCTAGTGAAGAAGAAGTTAAGAAGCTACAGGGTTTGGTACAAGATGCTATTGGTTATGATAGTAGACGTTTAGATAGTGTCACAGTAGAAGGTAATAAATTCGATCGTAGTCTTCAGCACGCCGAAGAGGATCGCGCTTATCGTAATCAGCAACAGCGTGCAACAATCTTTGTTGGTTTGATTGCTGGTACAGCCATATTGTTAGTGATGATGTTCTTTTATCGTGCATTTCTTCATGCACAGGCGCGTCGTCGTCGTGAGCGTGAGGAGGAGGCGAACCGTCAGCACCAAGCCATGCGCGAGGCTGCTTTACGCTCTTTGGAGCAAGAACGTGCACCGCTTGAGGCTAGTGCTTCTGATAAGGCTCGCATGGAGTTGCAAGAGCAGGCTGTCATGATGGCTCGTGAACGCCCCGAAGAGGTGGCGCAATTAATTAGAACGTGGTTAAGTGAGGAAAATTAGATGTCAAGTGAAGTAGCTCCGAAGAAGGAGAAGCGATATCAAGATTTTACGGGAAGGCAGAAGGCTGCAATCTTTTTGGTAACGCTTGGTGCTGAACTCTCCTCTGAAATCTTTAAGCATTTAAAGGAAGATGAGATAGAGAAGCTAACGTTTGAGATTGCTCGTTTGGATAAGATTGAGACCGAGACGCGCATGATTATCTTGGAAGAATTTCAAGAACTTATGTTGGCGCAAGATTTTATTACCTCTGGCGGTATTGATTATGCCCGTGAGTTATTGGAGAAGTCTTTGGGTAGCCAGAAGGCGGTGGATATTATTAATCGCCTGACCAGTAGCCTTAAGACGCGTCCCTTTGACTTTGTGCGCCGTGCGGATCCAACGCACTTGCTGAATTTTATCCAGCAAGAGCATGCACAGACGATTGCGTTGGTTTTGGCCTATTTGGAGCCGATTAAGGCAAGTCAAATTTTGGGTAGTTTGCCAGAAGAGAAGCAGTCGGATGTGGCGCGTCGTATTGCCACAATGGATCGCACTTCTCCGGATGTGATTCGTGAGGTCGAGCGCGTTTTAGAGAAAAAGCTCTCCTCTTTATCCAGTGAAGATTATACGGCTGCTGGTGGTGTGCAGGCGATTGTCGATATTTTGAATATTGTTGATCGTACCACTGAGAAGAATATTATGGAATCTTTGGATGAGGAAGATCCAGATTTGGCCGAAGAGATCAAGAAACGCATGTTTGTCTTTGAGGATATTGTCTTACTTGAGGATCGTGCGATTCAGAAGGTATTGCGTAATGTCGATAATCAAGAGCTTGCCAAGGCGCTCAAGGGCGTTGATGCGGAGGTTCAGGATAAGATTTATCGTAATATGTCTAAGCGCGCGGCAGTTCTCTTAAAAGAAGATATGAGTTACTTAGGGCCAACGCGTCGAAAGGATGTGGAAGAGGCGCAACAGAAGATTGTTTCCATTATTCGCAAGTTAGAGGAAGAGGGCGAGATTGTTATTGCTCGCAATGATGACGAAGATAATGCCATGGTGTAGCTGGAGTAGGTGAAGGAGAATGCAAGAAAATTCGGCGGTAAAGTTGATTAAAGAGTACATTTGGTTGTTTGATAATCGGCAATTACAGTCGATTTTCATGCAGGTTATCATGAAGGGTAAAATGCATTTGGCTAAGTTAACCATGACCTTACCGTCGTCTTTGCAGGAGCGGGTCTTTGTGAATATTAGCAAGGGGAATCAGGCTAATGTTCGTGAGGAAGTAGAGATCTTGCGTCCCAAAATGACAGAGGCAATGCAAGAAGAGGCCGCGGAAGAGGCCATAGCTATTGTGCAGAAGATGTTGCGTGATTTGGATCTTTTTTTACCAGAAACGGCAAATTTACCTGCATACAGCGATGATGGTGAGTCGGCACTGCTTTTTAAGGACGAGAATATTTATAGTAGAAAAATATTGGAGTCTCTGATTATGCTTGCGGATAAGGAGCGTTTTGCCGGACAATTGGTCTTGGCAAAACGTCATATGGGGTTAGACTATATTCATGCTATCGAAAGCATTGCTAAAGAGTATCGTAAGGAGTTATTGCCTTATTTAGATGAAGAGGATTATCAGGTGATTCTCAACTCTTTTACAGAGGGAACAATCAATACCTTACGAAGCAGTCAGGCGATTTTGGTACGTAATCAATTGGCGGGCTATCTGCTTGATAGCAAGGATACCTCGACTGCTTATACTTCCCGAGATTTGATTTATCAAGGAGCGGTTTTGCATCCTGCGTGGTGGCAGGCAAGGGTGCGTTGGGAGGAGATAGCACAACAACTTTCGGATGGGGAGTTGCTGCAAATTCTATTTCATGGTAAAATAGATGAGGTGATGTTGATATATTATGAGAGTCCACGTCTTTTGCGTGATAGACTTTTTAGTCTCTACGGTAAAGAGGTGCAAGGAGTGTTGGCTCATACGTATCGCAATATGGATCTTTCTCGATTGGGGGAGGATGCATATCAGGTTCGATTAAAGATGATAGCGGTGGCAGAGAGAGCGGGAAAAATCGCATAAAATGGAGAGGGAGTAGGCATGGGTAAGAATATTTTTGAGTCGGTAGAGGTGGAGAATCTTGCAGAGCTAGCGATGATTGAGGCTCCTAAATTTGCGCATTTAGAGGCACACGCGGAGCAGGAGAGCGAGGATGTTTATGAAGGACCTACTGCCGAAGAGATTCGTCAGGAGGCGATGCAGGAGCGTCTTAAGTGGGAGGGGGAGCGCGCGCAACTTTTGAGTGAGGCGCAAGCTAAAGCGGATGAGATTGTTCTTCATACGGAGCAGAAACTTCAAGAGTCTCGTCGTCTTGCGGAAGAGGAGTTAACGCGTCGGCAAGAAGAGAGTCAAGCTGAGGCAGAGCGCCTTATTACGCAGGCGAAGGGTGAGCTAGAAAAAGCCAAACTTGACGCTAGTTTAGCCTACGAAAAAGAGATGGATCAGGCGCGTCAGAAGGGGCGTGATGAAGGTTATGAAGAGGGCTTCAAGCAGGGTAATGAGGAGTCGATGCGCTTGGTGAATCGCATTCATGTCATTATTGATAAGACCCTTGAGAAGCGCAATGATATTCTTACTGATGTTGAGTCGCAGGTGGTTGAACTGACGTTATTGATGGTGAGAAAAGTGGTGAAGGTGCTTTCAGAGAATCAGAAAAGTATCGTTATAAATAATATTATGCAAGCGCTCAAGAAGATTAAAGGGCGTGGCGATGTGGTTATTCGTGTCAATATGCAGGATTTATCGCTCTCTAGTGAGCATATTAATGATTTTATCGAAGCCTTAGAGCGACGAGGAAATATCACTTTGGCGGAGGATTCTACCATTGAGCCCGGTGGCTGTGTGATTGAGACGGATTTTGGCGAAATTGATGCGCGTATCAGCAGTCAATTACACGAAATTGAGGGGCGAATTCGCGATTTAATGCCGATTACGACAAAGCCTTCTCCTATTGATGAAGAGTAGGCGGGAGATGAGTTGTTGTTAGGTAAGTATCGAGAGCATATAAGGTCGTTTAATCCGATCCGATCGCTGGGTACGATTAACCGTATTCGCGGGGTAATGGTGGAGAGTTTAGGCCCGCAGATGTTTATTGGCGAGGTGGCGAAGGTCTACTCGGCGGATGGTCAGAGTGTGTTGGCTGAGGCTACTGGATCGCATGAGCAGTATAATAACTTGATGCCTTATGAGGATTTGCCTATGCTTCAGGTAGGGGCAAAGGTGAAGGCAACAGGTAGCGCGCTTTCGATTGCGGTGGGCGATGGTCTACTTGGGCGAGTGCTTGATGGGCTTGGTCGTCCTTATGACGGCAAGGGTCCTATTATCGGCGAGAGAGTGGTCTCGATTTTTGGTACGCCACCAAATGCAATGGATCGTAGTCCGGTGGAGGAGCAAGTGCAGACGGGTATTCGTGCGATTGATGGTTTGTTGCCGTTAGGCAATGGACAGCGCGTGGGTATCTTTGCTGGTTCTGGTGTGGGCAAGAGTACACTGCTTGGTATGATTGCGCGTAATAGTAGTGCGGATGTGAATGTTATCGCGTTGATTGGTGAGCGTGGTCGTGAGGTGCGAGAATTTATTGAAAATGAGTTGGGGGAAGAGGGGTTGGCACGATCGGTGTTAATTGTGAGTACCTCAGATACTCCGCCGTTGGCGCGTGTGCGTGGTGCGTATGTGGCGGCTACGGTTGCGGAGCATTTTCGTGATCAGGGTAAGAATGTGATGTTGCTTTTTGACTCGGTAACGCGTTTTGCTTTGGCTCAACGTGATGTGGGTCTTGCTAATGGTGAGTTGCCGGCAACACGTGGTTATCCAGCGTCGGTGTTTACGCTTTTACCTAAACTTTTGGAACGTAGCGGTCGTGCGAAGGTGGGATCGATTACGGGTGTCTATACGGTTTTGGTGGAAGGCGATGATATGGATGAACCGATTGCTGATGCGGTGCGCGGTTATCTGGATGGGCATATTGTTTTAACACGCGAACTGGCTGAGATGGGGCATTTCCCTGCGATTGATGTGTTAAAGAGCGTTTCGCGTCTCTCTGGACGATTGCAAGATGCCTCGCAGGCGCAGGCGGCGATTGGCATGAGGCGTTTGATGGCCTCTTTGCGTGGAGTGGAGGACTTAGTACGTGTGGGTGCGTACGTTAAAGGTAGCGATCCGCTGGTGGATGAGGCGTTGCAAAAGCGTGAGTCGATTGAGGGCTATCTTCAACAGGGAATCGCAGAGCGAGCAACGTTAGAGCAGACGTTGAAATCGTTACGATTGCTTTTTGGTAGCGGACATTCCAAGGGTTAGGCGATGAAGCAATTTCACTTTTCGCTTGAACAACTTCTCAAATATCGACGTGATATGGCAGAGAGTGCACGGCTCTCTTTGGCGGGGAAGGTGGGAATGATAAATCTTCTGGAGCACGAGGTGAGCGACTCTTTGGTGCAAGAGCGGGAGAATTTTGTGGCTAGTCGCAAAGCCTTTGATGTCCATCACTTGCGTCAGTCGGAGTACTTTAGTGCCTTTCAAGAGGAGCGTCGAGCGCAGGCAGAGCGTAAAATTCAGCGCTTGGCTGTAGAGCGTGAGGAGCTTCAGCAACTTTATCAAGAGAGATTAAAGGCAGAGTTGGTTTTAGAGCACTTAAAAGAAGATGCGTATAAGAAATATCGCAAAAAAGCACAACGTAGTGATCAAATTCGTTTAGATGATATGATAAATTCGCTGATTCATGCCGATAAAGAGAGTGTAAAGCGAAATTCAGGAGAAGAAAATGGCAGGATATGGTAAAATTGGCGTAACGGTGAGGGTTACAACTTTATTGCTGATTATTTTTTTATTAGCATTTATCGTTGCTCCCTTGTTATTTAACATTTTGGGTCTACCGGGTATGCAAAATCCTATCTATACACGTATTAGTCGTTCTTTAAGGCTTAGTGGACCTGCGCCTGCTTCTACGGTGAACGGTGTTGATTTACTGGAGCAGGAGCGCTTACAAATTTTGTCGCAAACCTTGGATAATCGCGAGTTGGAGCTAGCGCAGAAAGAGGCGCTTTTCCAAAGTAAGCTAGAGGAGCTTGAGGCGCGTGAGCAGATTATCGGTGCGCAAGAGGAAGAGTTGAATCAGCGTGCAGAGGTGATTGCTATTCGTTTGCAGGGGCTAGATGATTTTGAGGGCAATCTTTTATTGAATGCCCAGAATTTGAGTAATATGCCTCCTGCGCAGGCGGTGGCGATTCTGGAGAATATCACTAGCGATCAGGTATTGATTGAGCATCTCTTAGCTGCCGATCGTTACGCTGTTGCACAAGGGCGTATGTCGCTCTCGTCGGTTTGGATTTCGATGATGAATGCTGAACGTGCTGGGCGAATTATGGAGAAGATGGCAACGCCGTCGTAGGAGAAAACCATGCAGATACCATTTATACAATCTGATATCACCTCGGTTCGGGTAGAGAGCGACAAGGGCTCATCGCGTTCTTTTGAGCGATCTGAATCGACTCATCAACCGCAGACTAGAGAGAGAGAGGCTGGGGTGGCAGAGGAGCGAGATCTTCGTGTCGATTCGTTGCTCAGAGAGGATGCTCCTTCTGAGGATGCTTTGGACGTTATCGGTGAAGGTGTTGGAGACCAAGAGTCTCAAGTCTCTTTGGTTGCATTAATGCAACAGGCGATGGCGGTGGAAGAGGGTACTACGGAGAGTGAGGAAATTACAAATATCGAGATGATTGATATGCGTGAGCTTCTTGAGGAAGATGGTGATGCGTCGGTATTGAACTGGGTGGCTTTTGGTGGTAATGCGCAAGAGAAAGAGCTCTTTAGTATGAATCGAGATTTTGCCGTGGCGCAACAGATTGACAAGTATGCGCAGAATCAACCGCAAAAATCTCCGCGAGGGGCAGAAGAAGTTCGTGAACTTTTGGCGAATATGCAAGGGAGTGCTCTACCAGAGAGCGAAGAGATAATCATGCCTTTGGTTATGCCGAAAGAGTCTGTAAGTGTAAACAAGTCGGCTTCGGCTGGTATGGAGTTGACGCAGCTGCTCAAGGGGGAGCAAAAAGCCACGGAGCGCGTGGGTATGAAGGTGGATGAGTCCTTGGTGAACAGAGAGATGACGTTGATTGTGAATCAGGTGCGTTCCGAGAGCGATATGCCTAAGCCATTATTAGATGTGGCACAGAAGTTAGAGATTCAGAACGCGGTACGTCAGGCGCTTCTTCAGGGTGGGAACACCGAGATTGTCCAACGGGCGCAGTTTGTGGTACGAACAGAAGAGATGGGTGAAATTCGTTTGATGTTACGCCCTGAGCATTTGGGTACGGTACGTGTCAATTTAGTGGTAGAAGATGGTCGCATTTTGGGGCGTATTGTGGTTGCAAATGAGCATGTGAAAGCAGCGTTTGACGATAATATGAAAGATTTACGTGATGCTTTTTTGAAGAGTGGTTTTGAGTCTGATTTTGATGTAGATTATCAAGGATCGGGGGAAGAACAACCGAAGGAGCATCGTGGTGGCTATCACTCTAGGCGGTTACGAGAAGAGGCTTCTCGTGAATATACCAGCGATATTTTAGCATATTGGCAGAATCAAAATGGATAGGAGTAAATAAGTATGGACGGTATTCAGAATTTTTCTCAAGGAAATCAGAGTCTCACCGATGTGCATCGCTACTCGGCACTAGAATTGGCTCGACTAGAGGAGCAAGCAGCCGCGTTTAATACGGCTACCGCCTTAGAAAACGGTGGACGTTTACCTACGCAGGAGTTGGGCAAAGACGAATTCTTGAAGCTTTTAATCACTCAGCTTCAACATCAAGATCCAACAAAACCGCTGGAAGACAAAGAATTTATCGCCCAAACAGCCCAGTTTACCGCACTGGAGACCTCTAAAGAGATGGCCTATCAGCTTAAAATGATTGGGGAGCAGTTGGGTGGGCGTCTTGGTGGCGAAAAAACATTAAGCTTTTTGGGTAAAGAAGTCGACATATATACAGAGCAGGGTAATGTAATTACAGGACGTGTTACGCAGGTTAAGCTCAATGCGGATAATGGCACGAGCTTGATTGAGGTGGGCGGACGCGAATATTCTCCGGAGTTGGTACGTGCGGTGCGTGAGGTTAAGAGTGAGCCGATTGCTCCTCTTCAACAGAATATGCACGCGTTCAATATGTACGAAAGTGCTGTGCCCAATGTTGTTGCCCAGCCACAGAGCGAATAAAGAAGAATTTGAGGAGAGATTAAGGTTATGATGAGATCATTATACTCTGGTGTTGCAGGATTGCAAAATCATCAGACACGCATGGACGTAGTGGGAAACAACGTTGCTAATGTCAATACGATTGGATTTAAGAAGAATCGTGTCAACTTTCAGGATATGCTCTATCAAGATAGCCAAGGTGCTTCTCGTCCAACCGACGATCTTGGTGGTACCAACCCTAAGCAAGTGGGGTTGGGTATGCTTGTTGCCGCGATTGATACGATTCATACGCAAGGTGCGATGCAGAGCACGGGTGTGAAGAGCGACTTGGCGATTCAAGGTGATGGTTTCTTTATTTTGAGACAAGGTGATCAGAGTTTTTATACGCGTGCTGGTGCTTTTGGTACGGACGCTGATGGTATTTTGGTCAATCCCGCTAATGGTATGCGTGTACAGGGCTGGCAGTCGCAAGAGATTAACGGGCAGATGGTGGTCAACCCTACGGGAAATCCTGGCGAGATTCGTATTCCTATCTACCAAAAAGATCCTGCTTCGGCAACCTCTGTGGTTAAATTGATGTCTAACTTAGACAAAAATATGCCTCTCATCCCTGAAGGTGCAACTGAAGCCGATATCGCTCGAGGTACTTGGACAGTTTCGCAAAATGTTTACGATAGCTTTGGTAATACCCATCAGTTGCGCGTGGAGTATCGTCGCATGGTGGATGAAAATGGTGAGGCAGTGCCTAATCAGTGGATGGGTGAGGTCTTTATTAACCGACCTGTTGGTGCGGATGGGGAAGAGGCTAATCCAACCAATCTTGCTGTTGGCGTTAATGGTGCGGAAGCAGGTGGTACGCAATTTGTGATGCAGTTTGACAATAATGGATCCTTACAGAGTCTGACGGATGTGGATGGTAATGTCATGGATGCCGGTACGCTCTCGCTTACGGTTGGCTTTGAAGTCCCAGAGTCAAATGAAGTGGATGGTGAAGTATTGCGCCAAAACTTCCAAATTGAAGTGGGTATGGTTGGTGGTTACGAAGATAGTACCACGCAATTTGCTAGCCCTAGTAGTAACAAATCTTTCTTCCAAGATGGCTACGGCATGGGTTATATGAGTGGCTATACCATCGATCAAAGTGGCGTAATTACGGGCGTTTACACTAATGGGCAGAGCAAGGTGGTGGGGCAAATTGCCATGGCAACCTTTGTGAATGCTAGCGGTTTGGAGAAGAGCGGTGAGACTAACTTTAGAGAGACAGCGAACTCGGGTGTAGCGTTGATTGATGTGGCCGGTACGGCGGGTAAAGGTAAGATTAGTGCTGGTATGCTGGAGATGTCGAATGTGGATCTCTCGGCAGAATTTGTGGATATGATTGTAACCCAGCGTGGATTCCAGGCAAACAGCAAGGGTATCACCACCAGCGATACGATGCTTGAGACAATTTTGGGTCTTAAACGTTAGGTAAAAATGGAAGAGTATAATGATTAAACTAACACTATTAGGTAAGCAGGGTAGAGAGTTTTATCTAAATCCGCATGTCATTGAGAGCATAGAGATTGGTGGAGCAGATTTGATCATTCATTTATTATCTGGAAAAAGTTTTATGGTGGCTGAAGATATTCAGACGGTACAGAAACGCATAGTAACCTATCGTAAAGAGATAGGTTGCTTTAAAAACGAAGAGTAGAGGTTACGAGAATGGATTTAGCGTCTCTTTTAGGTATTATAATTGCATATGGTATGCTCCTGTTTTCGATGGTGGCTACGGGAGCTCCCCTGATTTTGTTTTGGGATTTAGGCTCGTTGCTTCTGGTTGTATTTGGATCGCTGGGTGCAACTATTATGTCTAATGACATGAAGGTGATTAAGCAGGTACCTACTTATGTGGGGCTGGTCTTTAAATCGAAAAATTATAGTCCGATGGAAGTGATTAGTCAGCTGGTTGGTTTTGCTGAAAGTGCTCGAAAAGACGGTCTGTTGAGCTTAGACGATGCTATTAAGGATGTAGAGGATAAGTTTTTAGCCGATGGGTTACGTCTTGTCGTGGATGGTACTGATCCTATCATTATTACAAAAATTCTGGAGATTGAACTCTCTAAAATGGATGATCGACATAATCGTGGTGCAGGATTCTTTGAGACTTGGGCGGCGCTGGCGCCTGCCTTTGGTATGTTGGGTACGGTTATTGGTCTTATCGCGATGATGGCGAACTTAGGTGATACTTCTTCTATTGGTAAGGGTATGGCGCTCGCGTTGATTACGACTTTTTACGGATCTTTGGTTGCTAACAGTATTGCACTACCCATGTCAGCAAAACTTCGTGGTAATCACGATCGGGAGATGATGTATAAAGAGATTATGTTAGAGGGTATCTTGAGTATTCAATCTGGCGATAACCCACGTATTCTTGAGCAAAAGCTCTATAGCTTTCTTCCAGGTCCAGAGCGCCCTGTATCTCAAGAACCTTAAAGGAAGGAGGTAAATTATGGCATTGGCAAAAAAAGAACGAAAAAAGATAGATCCCAATGGTTGGCTCTTAACCTATGGTGATATGATTACGTTAGTATTATGCTTCTTCGTCTTGTTGATTGGTGAGCCTGCACAAGATTCGGCGCGCATGCAACTGTTATCGGCGGCGATGGGTGGGCTAGGTCCTTTTACCGGTGGGCAGACGCTAGATGAAGGGCCTCTTGCATTGATGGGCAGTACGGTAAATGCTTTACCCTCTTCTCAACGAAAAAATCAGATGGGGGCGGCTAAAGCACAAGCTCAACATTTGCAGAGTCAAGATCAAAACAACTTAATTCAACAAGTGGTTGAAGATCCTGAACGTGGCTTGGTTATTACCTTGGCAGGGGATGTCCTCTTTGCCCCCGATTCTGTGGAGTTAGACATTGAGCGTAATCGACGGATGTTACAAGAGCTGGCAATTTTGTTGAATTCCCCTGAATTAGCTGGAATGACATATCGCGTGGAGGGGCATACTGATTCAGTTTCTCCTGAGTTTATTAGTCGGGAGTTTGCAAGTCGATTCCGTTCTAACTGGGATGTCTCCACCGCTAGAGCAATTAACGTCTTACAGTATCTTGTTGACTACGGTGCGCCTGAATCTCGTATGCAAGTTACTGGATTTGCAGGCACACGTCCAATAGTCTTTGGCGATGATCCTGAGAGTCGCGCTTATAATCGGCGGGTAGAGATTGTTGTATTGACCAGAGGTCATCTCTAACCTTTAACAACCCCATATGAAAAGAAAAAAGAGCTAAACTGATGTTTAGCTCTTTTGCAATGCTTCGAGGTCGCTCTTTTTGGTAATAATTTTACTAATTAAACCATACTGAATTGCCTCTTCTGCATTGAGCCAGAAATCTCGATCGGTGTCTTGTTGAACTTTTTCTATCGGTTGCCCGGTCTCTTCAGAGATAATCATGTTGATTTTTTCTCGATACTTGAGCATCTCTTTAGCATGAATTTCAATTTCGGTAGCTACACCGCGAATACCGCCAATGAGTGGTTGGTGAATAAGATAGCGACTATTGGCAAAGCCTAGACGGCGCTCCTTGGGTGCAGAGAGGAGAATCATTGCTCCCATGCTGGCAGCTAATCCCATTACGAGGGTATAGACAGGTGATTTTAAAAATCTTACAGCATCAAAAATTGCAAAGCCAGAGTCAATCGATCCACCGGGGGAGTCAACATACAATGTGATGGGCTCATGATTTTTGGCATCTAGCACCAAGAGTTGTTTTACGATCTTTTCGGCAAGTTCGCTATCAACTTGACCGCTGACAATGATCGATCGTGTATTGATTAGCTCTTTATCTATGATGATTTTATCATCTTTTTTTTCTTTATCTTCCATGCTTTATCTCAACTTTTAAGTTAGTCTTCTTGCCCTCTAGTATAGCTTTTTTAGCGCACTATGACAAGGGTTTTACGATAAAATTATTCTACAACGCACTTTTCTTTCCTAATTGTGAAAATTTTTTATTTAATGGGATTAGGGGGCTTGACATTTTTTTTTATCTATGCTATAAATATGGTATCAAGATTGCGTGGGTAGCTCAGTTGGTAGAGCTCCACCTTGCCAAGGTGGTTGTCGCGGGTTCGAATCCCGTCCCACGCTCTAAAAAATCCTCCTTTTTGGAGGATTTTATTTTATATCTCTTCCGCAGGACGCGAACTCTCTAATTGACTAAATACGTGGGTTCGATTCACAAATGCTTCGCTAGGGTTATCCGTACCTACCCGTCGGATTGTCGTGGGGTAGATGGAGCGTCCATCATCGCTGACAATATGATAAATAATGCGTGTCCCTGCCGAGGTCTTCAGCTCTAAGCGAAAGAGGCGATCTTTGCCAATGACACTGTTCCAGCCTGTATCGGTGTAGCTAAGAATGATGGTGGCAACGTGTGGGTCGCCGATGGTAAGTTTGCCGGTGGCTTCCACGCTACTTTCAATGAGGATATCACCGTTGTCGATGATAGAAAAGAAGACGCCTTTTTCGGGTTTCCAGTTGAGCTCTTTGGCGAGGCTGGTCATAATGAGGGGGTTTTTGTAGTCAACTAATTGCCAGTAGCTACCAATCAGTTCGCTAGTAAAAATATCTTCACGATAGCGCCTGCGATGATCTTCGGCTGGTGTTTGGCTAGGATCTTGGCTATTTTGCTTTAGCCAATCGAGAATAGCGCTTTCGGTAGAGGTGCTAGGTGTATCGTTTTGGTTACTTTCTGATGCGGGGATAGCTCTTGCGACGCGTTTAAGGAGAGGAATCTCTTCTTTTTCATGGACATAGTAGAGCGTGTCGTTTTTGATGGTGTACTTATAGCGAAGGTTAAAGAGCGTGAGATCGCCGGTGCTGGCATCTTTTTTGTGGCGGATATTCCCGCGGATCACCTGAATTTGACGCCGATAGCTAGCCCGAGATTGTGCATCAAAAGAGATATTGGTGATACTTCCATAAAAATCGCGGGTAGGTCCCACCTCAATGATGCGCATTTCCCAGTTGGAGTAGGGCAAGACCTCGTTAAGCTTGGCTGATTTGCTGTTGCCGCTTCCAATGCTTTGGCTTGAGAGGCTAAAGAGGAGAGTTGCCATTAAAAAGAGAGGAAGAATCTTTTTCATATAAATAATGCTCCTTAATGATGATATGTTATTTCTTCTTTCATATCATAAAAGTTAGGTAAACGATACCTTGATCTTCGGCAATAAGGACGAAACTTTTCGCCTTTCTTCTTTGTTTATAGCATTTAAGCATGAAGTTCCTGTGAATAATTCTTACTTTGTAAGCTAAATTTATCCATTTTGCATCAGATATGAGAAAAATGATTTATATAGACGAATAAGATACTTGTGAAGATAGGCAGGCTCTGCTATAATGATGGTATGGCTTATCATATCCACATTACCAATGAATTTAACAACCTTTTTGTGCAAGGCGATAGTAGCAAGTGGTTCAACGGCAATCTTTTCCAGCAAGAGCTTCTCCTTATTACCCAAAACCAACAGATTAAACACTGGCTGGTGAACACGGCTACGGAAGTCTTTGGTATTGCGCCCTTTTTGGAGGAGCATTGTCAGCTCTCTGATCAAGCAATTCGACAGTTGCTTCCGAAGATGGCAGGGATTGAGGAGCAATTTAATTTTAGTAAAGAGTTTGACAAGAGTAAGCGTCAGATTCTCTTTACGCCTGATTTACGTCTGATTATTTACAAATATTTGGAGAAGAAGATTGCCGAAGAAGATCCGCTCTTTGCACCGGTGATTGCGTATTTACGCGCGCAAGAAGAGCAAAAAACGACATTGCAAAGTTCACGCCTCTTTGCGTTGGCAAGCTCGGTAGCCACATTAATGGAGCAGTATAGCGCGCGCTACGACCCGTTAATGGAGGCGTGGCAAGCCAACACCTTACATAAGGGCGACGTAGAGGAGCAGAACAATTTTTTTTCTGCAACGCAACAGTGGCAACAGCGTCTGTGGTACGATCTCTTTGGGGATCCTCATCAGGCGCGATACGCATTGCCCAGCGATGTTGTCCGTGCGGTGCTCAAAGCCGAAAGTGGGTATACGGGGAGTCTCAAGCGTATTATTATTGTGGGTACGCCCTTTTTACACCCATTGCATCACCGATTTTTTATCCATTTAGCAAAGCATTTAGAGGTACACTTCATCGTTTATAGTGCCGTTGCGCTCAAAACGCAAGAGAACGTCGCCTTGATGAGTGCCTTTGATCGACAATACATGGGGGCGCTTGAGGAGTATTATCTACAACTCAAAACCGATGAGTTGGAGTATCAAGAGCACTTTGAGGATAAAAAAGGTACGCATGCCTTGGTGAGAGTGCAACAGGCGATTGCGTTTCATGAAAAAGTTACGCAAGAAGATCTGCCACGAGATGATTCGATGCGGGTGATTGCCTGTAGCGATCCTTTGCGTGAGGTGGAGGTGTTGCGCGACTCTCTTTTGCATGCGCTCAACGATGATCCCCAATTGCAGTTGCACGATATTTGTGTGGTGATGAGCGATCCTGCGCTCTACACGCCTTATCTTAGCAAGGTCTTTTTGGATAAGGGTCAAGGTAATGTCGACCTGCCCATTCACTTTGATGATCTCTTAGCAAGCGCCTCGCTATCACCTAGCTATCAACTTATCTTAGATCTCTTGGGTTTAACTGCTACGCGACTCTCTCGATCGCAAATATTAGAACTTCTGCAGAATGAACTCTTGATGGCGCGTTTAGACGTTACGCAAGATGATTTAGCAATTTGGCAAGCGTACACCGAGAATTATCACATTGCTTGGGGCTTTGACCAGGAGCATAAAGCCCAAGAGGTAGCTGGGGCAAGTGATAACTTTACATGGTTAGCGGCCTTTCGGCGCTATTTAGATGATTATCTATGGGACACGAAAGAGAATTTGCAGGAAGTCCACGCACCGAGCATCGGGAAGCTGATCTATGTGGTGCATCAGTTGTATGAGGATTTTCATACGGTGGCGCAAGAGCGTCTCTCTTTGGAGGAGTGGGTCGATTACCTAGAGCCAAAACTGGCGCGCTTTCTCCCTGATACGCAAGCGCGTAATGGGCAAATCAACCTCTTTCGATCGCTCAATGAGATTGGCTCGGCGCTTAATCAACTGAAAGATGATAAGTTTGTCGACAATAAAATTCCCTTTGTTGTCGTGATGCAACTGATTAAAGAGTCGATGGAGCGTGAGGTGGAGCGTACCTTACACCAATCTTCGGCGCAGGGTATCTTGTGCGCACCCATCGCGGCACTACGCCTTATTCCCTTTAAGTTAGTTGCCTTTTTGGGCATGAACGAGGAGCGTTATCCTTCGCAAGAGAGTGCTAATAGCGCGGGCTATAATTTGAGCGAACTCTTTAAAAAGACCTTTATTATGAGTCGAAGCAACAACGAACGGGCAAGCTTTTTGGAGACGTTCTTATCTGCTAAAGAGAGAGTGCTCTTCTTTTACCAAGCTAGCGACCGTCAGAGCGGTCAAACCCTTGAGCCTAGTTCGGTCATTTTCGATCTCTTTCGACAGGTCGAGCTACCGCTTAGTTTCGACCATGAAAAGGGGTATCCGTTGCTACAAAGCATGCCTCTCTACCCCTTCCACGCCTCTCTTTTTCATACAGCTGACCCAAAGCAACAGACATTTAGCCAGCAGGCAAGTGATCTTGCGCAAGCGTATTACGCAGAGAAAAAAGAGGATATCATTGAGCCACAGATGCCGATATTCGCCTCGCAACCGCTCCACTATCCAGAGAAAATGCGCCTAACAGATTTGGTCGATTTTATTTGGCAACCGTTAGAGAGCGCTATGGATTATCACCTTGAACAAGGATACCAAGCTCCCGAAATTGATGGCGATAAAGAGCAGTATCACTTGTCTAGCAAGGTGAGGAAATTGCTCTTTTCCCGTCTATTAGAACGCATCATTACCGAAGAGAGTCCGGCATCAACCTTGGTAGAGACGATCTGGCAAGAGGCTCTTGCAGAGGGAGAGATTATTAAGAGTGTCTATCTGGAGAGCTACTATGAGGAATTTCGTCAACTTGCCGAGCTTGCCGTGCCAAAAATCCGTGAAAAGAGTCAGGGAAGAGCACTCTCGGCAAAATTACCCCAGCAGAAGTATGCAATCACCTTGGAGGCGGAGGATAGCCCCCGTACATGGAGCTTTACTCTCAAAGATTGCTATGAAAATCAAGCCGAAGAGACATTCTATCGCTACATCCTATCATCTTATGTGCAAAATAAAGAGAAGATCTGCAACGTGGGATATGATTGGAGTTATCGTATTGAAGAGAAGCTGATCAACACATTGTGGCACTTAGCTGGCATGCCCGATAAGCTGGAGGTGATACTTGGTCTTTTTATCCGACCCGAGAATGAAGCGATCAAATTTTGCCTTAATCCACCAAGCGAACAAGATACACCGCCAAAAGCACAAGAGCCACTTGATTTGGCGACCTTTAGACGCTTGGTAGAACTCTATAAAGAGAACCTTGCCAGCCCATTGGTGATGAGTTCTGGTATTTGGGTTGGCTTGATGGAAAAATCTTATAAAGATGATGCTGAGCTAATAAAAAACTACAAAACCATCCTAGAAAAGAAGATGACCGATGAGTTTCATCCGGAGCAAAAGTTGGTGGATAGGTTAGCGTACTTAGGTGTTGATGTTGAAGCGTTTGCCAAGAGGGATCTATCTGAAAAAGAGCAAGAGATGTTGACGTTTTTATGGAATAACTTTTTTCAACAATAAGCAAAGCATGGGAACCTCGGATAGGAGGTTCCCTGCTATGGGTTAGAGAACGCCTGAGATGCGTTCAATCACTTTTTTACGATCTAGGGGTTTGACCATGTAGTTCTTTGCGCCAGCAATGAGAGCTTGTTTGACCAAATCTTCACGCCCGATAGCACTAATCATCACAATTTTTGCATTAGGATCATATTCTAATATCGTCTTTAGAGCGGTGATGCCATCCATATTGGGCATCGTAATATCCATCGTTACCAGATCGACTGGTGGTGTAATGAGCTTGTATTTATTGACGCCCTCTAAGCCATCGTTGGCGATGTCAACAACATCAAAAAGCTCTGATGTCAAGATCTGTTTTAGTTGTTTTTGAACAAAAACAGAGTCATCTACAACAAGAACCCGATACGGTGCTCCATTGGGGCCAATTCCTGGTGCTTTGTGTTGTGTAGAACTCATAACAACTCTCCTTAATCAATGCATTCCGCGCGAGTGGGAATATCTTTATAAATCAGTATAGCTAATTTAGCAATATTTGTCTAGTCATTAATGATAAATGTTACTAAAATAAAGGTGCGCTTGGGGATGGTCGAGGATTTCGTCGCTTTTTGCTTGGGCGATGAGGCGACCTTGATGTAAAAGGAGGATGCGATCGGCAAGGGAGAGGATCTCTTTGGCGTTGTGGTCGGTGATGAGGATGGCGATATCTTTCTTTTTGAGCGGGGTGATGAGCGATCCGAGCTCTTGGGTGTAGCGCAGGTCGACACCGGCGAAGGGTTCGTCCAGGAGGAGGACGTTGGGTTGGATGGCCAGTGCGCGAGCAAGTTCTAGCCGACGCCTCTCTCCCCCTGAAAGCGTGCTTGCCGGTTGAGAAAGGAGTTTTGTCAGGTTGAATTCGGTGCTGAGTTGTTCAAGTTTGACGTGTGCATCGCTGGCTTTGGGGTAGAGCATCTCTATGCCAGCTAAGAGATTATCTTGCACACTCATTTTGCGAAAGATCGACGGCTCTTGAGGCATATAGGCAAGACCACGCCGGGCGCGGGTCTCTGGAGAGTGCGAAGGCAGTGCCGTGCCGTTGAGCAAAATATTTCCAGCATCCCAGCGTAAGAAGCCTGCTATCATCTTGAAAATAGAGCTTTTTCCCGCGCCATTGGTGCCGAGTAAGCCGACAATTTCTCCGGGATAAAGATCGAAGGAGACGTTATCGGTGGCAAGGTAGCTCTTGTAATATTTGACTAAGCTTTGCAGGCTTAGCACCGCGTTAGAGGCTGATGGTTCCACGATGTAAGTGCTCCATGGTGATCTCTTTTGTCTCTAGGTGGAAGAGGATAAATTCCGCCTCAAATTGTTGCCCATCATAGATTAAGGTAACCTGACTATGCAACTCCAACATTTGCGCCTCCTCGTGAAAGAGCAGAATATGCGATTGGGTGGAAAAATCTTTTCCATTCATTTGCACGTTCCCTTCAAAGCGCCAAATGCGTTCGGTTTCTACAAAGGTTACGGAAGAGGCAGTAATGAGAATTTCCTCGTTATCGTCTTTAAATTGCACATTACCCCAAGCGCGTAGCTCGCTTTTAATTTGTGCGTAGTGCAGGTGATTACTGGTAAGTTCTTGCGCTTCGTTTTGAGTTCGTTTTACCTTCACATCGGTTTGCGCTTGCAGGGTGCGTTGCGTTGTGCCTTGTATCGAAATGCTCTGCGCATAGAGGGTAAAGGCATCCAGTTGAAGGAGAGCTTCGCCAGTAAGTTCGATAAGCGCACCATCTTGAGAGACTTGCATCTTCTTTGCATAAAAGGAGATCTCCTCTTGCGCAACAATGGGAAAGATCAATAAGATAAGGATAAGGCTCATACGCTTCATGAGAGCGTACCTGCTACGTCGTCGATATCCATGACGTGGGTACGACTATCATAAAGTAGTTTTTGCGCATAAATCAGGGTACGCGGTTGGCGAATGTAGACCTCCTCTTCAAGGGTCATGATCCCGCTTGGTTCATGGTAACTAAAGATGTTTCCTGTGAGGGTGAGATCTTTTTGTTCAACTTCGATCTTCTTCCCCAGCCATGTGCCTCGATGGAGGGGAACACTAAGCTCCTGTGCGACGATCGTACGCTCAGCTTCTTTCATTGTGGTTTTGGTAAGAGTCATGGTATCTTTCAACAGGCTCACGTGTTGGGCTTGCCAAGTGCGACTGATGGAGTTCTGATAATAGGATACTAATTGAAAGTCGCTAGCCTCGATGGGTGGCTCTGTTGGTGTCGGCTTCACACAAGCCAAGAGGCTAAGAGACGCCATCCAGAAAATTTTCTTCATCAGAATTTCCTAGTTCAAAGTCATTGGATACGCCTAAGCCCAGCCAATCTTCCTCTTCTGTAGTTTGCTCCTCTCCACCACGAATCGCCTCTAAGATAGAATCTGAAATGGTCTCATTTTTGGTACCAAGATCATCAGCAATGTCATCAAAGCTCTCCTCAGGTCCAGTGCCGGTGATAAAGTATTCACGAATTGACGAAAACCCATAGAGTTCGGCTTGGGGAGTCCAACGATGACCGTCGGCGGTGATGGCAATTTCACTAATCCCACCAGGGCGAATAAAGTCGCGCCTCGGTAACCCCTCATGAATACGCAACATATAGCGCATCAAGACAGGCGCAGCCGAAGAACTTGCCTCGTTTCGGATACTCAAGGTGTATCCACCCTTGTCAAAACCATACCAAACGGCAGTGGTGTAGTAAGGGGTAAAGGCAATTGCCCACGCATCGCTCCAATTTTGGGTAGTACCCGTCTTTCCTGCGATAGGTTGATTGAGTGCGGTAGCATTATTACGGTGTGCCCAGTAGAGCGTACCGTTGGTGACGGACGTACGCATGATATCTGTCATAATGAAGGCAGCTTGTGGGCTGAGAATTTGGCGATCATTGGAGCGATTTTGGGTGGCGCGTACCTCTGCCTCCACATCAACAACCACCTGATCGTTGCGATCGAGAATGCGCTTAATGGAGATAGGGATGACTTCTTCGCCTTGATTGGGAAAGACGGCAAAGGCACGCACCATTTGCATAGGTGAAGTGCTGATAATACCCAAACCAAGCGACCAAACACGCGGGAAGGTACGCCCAATCTCCATCGGATCTTGGATGCCTAAGAGACGTGCGGCGCGTGCGATGGCAGCATCAATACCAACACGTTCTAGCACGGTAATGGCAGGAATATTGAGCGACTGTGCTAATGCCATACGTAGGCGCGTTCCGTCGTTATAGTCGAGATTGTAATTCTCCGGACGATAGTAAGTGCCATCCTCGTTAATCCACGTTTTGGGATAGTTGTCTAGTCTGGTGGCGGCAGTGAGGTTTCCGCTAGCAATGGCTTCAGCGTAGTAGAGTGGTTTGAAGGAAGAGCCAGGCATGACCTTGGCCTGTGTTGCGCGGTTGAGCTGGTTGGATCGGCTAAAGCCACTCCCGCCAATAAGTGCAGTGATATAACCACTCTCTTGTTCTACGGTGATGAGAGCGGTTTCGATGCGCCCTGCATTACGGCGCGATCGCTCTTTATTATAGGTGTTGATGGCGACGTTGTTGGCACGCCGTATACCAAAGATGCTGGTGGCGATATCTAGATCGCCGATCATGTTTTGGGTGATGTAATCCATCGACTCGCGATAAGCACGTCCGCCTTCTACCCGTAGACGAGGCATATTAAAGAAGAGGGCAAGCCCCTCAATGCTTGGAACATTGGGTGCGGATGCATTATAATAGGAGGCACGGTGGGTATTGAGGATATTGGTTGCGCGTTCTAGACCAGCATTGAGCTCTTCTTCGGCGGCTTGTTGGTGGTCTAGGTGGACGGTGGTGTAGATTTTATAGCCGTCGGTATAGATATTGCGTCGACCAGTAAGATAGTTCATGGACTCACTACGGATATGCTCAGAGAAGTAGGGCGCAAGGTCGATGCGCTCAAAGAAGGCGGTGCTCGATCCATCGCGCGACCAGTCGTGGTTTTGCCAGAAATCTTGCATTTGACGCTCGGCTTCTTCTTGCGTTAAGAAGTTGCGCTCTACCATGCGCGAGAGCACATCTTCTTGGCGAGGGATGAGCGCATCTGGGTACTTGAGCGGGGAGAAGCGTCCTGATGGAGCAGAAAGTTGGATCACGAGGGCAACACTTTGAGCGGCATCGGCCTCTTGAATGCCGTGTCCAAAAAAGTATCGACTGGCAGCTTGAATCCCATAGTTCGTGTGCCCAAAGGGCATCTTATTCATGTATGTTTCTAAAATTTCTTGCTTGGTAAGGTGACGCTCAATTTGCATGGCCCACCAGAGCTCTTTTACCTTACGGCTGATGGAGATATCACCGCGATCGGCATAGATGTGTCCAGAGAGCTGTTGGGTTAGGGTCGATCCACCGGTCATGCGTCCAAAGCCAAAGAGCTTGGCCATTACCGTGTTGATAGCCGCACGCACCGTACCGGTAATGCTATATCCACGATGATCGAAAAAGTCTTTATCCTCACGGATCAGCGAGGCATGAATCGTGGTGATGGGCAGATCTTGATAGGTGATTAGCTCGCGGCGCTCATTACCAAAAAATTCGGTAACCACTTGACCGTCATGGGCATAGACAACCGAAGGGGTGGAGAGATAAATCTGTCCTACGTTACCTCTGGCCTCCACGGCAAGCGACCTTGTGTAATTGAGCCCCATGAGTATGCCTAACATAACAGCGATACCGAGGGTAAGCGAACCAAAAAGAAGAAGAGTGGTGAGATAAAATGGATTCTGTTTCTGCGCCATGATGCTAACAATATAGCCGATAGTAGGTCATTAGGTCAAGTCATCGCATCGATTTTAACGCGATCTCTATGGACAAATTGCGTAATGAGTGGTATGATAGAGAGCATGATGAGACGAATGAGCTGGATGCTAGGACTAACTCTCTTTGCTACGATTCTTCGCGCATCGACGGCGGGGCACGAGCATGATGCTGAGCGCGAGGCGCTGATTCAATCCCTCTTTGCGATAAGTTGGCCTTATCATACGGGCTTGCAGAGCGCGTCGATCCTTACGGCGACAACTCCCGCTTCGTTGTTGATCTGGGCAGAAGGCGCTGCGATTCTTATCGACGCAAAGGAGCTTGTGGATGCTGGCTTGCGTCTGGATAAACGATCTGGTGCTGGGCTCTTTTTTGATGCCCAACATCAGCAGGTTATTATCACCAAGAGCGATCTCCAGAGTATTACCCAAGAATTTCGTTATAAAGATGCTGTCTTTGCCGACTTTATGATCTTTAATGGCGATAAAATGCAGTATGATCCGATATCACGTCAAATGGCCATCGGACTAGGGCAAGCCTACGCATACCTTCCTTTAGTAACCTTGCAGGAGCATCACGATGACCACGATCATGAGGAGCATAATCATGACCACACGCACGATGGTCATCACCACCATGACCATGATCACGATGGACATAGTCATGCCCCACTTCAAGACGACTTTTTGTTAGGGAGAACCTTTTGGCAGGCACGCACGCCGATTTCGGCAAACCAGCGCAAGCGTCTGGGGCAACATGATCCGCAGTTACGTTTACAGCTTGTCATCAATGCTAAACCTTTCATTAAGGCGGGACTCAAGCCCCAACAATTACGCACGATACGCTATGAGCAAGAACGTTACGGTTGGTTCAATTGGTTTAGTCACGAGCGCTTGATTCTCGATTTTTATTTATAAAGAAAGGAGCCATATTTATGCAATATCGCATCACCGAAAAAGAAGAAGAGCTAAACGCCCAATTACGCGCGTTGGTTCAGGATAAACCCTCACAATTACTTGAGTTACTCATTAATGATGTGGAGGTCCGTACCATTCAGGAGTACGCCAATCACGTCTCCATTGCCCGTCTTAATTATAATGATCATGGACCTGTTCACATGCGTATTGTTGCGCGTAATGCGTTACAGATTGCGCAATTGTTAAGGCAACAAGGCTTTAAACTCTCGCTTACCAAGGAGGGCGTGGGCACGCAAGCAGATGAGGATTGCGCGTTGCTTTTAGCGGGATTTTTGCACGATACAGGGATGACGCTTACGCGTCAAATGCACGAACAGACGGCGTTGGTTTTGACGATGCCGATCATGAATCGCTTATTGGATGCTGTCTATGGCGAGGATCCCATGAAGTATGTGGTACGCTCCCTTACACTAGAGGCAATCCTTGGACACATGGGTACGGTTACTATCCATAGCTTGGAGGCGGGGGTTATGTTGGTGGCCGATGGATGTGATCTAGAGCGAGGGCGTGCCGAGTTGGTTATCGCCAGCACCCAGCACGACTTTGACGGCACCGCGCAGGTCGGTACGGTACATCAACATTCGGTGCATGCCATCGATCGCGTGCGTCTTACCACGGGTACTAAACGCAAGGTTGCTGTCATCATCCAGATGCGTAATCCTACGGGCTACTTTCAGGTGGAGGAGACGCTCCTTGGTAAGATGAAGCAGTCGCCGATTAAAGGTGAGGTAGAAGTGGTGGTGCATAGTCAGGGTTTAGAATCTGTTGTCTATCTACTATAAAATAGAAAGAAAAAATCGCATAGACGCGAGGCATAAGGAGCAATAATGAGTCGACGATATTATGGGCTAGGGTTATTATTAATGGGGATTTTCTTTTTGGCAAGCTGTGCCAATGCCCCCAAGGCGGAGCAGAAAGAGCTTAACTTCTTTCCAGAGCAAGCAGATCTCTATTTGCATATTAACGTGCCTGCTTTTCGCAAGCTGGGTAAGGCGCTAGCTAAAGATTGGGATAAGGATCAAAAGAAAGCCCTTAGTAAGGGCATGCAGTTTACGCGTCATGTTGCGTTCTATAAGGATGAGGCGACGCTCATGATGCGTGCCATGGGGACTTACCCGCAGTCGATGGTGCTTAAGGAGCTAATGAAGAGTCCAGAGCTTACGCAAGTGGATACCTATACCTTTCGCATGAACGAGCCTGTAACCAATATTCCTAAGCAGGGGGAGACGTTTTTTGATATCCATATCCCCAAGAGTGGCATAATGTATCTCTCCAATCATTTGGAGCGTGAGCTAAAGAGTATGCAAACGCGTAGCGAACCCAACTTTTCACCTTATGTACGATCGTCATTTTTATCTACCAAAAACGCGGTAATTTACTTGCCCGACTTCTCTAAATTTCTCCAGCAGTATATGGATTCAACTCCCTTGCCGGTCTCTATCCATGGGCTCTTGATGAGCATCGAACCCAAGGGCAGCAAGTACCAGATAGAAGCGCTGATCCTCTTTAGCGATAATGCCCAAGAGCGACGCATGTTGATGGCGCAATCGCGCTTTATTAGCTCTGCTTTTGCCAATAATAAAGTAATGCAAGATCTTAGTTTTAGCGAAATCGAAGAGGGTGTGCTCTTTACCTTCTCGATTAAACATAAAGATTTAGTCAATCTTCTTTCTCGTAAAAAGAGTTGAGCAGGTAGGCATGCAAGGGAAAAAGATTGTCGTAGGCTGGCTGTGGATTCTGCTTTTGGTGGCAGGTTCGCTTCATGGCTTTGCGCTAGAGCAACCAGCATTAGTGCGGCTACAAGCGACGCTCTCTGGAGATTCGCAGGAGGGAGCGCGAAATTTTCTCGCCTTCTACGACGATCTTATTGCCGATCCTAGTGTGAGTGATTGGATCAAAAATGGCTTGATTCGTCAACGCCAGCGGGTAGCTGATAGCCATTTACCTGCATGGGGGGTGGTCTATTTAGATGTGATTGGGCGAAACTTTTTGATTACGGGCGCCAATATCGCGCTCTTTAGCGACTTTGCGCAAGTAGAGCATTTATCTGGAAATCAGACACGTACCTTAGGTGAGGCGTATGTCATCTATCGCGATCGCCAAGCCGATCTGGCAGTTTATCTCTTAAGCGATGAGGCGCGCCCTGTGACCCAGCAGCTACGTCTAAGCGAACGTCCGTTAAATCCTTCAGAATTGCTCTACGCCTATGAGCAGGGAAGGAACGCTCCTTCTTCTGTGATATTACGGCAAGATGAGCGCGGTACGTGGCGTATTTCAGATGGACTTTTTCAAACGAAGCAGTATAGCTACGGATCGCCGATACTTAATAACGATGGCGAAATTGTCGGGTTGGTGGGGAAAGAGAACGCTATCATTCCTGTGACGGAGATCCAACGGGCGATTGTACAGGCGGAACGCTTGCGTCCACGCGCAACGCAAGGTGCATTAGAGCGCGCCTCGCAAGAGCTTGTCAACGCGGTGATGGGTGAAGAGTACGATGCTTTTTCGACCTTTTTTAGCACCAATCTTACCAGTAGTTTGGGCATTCCGCTCTTTTTGGAGTTGATGACACGGGTGAATATTGCTACGCGTAACACCTACATTATGGCACTGCGCGATGAGGATCCTACATTATTGATTAATACCGTGTTAGGCATCTTTATTATGGAGCGATTTAACGAATTTGATCAGCCGATTTTTGAGCAACTACGCGTTGGGAATGCTCCACGTAATGCCTTTCAAGTCAACACGAATATTACCTATAACCTCAACCAGAAGCCCTATACGATTGGCTGGATCTACTCGGCAGGACGTTGGCGGGTCGCCAATGTGGACTCCTTTAATTTTATCGAGAAGCGCTCGGTTTTTCGTCAAATTGATCGCTCTGGGGCGGTGATTGGCTTGGGTTACACCTTTATGCCGAAGATCCATGATCTCAAAAATATGCACGCCTCGCTAGGTTATTATCAACAGGTGCACCGCCTCTTTGGCGTTAGTGGTGAGCTGGCGTATCATAGCATGTCCTATCGTACGCGCACCATCAATGAGCGGGTGCAGATGATGCATGTCTTAGGCAAGGCGCAATTTCAGCTGGGCTTGGCCTTTGATTCGCTCAATTTTTTGGCTTATGGTGGCTTGAGCGTGGGCATTGGCGTGCGATTGAGCGGGGCGTTGCAAGAGGAACTTTTTGCCGAAAGCTTAGTAAATCGGGCGCGGGTGGTGTTGAATGGGGGTTGGTTTGCTGGCTTAGAGGTGGGCTTCTCCGATAATAGCCCGATCTTTGTGGGCATCGAGGGTGGCGCTATGAGTGATTTCTTTACGGGTAAGTACTTAGATATTCACTATGGTGGAAAAAGTTGGGCAAATGCACACTATCTTAAAGGTTATATTAAGTTTAAATTCTAGCCAAAGTTGTGTATATTTAGGATACTTACAATAGGATATATGTGGAGATGAAAATCATGAAACAATCAATTAAGAATAAATTATCATACAGTAAGATATCGAGAAGGTCAATATTTTGGACATTTGGATTATTAAGCCTGATATTATCGGGCTGTGGTAGTTCGCCGAAAGTGAGGTTGGGCGTAGATTCGCAGGGGCGCAGTCGCTATGAACTTGAGACGAGCAAAGATGGCGCCGTTTTGATCTTTGTGAAGAATCGTAATGATGGTTCATATCAACTCTATTACTATGATAATATCAGTAATGTGCCTGCCTTTACGCAATCGGCACCGATTGCACCAACGCGTCCGGTCAAGCCTGTTTATCCCACCGAGCCTACGCGCCCTGTGCCTGATGCTCTGGTGGCGCATGAGTATGCGCGTGGGGAGCGCTATTCTACCTATCGACGTAATATTTCCTTACCCAATGAACCGCAAAAACCGGTGGAACCTCCGCGCCCACGCGAACCGCAAAAACCCACATCCCCTACACAACCCAAAGAGCCCTCTGCTGAACCACAGCATCCGGGTAATCCCCCTCAAGCGCCTGCGCGTCCCCTACCTTCTGCTCCTGTAAAGCCAGAGCAACCAAAAGCACCTATCGAACCTAAGAAGCCTCAAGCGCCCAATAACTCGGGTAACTCGGGAACGCCGCCTTCTACTTCCAATCGTCCGGGGACACCGAATCATCCAGGGCAATCTAATGGCAATACGCCCAATCGCCCTAACACGCCTAACTCCGCCGAGCAACGCGAGTACGAGCGTAAACTGAAAGAGTACGAAGAGGCGATGAAAGAGTATCAACGCCAGATGCGCGAATATGAGCGCAACATGCAAGAGTATCAGCGGTTAATGCGTGAGTATGAGCGTCAACAACAGGCGTACCAGCGCCTGCAAGGTGAGCATGAAGCCTATCAACAATCGTTAAAGGAGTATCAAGAGCGCTTGCGTCGGTACGAGCAAGAGAAGCGCGCTTATGACGAGGCACAACGTAAGTATCAAGAAGAGAAGCGTCGTTATGAGCAAGCTCTACGTGAATATGAAGATGCACTAAGGCGTTACGAGCAAGAGATGCGTAGCTATCGTGATAACATGAGTGTGTATGAGCGCCAGATGAGCACCTATCGTTCGGAGATGCAACGCTACGAGCGCGACTATGCGAGGTATCTGGAGCAGAAGAAGATTTATGACGAGGAGCAGGCGAAAAATGTGGCACGAGATGCCTATGAAAACGCGCTCAAACGATATGAGCAGGAGATGATTAGCTATCGTCGAGATGTGGCCAATTATGAGGAGAACTTGCGCAATTATGAGCGGGCTTTAGTACGATACGATCAAGAGATGGCGGTTTATTATCAGCGTCGAAGTGCTTACGAAGAGGCGCTTAACGCCTACATGAATAACACGCGTAGCGCACTCTATGCGCGTCGTGATAGCTTACTTCTCCATACCGAACTGGAGGGCGGAGCGATGCGCAGTTTCTCTTTTGCGCTAGAGCCTATCGACGTTTCGCACCTCAATGGCACCACTTGGCGTATTTACTCGGTGGCTTGGCTAAGTGCTAGTGAGATGCAGGCGTTGGCGAACGTGAGTGCGCTCTCTTTTGTGGTACAGGATGGGCGCTTAGGCTCATTTACGGCGCGAACACTTAGTAAAAATGATGTCAAAAAACTTCGTGTGGCGCTTAGAGATATGGTGCAAAGAAGTTAAAAATAGACTAGACAAAACGTCAAAAGGGGCGTAAAATTTAAGAGTAAAGCAAGATAGTGTGGCATCATTGAGGCATGGATTTTTTTAAAGTATCTTAGAATATCTTAGTGACAATAATACAGCGATTTACGTTGTATGGATTGCTTTTTTGTGTGTAAAAGAGGAGGATAAGATGGCAGAGATTAGAGTCTTTTCAGAGATTGGTCGCCTTAAAGAGGTGATGTTGCACCGTCCGGGGTGGGAGGTGGAGAATTTTACGCCCGAACACTTTGGGGAGTTTCTTTTTGACGATATTATGTATCTTGAGGCAGCCCAGCGCGAGCATGATCAATTTAGTGAGGTCTTACGTAAGGCGGGAGTCAAGGTGCACTATTTAGAGGATTTAGTGGCGCAGAGCATGGAGCACCAACCTGATGCCGCCAAAGCGATGGTAGAGCAGTATCTCTTGGAGTCGGGGGTCTTTCATCCCCAGATGCGTCAGGAGCTGTTACAGTGGCTTTATGAGAGCAAAGATATGGCGACCTTGGTACGTACGCTGATTGCGGGGGTGCGTAGTCATGAGGCGCCAATTGGTCGGCAGAAGAGCTTATCGAGTTTGACCAGTGGGGAAGAGCTTTTTCTCGTTAAACCTTTGCCCAATATCCTCTTCACGCGCGATCCGTTTATCAGTATTGGGCACGGCGTGGCGATTAGTAGCATGAAGCACTTGATCCGTCGGCGCGAGACGTTGCTAAGCGATTTTCTCTTTCGGCATCACCCTAATTACGCGGGGAAAACCCCTTTCTGGTTTGAGCGTGATAATATGAATCACTTGGAGGGTGGCGATCTCTTGGTGATTAATGAGGAGATCCTCTTTGTGGGTATCTCTGAACGTACGGATGCCTACTCGGTGGAGCAGTTGGCGATGCGTCTCTTTAACGATGAGACGAGCAAAGTCAAGAAGGTTGTTGCTTTTGTGATTCCCAAAAAGCGCGCGTTTATGCATTTGGACACGGTCTTTACACAGATCGATCACGATAAATTTACGATACACAGCGAGATTGAGGAGACGCTCACGCTCTTTGTCATCGAGGCGGGATCGACTACGGATAGTGTGCATATTACCGAGGAGCATAAGGATTTGGAGCATCTGCTTTCGGGGATTTTGGATCGGCGGGTGCTGCTCTTACGTTGTGGCGATGGCGATGCAATTGCTGGATCACGCGAGCAGTGGAACGACGGGGCAAATACCTTGGCGATTTCTCCAGGGGAGGTTTGTGTTTACGAACGAAATCATGTAACCAATCGGCTACTGGAGGATAGCGGCATCAAAATTCACGCGATCCTCTCCTCCGAATTATCCCGTGGTCGCGGTGGCCCTAGGTGCATGAGTATGCCCTTAGTAAGAGAAAATTTATAAAATTTTTCTATCTATTTAATTTTTTATAGATAAAGGAGATAGGTATTATGGCATTCAATTTACGCAATCGGCACTTCTTGACATTATTGGATTTTTCTGCTAAAGAAATAGAGTACTTGCTCGATCTCTCTCGCGATCTTAAACGCGCGAAGTATACGGGCACCGAGCAACAGCGGTTGAAGGGCAAGAATATTGCGCTAATCTTTGAGAAGGATTCTACCCGAACGCGCTGTGCCTTTGAGGTGGCAGCCTACGATCAAGGGGCGCGGGTAACTTATTTGGGGCCTAGTGGCTCGCAGATAGGGAAGAAGGAGTCGATTAAGGATACGGCTCGGGTGTTGGGTCGGATGTACGACGGGATTGAGTATCGTGGCTTTGGGCAGGAGATCGTGGAGACGCTAGCAGAATATGCAGGCGTGCCGGTCTGGAATGGTCTGACCAACGAGGATCATCCCACCCAGATTTTGGCAGACTTTTTGACGATGGAGGAGCATTTTGGGGCGTTAAGCGGATTAAAGCTAGTATTTTGTGGAGATGGACGCAATAACATGGCCAACGCGTTGATGATTGGTTGTGCGAAGATGGGCGTGCATTACACAGTTGTTGCCCCAGAGCATCTGTGGCCAGAGGAGACTTTGGTTGCGAAGTGTCGAGAGGTTGCTAAAGAGAGCGGAGCGAAGATCGAATTCTCTGCGGATGTCGCCAGCGGTGTGGCTGGTGCTGATGTCGTTTATACGGATGTTTGGGTCTCGATGGGTGAGCCTCAAGCGGTCTGGAAGGAACGCATCGATTTATTAAAACCTTATCAAGTAAACAAAAAGCTTATGAGCTATGCTAAGGCGGATGCGATCTTTTTGCACTGCTTGCCGGCTTTTCATGATGAAGAGACGCAAGTGGGGCGCGAGATCGCGCAACAATTTGGCATGAGTGAGCTTGAGGTTACGAACGAGGTCTTTGAGAGTGCGCAGTCGAAGGTGTTTGATGAGGCGGAGAATCGTCTGCACACCATAAAAGCGGTAATGGTGGCTACCTTGGGTAGCTGATAAAATAAGACCTTGCAAGAGGAGCAGAAGATGTCTGAAGAAAGTAAAGGTAAGTCGTGGAGTTTTCCTAGCACTTACACCATTTTAGTGATAGCGTTGATCTTTGTGGCAGGATTAACCTATATCATTCCCGCTGGCTCGTACGATTATCAAGATCCTATGGGGCAGATCATTCCCGCTGAAGAAGCTAGCCTGATGAGTGCCGATGAGCGTAAAGCGTTAAAGTTGAGTCCAATTGCTGGCACCTTTACGCGCATGGAGAGCCGTGGACAAATTAAACACCTCCCTATGGCACCGATTAAGGGGTTTGCCGATAGTGTAGAAGTTGCAACCTTTGTGCTCTTTATTGGCGGATTCTTAGGCGTTATTGCTAAGACGCGGGCAATTGATGTAGGTATCGCAAGCTTGATGACACGGATGAGGAGTCGACTCTATCTCTTAATGGCGATGTTGATTAGCATCTTCTCTCTTGGAGGAATGAGTTATGGTATGGGCGAGGAGACGATTGCGTTTTATCCCATTCTCTTACCGATGATGGTGGCAGCTGGTTTTGATGTGATGGCTGCCGCTGCGGTGATATTGTTGGGTGCGGGTACGGGTGTGCTTACGTCTGTGCTCAATCCCTTTGCCACGGGTGTGGCTAGTGATTTGGCAGGTGTGAGCATTGGCGATGGGATGCCTTTTCGTCTGGTGCAGTGGGCGCTTTTTGCCTTTTTTACGATGTTTTATGTGATTCGTTACGCTAAGCGCACGCAAAAGAGTCCGATGCTCTCGGTTACACACGATTTGAATCCCGAGATTAATGCCGAAATTTTAGCCAATCATCAAGAGCATGCCGAGAAGTTGACCTTACGTCAAACGTTGGTTTTAATTACCTTCATCGCGACGTTTGGAGTGATGGTCTTCTCCCTCTTGCCCTTTTCGGATTGGAATGAGAATTTAGCGTCTTTAGAGTTGGGTTGGTACTTTCCTGAGTTGGCGGCGCTCTTTTTATCGTCGAGCATCTTGGTAGGATTTTTGGCTGGCTTTAACGAGCGCGATATTGCGGGAAGTTTTGTCGCTGGGGCTAAGGATGTCTTGGGGGTGGTGCTAGTCTTGGTGCTCTCCAGAGGTCTCAAGGTGGTGATGGAAGAGGGCATGATCATCGACTCCATTTTGGCCTTCTCCGAGCAAGCGGTGCAAGGCTTGCCACAAGTGGTATATATTAATGTCGTATACTTCTTGCATATTATTCTCTCGATCTTTATCCCTTCAACTTCAGGGCTGGCGGGTCTCTCTATGCCAATTATGGCACCCTTAGCCGATATTGCGGGGGTCTCGAAGAGCTTAGTGATTACGGCATATCAATCAGCCTCTGGCTTGGTGAATATGGTCTCACCGACCAGTGGTATCTTGATGGGCGCGCTGATGGTCTCTAAAATTCCGTATGATCGCTTTATTAAATTTGTCTGGAAGTATATCGCAACGCTCTTTGTAGCAACCATGGTGCTCTTAACATTGGGCGTTCTTTTGGGCGTTGGGTAGTTTTTGTTAGATAAAAAGGAGGTTTTTGATGAGATACGTGATTGCTTTAGGTGGTAATGCTTTAGAGGATGGCAAGGCAGAGGCGACGGCTGAGCGTCAACTAGAGGCGATAAAGCAAGCGGTTAAAGGGATTGTTGATGTGGTGGAGGCGGGGCATACGGTGGTGATTACCCATGGTAATGGACCGCAAGTGGGTCGCATTTTGATGCAGAATGAACTTGCGCAAGCGCATACTCCGGCGATGCCTTTTGATCTCTGTGGGGCGATGTCGCAGGGGATGATTGGCTATCATATTCAGCAGGCGTTGCGTGGTGAGCTATTGCGTCGTAAGCTTTCTCTCCCCGTTGCAACAGTAGTCACACAAGTAATTGTCGATGCCGATGATCCTGCCTTTAGCCATCCGACCAAACCGATTGGTGCATTTTATGATGCAGCCGAGGCAGAAAGGCTCACCCAAGAGCGAGGCTATACGATGAAAGAGGATGCTGGACGCGGATTTCGGCGAGTGGTGGCCTCGCCTCAACCCAAGACGGTGGTCGAACTCAAGAGCATTGAGGCGCTTATCGCCAGTGGACAGCTTGTGATTGCCTGTGGCGGTGGCGGTGTTCCCGTGGTGGAGCGTGACGGTCTCTTGCATGGTGTGCCTGCGGTTATCGACAAAGATTTGGCCTCGGCACTCTTGGCGCAAGAGATTGGTGCCGATCAATTGATTATCCTTACGGCGGTAGAGCAGGTGGCGATTCGTTTTGGTCAAGAGAATCAAGAGAATTTAGCCAAGCTTTCGGTGGCAGATGCCAAAAAATATGCATCGGCTGGCGAATTTGGCGAGGGATCGATGCTACCTAAGGTCTTGGCGGGTGTTCATTTTGCGCAGAGTGGCGAAGGGCGTAGCACGCTAATTACCTCACTAGAGGCGTTAGGGCAAGCGATTTCAGGCATCAAAGGCACACGTATTGATGCTTAAGTTTATGTAATGTGGGCAGAAATACCTTCTCCTTGTTGGCTTAATCATCGGGAGAGGGTAGATAAATTTATCGATAAGTTACTTGTCAAAGTGGGGTATATCGGCTAAAATAGGCAGATGATGAGAGAAAAATCGGCTAATCAAACGCGTCTACGGAGTATTTCGGCGCTGGTGGTGATGCTTAGTACGTTGATTTCGCGGATTTTGGGTTATGTTAAGTCGGCGGTCATCGCGCACTACTTTGGTGCGGGTGGGGTGGCCGATGTCTTGAACGGTGTCTTTCTTATCCCCAATAACTTACGTAAATTGATGGCTGAAGGGGCATTGACGACGGCTTTTATCCCTGCGTTGAGCAAGCATGTGGTGCGCGAGGATCATCGCGCGGCGAGAAAAATTACGCAAGAAGTCTTGACTTTACAATATGTCGTTTTATTGCCATTTATTTTGATAAGTATCCTTAGCGCGCCACAGATGGCTTCGTTTCTCTTCAACTTCCCAGAGGCCTCGCAGATGGAGTTAGCCAGCAAACTTTATGCATGGTTTATCCCGTATCTGCTTTTTGTCAGCGTGGCGGCAATCATTACGGCAGTGCTCAATACGCATGGGCGCTTCTTGATGGGGGCGCTTTCACCCCTCTTTTTTAGCTTTGCGGTGATTATGGCGGTGGTGGGTTTCAGCGGATCGCTTGGGGTTTACAGTATGGCGTTGGGCATTTTGGTGGGAGGTTTGGGACAAGTGATGATCCTCTATCCCCTTTTTCGTCGCCTCGATTATCGCTTGAGCCCGAGTCTCTTTTTGCGGAGCGAAGAATTTAACACCATCATGAAGCGTTATTTACCGGCGCTTTTGAGTAGTAGCATCTTTGTGATTAATCAACTGGTGGCTAGCCGATTGGCGAGCGGTTTGGCGGATGGATCGATGAGCGCGTTGACCAACTCGATTGTCTTTTTCAACTTGCCATTGGGTATCTTTAGCGCGACGGTGAATACGGTATTTTATCCACAATTAGCCAAGGCTGCGCATGCGCAAAATCATCAGGAACTCGCCGAGACGATGAAGCGTGGATTGTATTTATTATTGATCTTTTTAGCCCCTTCGGCGCTCTTGATGGGCGTTTTGGCGCATGAGATTATCAGTGTGGCGTTGATGCGTGGGATGTTTGGTCAAGAGGCCGTCATGCTGACAGCGCAGGTCTTGATTGGCTACTTAGTGGGAATCTTTTTCATTGCAGCCTATAACTTTGCGCAACGTTACTTTTACGCGAAAGGGCGCTTCTTCTTGCCCTTAATGAGCGCAATTTTCGCTAGTGGATTGGATATCATCTTGAGCTTGTGGTTGATTCGCACGCCCCTTGGTGTCTCAGGCTTAGCCTACGCTAACAGCATTGCCTTTTTCTTTGGCTTTTTGCTCCTCTTTATCATCATTGTTAAGGAGCAGGGTTTGTCGGTCTACAAGGACAGCCTTGGCTTGATGTTCAAAGTTGCCATCTCTTTGGGCGTGGGTTATGGTATTTATCTGCTAACGGAACGCTTGCTAGCTCCAGATTGGTGGCGTGCACCCTTGCCTTTTCTGCAAAAATTGAGTTATTTATTCTTGCAAGGTGGGCTTCCTGCGCTGGCAATCTTGGGCATGTATATCCTCTTTAAAATGGATATGATTAAGGATATTTTTCGTTTACGCAAAAAAAGAGGGAGTAAATAAATCTTCCCTTTAGACCGATAATAGAGAAGACGTAGGAGAGTAAGTGTGAAGAGAGTAATCTTTGGCATATTAATGATAGGAATCGCCGTCCAGATATCGGCACAGACCCAAAGCTCGATTGCCCAAGAGCGAGAGCGTTTTGGTCAGATGCCAACCTCTAGGGGTAGCGTTATTGATACCGCGGGGATGGATGCACGCATTGTGATGAGCTTGGCTTGGGCGTCGTTTGAGCAAGGTGATCTTGCCAGTGCTTTGCAGTATGCTGAGCGCATCCGTCAAGAGCTGGGGCAACATAGTGAGGCGGAATATCTCATTGGTCTTATCTATATGAAAGAGGGGCTTCCCCTACTTGCTGAGCGATCGCTGAAGAATGCTCTACTCTATGCGTATACTGCAGAGGAGCGCGCTGATTATGGCTTAGCGTTGGCAAATTTGTATTACCGTATGCAGGATTATCCTGCGATGGAGCAACAGTTAGAAGATGTGATTTTTGGCTTGCCTTATGACGACGAGGCGATTGCCTTTCGTCAAACCCTTACCGGACAGATGCGTCAAGCGCGCCAAATCATGCTCAAAGAGGGTATCGATCGGGTGGCAGAGCTCTATCGTTGGCAGGGGCTTCACCACGATATCGCGGTAGAGATGCTCGCCCTCTACGCCTACAATCACGATACTTATGTGGGGTATGGTCGCGCGGTAGAACTCTTTACGTATAGCACGATTTTGAAGGTGGGGGTTTTGGTCAATCAATTAATGGTGTATGATCCTAGCTATCGCTTTTCCACATTAGAGGATCTCTTGGTGCAAGCGAAACGCTATCCCTCGATGCAGATATATATCGATAATGTAGACTTTTATCGCACGATCTTCTTCTTGGCAGCGAGCCTTTATGCTTATGAGAAGTCGGATGTCAGTAAGATTTTATGGAATGGGCTACGGTTACAATCGAGCACTTCACCTTGGATTCGTCGTGCAGCGTTACGCTTTCGTCAACCGATGATTGAGGATTTTTCCGCAGAGTTTGACGGTATCTTTAAAGCGCAATTTTAGTTTGATATAAATTGATGAAGGAGGTGCGAAATGCCTTATTATGATTATCGTTGTGAAGAGTGTGCCGAGCAATTTGAACTCTTTCAATCGATGGATGCGCCCAGTGGTGGTGTTTGTCCCAAGTGCCAAAGCCATTTGGTTAAGCGGATCATTGGTGGGGCGGGGATTATCTTTAAGGGGTCGGACTTTTATGTAACCCAGCAACGACAGAAGCGCGGTCAGGATTGATGCATTCGATTATCGATCTCACCATGACATTGAGTCGTCTACCGGGGGTTGGCAGTAAGAGCGCGAAGCGTATGGCCTATTTTTTACTAGAAGAGCCTGAACTTCGGGCGCTCCTTGAGGAGCAGTTACATCATCTGGCGAATTCGGTTTATCTCTGTCCGATTTGTGCCTGTTATTCGCAGGAGATGCAGAGTTGCCAGTATTGCGATCGTCAACGCCTGCAACCAGAGCTTCTCTGTGTGGTAGAGCGCGCCAGTGATGCGATGAATCTGGAGGCTTCGGGGGGCTTTGGGGGACTCTACCACGTGTTGGGCGGGGCGATTTCGCCGATGAGTGGGATTACTCCCGAGCAGTTACGCTTAGAGAGTCTAAAGTCTCGATTAGAATCTGGCGCAATTAAAGAGGTCATTCTCGCTACCAGCTTTACCTTAGAGGGTGATGCGACCGCGCATTATTTGGAGCAATGGCTGGCTCATTTTGACGTTGTGGTTAGTCGTATCGCCAGTGGCTTGAGCGCGGGGGCTCAACTGGAGTTTGCCGATAAACAGAGTCTCATTCATAGCATGAGAGGGCGTCAAAAGCTTTAAACTGCGTTCTAGTTTCAATGTTCCCCTTGTTCATACCCATGATAGGTGCTCAATTTTGAGGTGAGACCCGCTTCAATGAGTCTTTCGTAGAGAAATTGTTCAAGCCAGTTATGCTTAGCTGTGAACTGCGTTCTAGTTTCAATGTTCCCCTTGTTCATACCCATGATAGGTGCTCAATTTTGGGGTGAGACCCGCTTCAATGAGTCTTTCGTAGAGAAATTGTTCAAGCTGGTTATGCTTGCAGGTACGGCTAATGGAGAGAATGAGGGTATTTTTAAAGCTAATTACGGAACAGTCGCGCTTATTGATATACTTTGGCGCGGGAATGAATTCGACATCTTTGACCATCGAGGCAACTTCTTCGGGGAGGGAGAATGCGCCTAGGTTAGAGAGTACGGAGCTCTCTTGACGCATATTTTGGGCGTGAATGCGCTTGAGCACCATTCGCTTCATGAAGAGCGGAATGACGGCGAGTAGTGGAATGCTTTCGCTACGTAGATTTTGCCCAATAAAGGGTTGAAAGTGCTTATCCAGAAGCTCTTTTTTCATCGTGTGATGGACTTGGGCGAGGATCTCTTCAAAAGTGAAGAGCCCTAATCGTGGATCGATCTCGTGTGAGATGAAGCCGATGAAGTTGCGCAAGCTTTTACTGGGAAAGAATTGGCGTAGATCAACCGGATTATTGATGCGCAACGGGCGACGAAATTTACGTTTGGGTGGGAGTAAAAACATCCGATCTTGATACGCCGTGAGGTAAAATGCCGTGAGTAGCGTGGTTAGACTTACTTTATGTTGCTTGGCTAGTTGGAGGGTTTGATCGAGTGGGAGACGAAAGCTCACGACCTCTACGCCGAAGGGGCGTCGATTGCGTTGAGGTTCGTAAAAGGCTTCGCCCATGCGTTTTTTGGGTTTGGGAAGTGCTTTTTGTAGTAGTAAATTTTTGTAAGCATCATGTAACTCTTCGCTTTGCAAGGGTGTTTCGGGGCGAATAATCGCATCATTATCGGGAATTTCTACACCTAAAAGATAGGCGTATTCGCAGAAGAGCGACTGCAAGAATTGGGTGGCAGCTTTACCGTCAACAATTAAATGTGTTGTCTCTAAAGAGATGCGTTGGTGGTAGACGAGTACACGAAAGGGATAGGCGTGTGCTTGTGTGATGTCGTGCCCCATGGCGATTTCGGTGTCGCGGATGATGGTGGGGTAGTGAAAGTTCTCTTCTAAATAATTCCAGAAGATACCACGTTTTAGGCTGGTACGAAAGATGGGAAAGCGTGGGAGAATATTGAGGAGCGCTTGTTGCAGGATATCGATCACAACGGGCTTCTGTAGGTTGAGGGAGAGACGGAAGAAGTGGCTCTCTTTTTTGGAGACGAGGGCTTGATAGATGAGAGCGACGTTGTCTAGTTCGTAGGTGTTGAGGCGTTTATCGTTCATGATGCAGATCCTCGCGTTTACGCTGGGCTTTGATAATCGGATCGAAATTGACGCGAATTTTCGCGAAGTAATGGAGATAGATAAAGATCATCGCAAGAAAGAGCAGGCTACTGAAGGTAAAGAGCGACCACCCCTGTGGTCTGCCTCCACCGGAAATGCCAATGTCTAGGCTTATCAACGAGATAGAGATGGCAAAGAAGCTAAAACCGATGATATTGAGGCCTTTAATGCGTAGATAGCGCCAGAGCATTTGTAGTAAAATTAAGGGGCTAATCCCGCCCATAATAATCACAAATCCACGGGAAAAAGCCCACTTGATAGTCTCATCGCGTAAGTCGATGGCAAAGAGAAAGAGCGTGGTGTTGATAAGTAGAAGCCATTGTGCGCCTAAACTAAATCGATATAAACGGACAATGAGTAAGATAATGATGCTGTAAAAGAGCGCAATAGAAGGCAGGTAGATGGCAAGGCGACTCTCCCCAAAGCGATTGAGCTGATAGACGCTGACTGTTGCGACAATAATCATGGCGCTAAAGAGGGCAAGCATCAGGAAGTCTAGGATAAAGTTGAAGATTTTCGCCGTAGAGACCGGCGCAGGCACGTACCAAAAGGAGGCGTGTTCGTGGGCTTTGTTTAGCTCTCGCCAATGGCTAAAGACATCTTCGGGGCGCTCGTTATCCTCGGGATGGAGCAATGGCTGGTGGCACAAGGGGCAACGATCTTTACTCTCTTCTTGAATAACGACCCGACAACGTCGACAATAGGTCATAGAATAAACTCCTTTGGTGCGAAAAAAGTAGGATTTTTTCGCAATCTATGTTATAATAATCTTGAAAGCAAAAAAAATCAATGCTTAGGAGAAAATAATGAAGTATGTTGCCATTTTATTAGCAGAAGGATTTGAAGAGGTCGAGGCGTTATTGCCATGCGACTTTTTGCGTCGGGCCGAGATTGTTACCAAGTTGGTGAGTATCAGTGAGGATCTCTTGGTGAAGGGTGCACACGATATTACGGTACAAGCTGATATGCATCTTAGCGAGGTGCAAGTTGCCGATCTCTTGGGCGTGATTGTTCCGGGGGGTATGCCCGGCACCAAGCATTTGGCGGAGAATTTAGCGGTGATTCGTCTTTTAAATGACGCGCACGCACAAGGAAAAATCGTTGGGGCAATCTGCGCTAGTCCTGCTATCGTGATGCCAAAAACCAATTTTTTCGCCGAAAAAACCTTTACTTGTACGCCTAGCCAGCGCGATCTCTTGGCGGATAAAAAGTACTACATCGAAGCGCCCGTGGTCATCGATGGCAAGGTCATCACCAGTCGTGGCCCCGGTACCACCGCGCACTTTACCCATGCGATTATTCAAGAGCTAAAGAGCAAAGAGATCGCTGATGCCCTCTTTACCCGCGCGCTCTTTCATTTGGAAGAGTGCTAGCATTTTATAAAGTAAAAGAGCGCCAATAGGCGCTCTGATTATTTACTGCAAGGCTTATCTCTCTACCCAAGAATAATGTTGACAATTTTCCCCGGAATGGCGATAACCTTTTTGATCGTCGCATTTTGCGTGAGCTCGATAATGCGCGGTAACGCCAAGGCACGTTGTTCAAGCTCTTCTTTGTTGATATCTTTAGCAACGGTAATCTCGGCGCGTAATTTCCCGTTGACTTGCACCCCTAGGGTTACCTCGTCGTCAATGGTAAGCGCCTCGATGTAACTAGGCCAAGGCTCAAAGCTTAGTGTCTTCGCGTTGTTGATAAAGGGCAGATACAACTCTTCAGCAAGGTGCGGGGCGTATGGCGCGAGGAGGAGAAGGAAGGGTTTCCATAGCTTACGGTAACAGGTTTTTGTCGGCATTACTTCGTTCATAAAGACCATCATCTGTGCCACAGCGGTGTTAAACTCGAGATTTTGGGTATCTTCGGTTACCTTTTTGATGGTTTTATGGAGAATTTTTTGCAACGCGAGCGGTGGTTCGTTGTTGTCTTGCGGAAAGTGTGCATAGTCGTAGACTTTGCTCAAGAAGCGATGCACGCCCACCATCCCTTGTGTGTTCCACGGTTTGGTGGCTTGCAATGGTCCCATAAACATCTCGTAGATGCGCAAGGTGTCGGCACCAAATTGGTCGATCATGTCATCGGGATTAACCACATTCCCACGGCTCTTGCTCATCTTTTCATTATTTTCACCTAGAATCATGCCTTGGTTAACCAAGCGCTGGAAAGGCTCTTTGGTGGAGACTAAGCCTAGATCATACAAGACTTTATGCCAAAATCGCGCATAGAGTAGGTGGAGTACCGCATGTTCCATTCCCCCAACATAGAGGTCGACAGGCATCCAATACTGCTCTTTATCCTTGCTGACAAACTCATTAGGGTTCGTGGGGTCGATGTAGCGAAGGTAGTACCAACAGCTTCCCGCCCATTGAGGCATGGTATTAGTCTCGCGCTTGGAATCGCCTTTACACTTGGGACAAGTGGTTTCAACCCAATCAGTAATCGTAGCAAGAGGCGATTCACCGGTGTCGCTGGGCTGATAACTCTCAACTTTGGGCAACTCTAGGGGAAGGTCGTCTTCGCTTAGCGGGACAATGCCACAACTTGGACAGTGAACGATGGGCATCGGTTCACCCCAGTAACGTTGACGGCTGAAGATCCAGTCGCGGAGTTTATAGTTGACCTTACGGTTAGCAACTTTTTTCTGCTCAAGCACCTCGATGGCTTTGATTTTAGCAGCAGCGACATCGAGATTCGACCACTCTCCGCTATCAAAGGTGATGCCATCGCCGACCATTGCCTCTTTGTCGAGCGTGTCTTCGCCAGATTTTGCTTGGATAACAGCCTTAATCGGGAGATTGTAGAGCTTGGCAAAGTCGTAATCGCGTTGATCGTGGGCAGGCACGGCCATCACCGCACCGCTTCCGTAGCTGGTTAAGACATAATCACCAATCCAGATCGGAATCTCCTCCTTGGTGAGCGGGTGGATCGCGTAACTACCAGTGAAGACACCGCTTTTGGTCTTGGCAAGTTCGGCACGCTCTAGGTCGCTCTTGCTGGCAGCCTCAAGTTGATAGGCTTGTACCGCAGAGCGTTGCGCATCACTGGTGATAGTGGCAACTAGGGGGTGTTCTGGGGCAAGAACAACATAGGTAGCGCCGTAGAAGGTCTCCGGGCGGGTGGTATAGACCGTGATGATTTTTTCGGGATGCCCTGCCACAGGTAGGTGAATTTCCGCGCCATCGCTCTTGCCAATCCAGTTGCGTTGCATTGCTTTTACGGCCTCGGGCCAATCAAGGCTATCGAGATCGGCAAGAAGCTCTTCGGCGTAGGCAGTGATTTTGAATTTCCACTGACGCAAATCCTTACGTACCACAGGCGTATCACAACGATCACAGCGATTGTTGTTGGTTACCTCTTCGTTTGCCAAGCCAATGCGACAGGAGGGACACCAGTTGATGGGGGCGAAATCCTCGTAGGCGAGTCCTTTTTTGTAGAGTTGGAGGAAGATCCATTGCGTCCAACGATAGTAATCGACATCGTGTGTTTGCACCTCGCGTGACCAGTCGTAGCTAAAGCCAAGGCGCTCAATCTGTTTACGAAAGGTTGCGATGTTGGCTTCGGTGGTGGTTTTGGGGTGCGTTCCAGTCTTGATAGCATAATTCTCTGCGGGCAAGCCAAAGCTATCAAAGCCCATGGGGTGTAAGACATTGTATCCCTTGGCACGCAAAAAACGCACATAAATATCGGTCGCGGTGTAACCCTCGGGATGCCCTACGTGTAGACCATTGCCACTAGGATAGGGAAACATATCCAGCACATAGGCGCGCTTCTCTTTGGGGTAGGCAGGATCTTCGGTAACCTTGAAGGTCTGATTACGTTGCCAGTGGTCTTGCCACTTCTTTTCGATGTCAGCAAAGGGGTAATAGGCCATAAAAACCTCACTTTAAGTCATGATTAAGAGATATTGGGCGATTAGATGTAGCTAATCTTTTTGGCTTGCGTGATTTCAAAGACACCCAGCAGACGCTTCATCGCATCGATGTCGTAGTGCGCATGACTGGTAGCATTGTAGAGATCCGTAACCTGTTGAAGTGCCTCTTCGCCTTGGAAGAGCGCCTGACAGAAGGCAACTTTAAGATAGCCCTCAGCAACGAGTTTGGCAAAATCTTTATTATGACAGAGGCGACGTAATTTCTTGTCGATAATCGCCGTCTCGCCGTGGTAGCCAATAACGTAGGGGAAGGTGGTGGGGGAAAGTTGCATAAAAATTATCTCCTAGGATTTTTGATAGGGCCCAATGCTTGCAAAAAGAGCTCGCGCGCGGTCTCTGCTTTGGCTTTACCTGCGCTCTTCTTCATGAGTTGACCGAGCATAAACTTGAGCGCGTGATCGGTACCTTGATGGTAATCTTCTACCGCTTTGGGGAACTCAGCAAGCACTTCTTGCACCCATTGGGCGATGGTATTGGGATCGTCAAGCTGTTTGAGATCGAGCTTTTGTACGAGATCCTTGGCATCTTCGCCCGTAGCAAGCATCTGGGTAAAGACGCTCTTACTCTGCTTACCGGTGATGGTTGCCTGCTCCACCAAATCACACAGCTCGCGTAACTGGTTGGGTTTGATAGGACTCTGGCTAATCGAGATATTTTTCTCTTTGATCACCGCCAGTAGCTCGCTCAAGAGACGATTGGCGACCTTTTTGGGGCTAATCGCACCTTTGGCTGCCTCAAGATAGTAGTGCAGAAGTTCTTTAGAGCTGGTGATGGTGTAGGCATCCTCTTCGGTGAGTCCAAATGTTTGGATCAGCTCTTCACGATACTCCATGGGGGTAGGCTCTAGCTTCTGGCGTAATTGTTCTAACCACGCCTCATTAAGGAGCACGGTAGGAATGTCTGGCTCTTGGTTAAAGCGATAGTCATCTAAAACGCCCTTGTTGCGCATAAAGATGGTTGTCCCCGAGGCATCATCCCAACGACGGGTGGTTTTGATCGCTTTGGGGTCATTAAGGGTAATGCCATCGGTTTGCCAGAGGGCAAGTTGGCGCGATGCTTCAAATTCGATGGCACGGCGTAGGGCGCGAAAGCTATTCATATTTTTTACTTCGGAGATCGGTGTGGCAATCCAGCCTTTGTCGGTCTCGATTTTAAGGTTGACATTGGCATCACAGCGCAAAGAGCCACTCTCCATTTCGCCGTCGCTAATGCCCAAGAAGCGCACGATTTCACGTAAGGTCATGAGGTAGGTGCTTGCCTCCTCGGGACTGTGCATGGTGGGGGTAGAGACGATTTCGAGTAATGGCGTACCCGCACGATTATAATCGTAATAATCGGTCTGTTCGTCGGCAATTTGTAGATTTTTCCCCACGTCTTCTTCCATATGGAGCTGAACAAGGGCAATCTCTTTAACCTCGCCTTGATGTTTTATCTTGATAGAACCGCCCTTACAGATAGCGTTGATTTGGGTGATTTGATAGCCTTTGGGAAGGTCTGGATAGGTGTAACTCTTACGGGCGAAGGTGTTCTCCATGGTGATAGTGCTTCCAAAGGTGAGCCCACAAAGCGCGGCGGCCTCAAAGAGACGCTGATTTACCTCGGGCATGGCACCAGGTAGCGCCAGACAGATGGGGCAGGTACGGCTATTGGGGATACCGCCGTAACTATTTTCACAAGCGCAAAATGCTTTGGTCTTGCTTAACACTTGCACGTGGGTCTCCAAACCAATAATGATTTGGTATTTTAGTTGCGATTGTTCATCTTGATAAATTGGAATTGCCATAGCTCCTATATTACATAATTTTGACAATTTGTGCAAGAGCTAAGGCGTATCGGCGCGATTCTCTAGGAGGTTTTCGAGGAAGATGGGGTGAGGTTCTTTCTCTCGTGTGGGATAGGCGGAGAATTTCTGTTTTGCTTTGGGGATATTGGGTGTGGTGCGGGCATTGTAGAGGTAGGTGTGTACGATGATGCGCGGGGATTTATCTTGGTTCTTGGTACGTTTTATCTTGAGGATAGCCACATCGGTGTAGCCTAGGCGGATGGCAAGATCGGCGGTGGCGGCTTTGCTGGTGCGGGTAGCGCGCGCGTAGCCGAAGGCACTGGGATGGATCTCGACTTGGTAGTAGTTGGGATCGCCATTTTGTGCTTCTCGGATATAGTCATACTCGCCAAGAATGGTGATGCCACTACTACGCGTGCGGTCGATGGGATTGTAGTAGACGACAAGGGCGATAGCACCTATGCTCACGAAGAGGATGAGGAATGCGATAAGATTGGTACGGGGTTTTTTGCGGGGCTTCTCTTGATGATGCATTAGCGGTGAATCTCCTCGTTAAGTTCTCTAATCAGGCGATACTTCTCTTCATAGAGCGGTGTGGATAGGTTGACTTTATAGTGATGCGGATTGACTAGACGCTTACGTTCGCTACTAAAGGTGGTAAGGCGTTGTTGATAGTACGCTCGGCTTGCGGTGAGGTTGCTCTGTTGTCTACCTAGTTCGGTTAATTCGCCATTGATCATCATGGGCTGGGTGAGTCGTTCAACCTCATAACTACCGGCTAGAAAGGTGGTCGCCTTGAGGCGATCTTCTTCAGATATAATGGTAATTTCCTTACCAGCTAGTAAGAGGTCGCGATCGCTATCGCCGTTTGCCATGGTGATAAGATCGGCTTTTGCCTCGCCTTGCTGATAAATACGATAGACATCTTTGTGATAGGGTGTGCTTATCTTAATGCTATCGTTGGAGAGCTTGATAACGGGTTTTCCTTCCATCTCCACCAGCTTGTAGACACCACCAAAGCAGGGATTATCCTTACTGGTTGCGATGCTATCGCCTACGCCAATGAGGTCAAAGGGCGCGCCTTGTTGCTTTAGCTCGCTGATGAGGTGTTCATTAAGGCTATTGGTAAGCAAGATTTTTGCTCGATGTAAGCCTGCTAGATCGAGCTCCTTTCGGCACATCTTGCTAAAGTAGGCCAAGTCGCCTGAGTCTAGGCGAATGCCGTAGGTGAGTTTTTCGTTGTGCTCTATTGCTATCTCTTGAAAAATTTTGATGGCATTCATTAACCCTGACTTAAGCGTGTCGTAAGTATCGATAAGAAAATAGATCGACGGCGCGCCGACACGTTGCATCTGATTGGCGAAGGTTTTAAAGGCGAGATACTCCGCCTCTTTGCCTACGCCAAAACTCTGGATATACGAGTGCGACATCGAGCCGATAGAGGGCGCACCGTAAAAGTATTCGGTTGCCATCGCCGAGTGCATGGCACAGCCACCAATGAGTGCTGCTTTTGTTCCCAACACCGAGGCATCAAAGCCATGCGCGCGACGCGGGCCAAAGGCTAAGACAGGAATCTCCCCAGCCGATCGGGTGATACGGCTAGCCTTACTAGCGATGGTCATCTGGTAGTTAAAGCTGTTGAGTAGCGGGGTCTCGATGATTTTTGCCAACACCAGATCGCCCAATAGCGTAAGAACAGGCTCCCCAGCAAAGGAGAGTTCGCCCTCACGCATGGCGTAGATATCACCATTAAACTGCGCCTCCATGAGATACTCTTGGAGATCCGCGCTTAAGCCCAGCTTCTGAAAGTATCCAGCCTTAACGTCTTTTTTCGTGTGATTAATCATATTAACCAGCGACAGGGCGCTTTCGGTGCCAACGACTACGGCAAAATTGCTATCTTCGGTTTTACGAAAAAAGTAATTAAAGATGCTCGCCTGTTGGTGCATCTGGTTGGCTAGATAGACTTCGCTCTCGGTGTATTGATAGCGATCGCTGTTGATAAAGCGAGCAAAGTCGGTTAGGATATTCATGGCAGACCCCTTGTCTAGTTTTGGCTGAAAATAAGAATGATTACTGTTTGAGAAGCGATTTTTTGAGTTGTTCGGGTTTGGCCGAAAAGATATCGACAACTTCATTGCTACTCATCATGTGAATTTTCCCTTTGAGTTTAGCTCCTTGGGCGATGCTGATAGCGCGCGTGAGAATATCGCCTTCGAGTTGCGCTTCTTGACTGATATGCACGCTCTGATCGACAATGGCATTTCCTGTGAGTTTGCCGTCGAGTTGGAGATTTTTGAGATTGATGTTCGCCTTCACTTGGCTAGACTCTTCGATGATGAGATCGCCACCTGCAACGATCTCCCCATCGAATTGTCCTTGAATGCGCATCCCGTGCGCAAAGCGTAGCTTACCAACAATATGCGAGTGCTTACCAATGACGCTCTCTTTTTTAGGTGAATAGTGAATTTCTTTCATACTAATTATATTGCGATTTTTTGCTACTTTTGTCAATCGTCTTTTTGCGATTCTACCCCTTGCCAGAGATTTTTCTCCTGCGTTGCCTGAATTTTTTTGAGATTGTACCACGCCTCGTTTTGAATGGGAAACGTACCCTTTTCTGTACCTACCAGTAAGTAGATTTCATCTTTGGTATCAACGTAGTGGTGCATGTAGAGTGAAATGAGATGCGGTTCCAGATCTTTTTCTACAGGAATATGACTATGCTTAGCGTATAGCGGTATCTTTTTCGCTAAGCGCTCCACCATCATTAAGTCTAGCTGATCGTCTCGATAAAGTTTGTCAGTAAGCTTATCGAGAGCCTCTGCCCCTTGTGCTTGGCTACGGTATTTGGCGATGATACTCTCCTCTTTGGTTTCATGATAGATATCGTGAATGAGTTGACTTAAGATATAGTGATATTTTTTGATATTTGTATTAAGTGTCGTCGGTTGACATTGGTTATTTACGAGGAGTAGGGATTCCTGTTCCCTTAATTGTTCAATAGGATAGAGTTTGGCGTGCAACATATGAAGCGATCCATAGAGCGTCGCCTCGTCCATAGCGTCGATGCTCTTAATCAGTGTTTTAAACGATTTTTTTAGACTAGAGTAAAAGAGAATATGGGAAATGTGTTCTGTACTTTCAGCCGAAACTACCTTAAGTAAGGAGTTTTGTTCAGGGGAAAAGGGATTAAATTGAATCTTTTTAATCCGCTCTTCGATGTAAGATGCAGTGTACAAGAGAATTTTATCCATGGTGTTAGCTGATCCTTTGCCTTGCTATCAACGTAAGAAGTAGTTTTGCAACACCTTTGGCGTCTGCAAATGCGGATTATTCAGCAGGTGAGAAATCGTCTCCTCTTGAATGCCTGTTACGTGGTAAATATGACGTTTGGTGTCATCGGCTTGGGCAGGTCGCTCAAAAAAGAGCTCATCATCCACCAGCACAAAACCAAACTGAATATCATGCTTGCGTACATGTAAGCGCATATGATCGCCAATGGTATTCTCCCATAAGCCTAGCACTTGTTGGTCCTGACTAATGCGATGGGGTAGGCAGACCCCCAAGGCAACGCTATCTTCTAAGCGCTGATGAATACTTGCCAAAAAGGCTTCCTTTTCCTCGTTGTTAAGTGCAGGTAACTTTGAGTAAAAAAAGAAGCGATTGCTACAGGTGTTGGAGAGTGTGATCACTTGTTGCATCCACTGATGCGTTTGAATAATGTAGCGATCCATCTGCGCATAATGTTGGCTTAAATAATGGTAATATCGATACCAAAATGGGTATAAGTGTTGTGCAATCTCTTCTTCGTAATGATCGCTAAAAAAGTGAATCATGGTTTGCCCATCTGCTAGCATAAATGTGTCTCCTTATGATGAACTCATCGTCCTTAGTCTCGATTAAACTAAGTTTACCAAAGAAAATATACCCATTATTTATAAAATAATCACAATTTTATAACTGATAGCCAGATCTAAAAGATCTCCCTAATACTGATAGATAGAATCAAATACCGTGGTATCATTTTTTTCTACTTTTGGCTTATCAATTTGTATATTAAGGATACTGAAAAAAATTCCTATCGCCAAGGGTATTTCTAACTTTCTTTGCATAAGGAAGATATCGATGCTACTTCTTTAGAGATGCATGCTCTATCGTAAAGATATGGTGGGGCGCTAGCTCCGTCAAAACATCTTTAATATTCCGTTGTGTAAGGTAGGGGCTGTAAAGCGAATCACCCATTCTTGTGTGAATAACAAAGTGATTTTTATGCAATTCAATATATCTTATGTCATTGATATAACAAAAATTGATGCGTCCTGTCATCGTATGGAAAAAGGTGATATGGAGCTCTTCAATGCGTAATAGTGGACGATTGCCCGCATTCAACGAGAAGATAGCGACAAAAAGTAACGAGAAAATATAAATTTGCCAATCAATCGGGCTAGCAATCAGAGGCATCGCCGGCCACGCCAAGAGAAAACCGATAAGCGGAGTAAAATAAGCAATACGGTAAATCATATTTGACTTAACGACAAATATCGGTGCTAAAGATGGCGTAGGGGATGAATGTGCTTTTCGCTTAAACATAACTAATCCTTTACTTAATAATAAGTTAATGTTCCCTGGACTTCTCATAAAAGCGTGTGAAACGCGGGTGAAAGACGAGCTCGGCCACACCAATTGGACCATTACGTTGTTTGGCGATAATCAACTTTGTCTCGATGAGACCTTCATCAGCCGTCTCATTGTCGGTTTTACGGGTACGATGTAAAAACATCACAACATCCGCATCTTGCTCGATCGATCCCGTCTCACGCAGGTCGGCGAGATTTGGCTCTTTGCCTTCCGCATCACGCCGTAACTGGCTCAAGATGATGACGGGAATTTTTAGCTCGCGCGCCAGTGCTTTAATATTTCGGCTCACGAGCGCCATCTGTTCGTGACGGGCAAGATTACTCTCTTTCACGGTGATAAGTCCTAAATAGTCGATGAAGAGCACTTTGATATTCTTTTCGATCTTCATCTTTCTTGCCTGTAATTTTAGTGCAGACAAAGAGATGTTAGGTGTATCATCGATGTAGAGGGGCGCATCGTAAATGCGCGAGGCGGCATCGCTAATCTTGCTTAATTCGGCGCTAAGCATAAGGGATGGGCTACGAAATTTAATGCTATTAACTTGTGATTCCGAGGCAAGCATGCGCATCACTAGCTGTTCGGCGGGCATTTCAAGCGTAAAAAATCCCGTAGCGATCTGCTGTTTGATCGCTAAATTTTCCACAAAGGAGAGCGCCAAAGCCGTCTTACCCATACTCGGACGCGCACCGATAACAATCATCTCGCCATCTTGAAAACCAGAGAGCATATTGTCGAGTTCGGAAAATTTACTCTCAATGCCTGTATAGCGGATCTTGTTTTTGAAGCGCTCTTCCAAAATCTCTAAGGTATTTTTAACTAGCTGACGCGCATCGTAATAGGCGCTAATTTTACTACCATAATCAAGATCCAAGATCTTTTGTTGTGTGTGTTCAATTAATGTCTCGGTAGGTTGGGCTAGATTGGTGGATTCCTCGGCAATGTCGATGCCCATCTCCTTAAGCGATCGACGAATAGCAAATTCGCGCACAATATTGGCATAATGTAGAGGGGTACTCGTGAGTGGTGCCGTCGCGGTAAGCTCGGTGAGATAGGCAGTACCGCCTGCTTTCTCCAAGAGGTCGCGACTACGCAATGCATGGGTCAACGAGACGACATCTACGGGTTGACCATGCTCCACCTGAAAGCGAATGGCCTCAAAGAGCACCTGATGCGCCGAATTAAAGAATGATTGGGGAGCAATAAGCTCCTCAATCTTGTCCAAAGTGGCAACTTTAAAGTTGGAAAGTAACGTGCCAATAAGTGCACGCTCGGCTGCAAGATCAAAAAGATTAGCACGTTCTTCCATAGTATTTCTAGGATTGGCAGAGAATTAGTTGTTAGCTTCTGCGCTCTCCTGTACTGGATTGTTGCTCTGTACATTGATTTTGAGGTTGGCAACCTCACCTGCATAAAGACGCACTTTCACCTCAAACTCGCCTACCTCTTTGATGCTGTGGTTAGGAATATCGATGAATTTCTTCTCGATAGACATGCCCTTTTTCGCAAGCTCTTCGGCGATAGTTGCAGGAGTAACCGCACCAAAAAGACGACCCTTCTCGCCACTAGCAAAGTGAAAAACCAACGCTTCTGCTTCGAGTTTTTCTTTGTGCGATCGCGCTTCTTTGGCTTTTTCGGCCTTCTTACGGGCGATAATATGCTGGCGCTTGGTAAGCTCATTAACGGCATGGGCGCTGTAGTTAGCAACAATCCCATTTGGGATAAGATAGTTGCGCGCATACCCCGCAGCTACCTCTTTGATGTCGCCCTCTTCGCCTAGTGAAGCGTAGTCTTGCTTCAAAATAACTTTCATTTTCATATAAAATAACCTCGTTTATCGATTAAAATACTTAGGGTGAGCATTTTACCCAATTTTATCTCATAAAAAGATAACAGATCGGGTAAAATTGTCGAATGGTTAATTGCTTACAAACGGCAATAGAGCAATAATGCGGGCGCGCTTGATGGCTTGGGTGAGCTCACGTTGATGACGAGCACACGAACCGGTGATGCGTGCAGGAAGAATTTTACCACGTTCGGTAACACAGCGCTTGAGGGTCTCTACATCTTTGTAGTCGATGCCTTTGGTGTTGTTGCAAAAGCGACAGACTTTCTTTTTATGAAAACTGCGTTTGCCTCTGCGTTCTTTGTCGTCGCCTGAAAAGTTGTCAAAGTTATTATCTCTTGAATCTGCCATGATAGTCTAAATCTCCATATTATACTAAGATAAATTGCATCACATACTTGTGATTAAAAAGGGATGTCATCCTCAAAATCAACCGGAGGTGCCATGTTGGTGTTTGTTGAAGGGGATGGATTGGCTTTGGGTCTGCCGGTGGGGGGATTTGGGCGCGAAGATTGACTTGGGGATGAGGCGCGCTCGGAGTCGTTTGTGCCACCTAATAGCATGATGTTATCCGCTAGAATGGTAACCCGACTGCGTTGCTGACCGTCTTGTTCCCAACGATCTTGACGAAGTTGCCCCTCGATGCCCACCTGCTTACCTTTGGTGAGGTAATTATTGAGCGCTTCTCCTTGTTTACCAAAGAGAGTCACGTCAAAGAAGTGAGCTTCATCGACCCATTGATCGCCTTGTTTACGTCTGGCATTTACGGCGATAGCGAGGCGAGAGACGGGCATATTGGTGTTGGAGGTGTATTTGAGTTCCGCGTCTTTGGTGAGTCTACCAACAAGAACAACACGATTGATATCGGCCATGACTACTCTTCCTCAGCCTTGGGTGTAGGACTCTCAACTGGGTTAGATTGGTTAGTATGGAGAGGTTTTCGCACGCGGATGCGTTGTTTGCGAGGCTTCTCTAGCTTGATGAAGAGGTGGCGAATGAGACCTTTTTGGAGCTTAAGGAGCTCATCAATTTTGGTCATTTCGCCTTCGCGCTCAAAGAGGTAGAGGTGGTAGTGTCCACGATTCTCTTTGTTGATTTCATAGGCAAGATTGCGTGCGCCCATGTCTTCTTCTTTGACAATGGTAGCACCTTGGTTCTTGAGGATGGTACGAATGGCATCGACACCCTCGGTGTGGAAATTTTCTTTTACATTGAATATGCAAACTAACTCATAGTTGTTCACGCTATTCCTCCTTGTGGTCTTTCTCTATTATTGACCCATCGACGATGCAACGGGTAAAGAGGACTCGTTATCCTTTTATTATACCCGATATATCCATTTTCTTCAAGGGGGGTATCTATCTTGACATTTTTTAGCGATAAGTGATAAAATGATTTACTAAAGTTTTACAGGAGCGATAGATGAGCGATAATGGTGCGGGAAATACGCCTTTTGAGGATGCGGATGGGTGTGAGATTGGATGTGAGCGTGAGGCAACGCTGGGCTTGGATGATTTTTTGGTGTTGAATGGTGATGAGGACGATGCGGAGTTAGAGGCGAAACAGCGTAAGGCAAGTGATTGGTTTTTGTTGGGTACGCGTGCGTATGTCCATGCGCAGTATGATCTTGCGATTACCTATTTTGATAAGGTGCTGGAGTTAGAGCCCGAGAATGCCAAGGCCTATGCCAATCGTGCGGATGTGCACTGGGAGATGGAGGAGTACCCCGAGGCACACAATGATTATCTGATGGCGGTGGAGCTAGGTGGTGAGAAGATGCAACTGCTCTTAGATGAATTTATTCAAGCCATGCAAGCCGAAAAGTTGATGGATAAAGAGGGGCGATTCCGCCAGAACGTCAAGAGTAAACAACCTTCGCACTTGCCCTTGGTGGACGAGGCAGACTTGGGCGAAGATATGCGCATCTTTGATCCCAAAGATGAATCTATGGAGGATGAGGACGACGAAGATCTCTTCTAACTTTTTGTAGAAGCGGAGGGGTATAAATGTATAAAAAACTCAAAAAATACCAAAGAATCTTATTTCTTATTACATTAGTAGTGAGTATTATCTTAATATTTTTTATAAAAAGGGAAGAGTATGGCACGCTTGGCTATCTGCTGGCTATCGTCGCCGTGATAATCTTGCCCTTATTGCTGGTGCTGATACTCTACGCGCTGGTGTTTGCATTTAAACAAAATCGACATCATCGTTGGCTACAAATTTTTGGAGCAATCCATGTTATTATTGGGATTATATACAATCTCGTGCTGATTATTGAGGGGAGATGGTGGTAAGGAGGCAATAGAATGGGGTTAGACGAGACGTTTATGGTTAAGCAAAAAAGGTATAAGAGAGCTAAGATCCTTGTTAATATCTTGAGTTTTTTCTTATCTTTACCGCTATTGATTATGGTGGTGCGGATGGGGCATCACTTGATAGACTCTTCTATACCAGTAAGGCGCATACCTAGTGGCATTGTGTTTGGTTTGGGGTATCTGGCGATGGCGATAATCATCCTATATCGCAGATGGGGTTTAAAGCGAGGCTATCTTACGCCACAGCAAGCCACTAATGATACGGAGGTAGAGAAAGAGCCGGCCTTAGGTATTACCAAGATGCTCTTTGTTCTTACCTTGGTGATTGCGCTTGCTAGCTTGTTTGGCTATCTCTTTTTCACGCTGTTGTCAGGAGGAAAGTAAATGAAAAAATTAGTATTACAAGTCGTGGGTATAAGCATACTGACCTACCTCTTTATTATGGTGGCTTGGATAGCCGTGTATTATATTGATACTAAGATAGGGTCCAAGAGTGCTGATAAGCGCTTCTCGGCAGACTCCGTTTCGCATTTTTATGAGATAGCGTCGCTTGTGCTTTTTTACGAGGAGCGTGCGGATTCTATAGACCAAAATATTGATGGATTAATAGAAAAGGGAAATGATCCTGATAGTGAAACTATTCAAGGTTTAAGGAGTGAGGCACAGATGCTACGTGATAGGGCAGAATTTATTCGGCGTAGGCTAGCAGGCGATATTGAGGCGATTTATTCGGTCGTGAAAGTACCGCTGTCTGTCGATTTGTAATGCGCCAGTTAGCGCTTATTTTAGAATAAAGGGAGAGAAGAAGATGCGCAGTCTCAAGGATAGAGTATGGTTCATCATGTTGCTTTTAGCCATGATTATTGTTACTGGTAATATGGTAAAGAGGGTGGTAGAAAGTGTGAGTATAGCACAATTTACATCAGAGAGTGAGGATCCGTTAGTTTCCGTTAAGAAGTTTCGTCGGCAAGTACAAAGAAAGTTGGATAAAGAGTTAGCTAAAAAACATCCCAATGAGGGAAATATAGAAGTATATCAAAATGCACTAGCTACGATAGATCAAGCTCTTGAAAATAGAGAAAAGGAAAGGCAGGAGAATACGCCATGATTGCGCGCAGAAGAGATCTTTTCTTTATGTTATCGTTTTTTCTCATTGTTCTGGGTTTGCACCTGCTTTTTCGCGCAGATAGAGCGTTATTACAGCATAAATTAATCCATATTGCACGTATCCAGAAGGCATACCAGCAACTTACGCATGCGCTATTCCCATGATATTATAAATTTATAATGTACCTATCTTGAAGAATTCTTACTATATACAAACTATTTACATATCCAGTACTCAGTTTTTGATAATAAAAGATTTTATGTTTAAAGACTTTTTCAATCCTGCTTTTGATTTCTTCCAACATTATTTCGATTAATCCTCTCATTTAATTCATATAAAGCTGTTTTATCCAAATCAAAGTGCAAAAGCTTTATCGCTTCATCGTAATAAGACCATTGGTATTCTAAATGCTCATCCGATATTGAGATCTTCATATTGACATCACATAGAACCGCAAAGGAATATACAGGAATAACAATCACTTTATCCCCCCAGTTTTTTTGTGATTTCTCAGAAAACAGATTTGCTGCAACATGGCACATTGAAGTCAGCGATAATAATTCATCGGATCTTATTCCTGCTTCTTCAAGTGTTTCTCGTTGTGCAGCAATTAAAGGTAGTTCATCGTCTTCTCCTCCGCCGGCAATAAATTGCCAGACACTCATATCTTCACGCTTGAAGATGCAATACTGCACAGTAGACTTTTCCATCTTGTAGGGTAATACTAATACGTTATAAGGTGCTCTTGCCATAATGATAAATCCTTTCTACTATAAAATTACTTATTAATTAAATTTGCTATATCTATAAACCCTTCCAAAATATATTGATTTTCAAATTCTGTTATTAATGGATGGATACATAAGCACACAATATGATCTTCAATGAAATTTGCATACGGGGTATCACTTACATTAGTATGCTTGAGAGTGTTTACCTAAAGATATCAAGAGCAATGTCTTGCATTCTTTTAAACTGGTTTACTCTCATTAATCCTATCGACAATTTTAAGCTTAAATTAATCATTTCTGGGGTTTTAGAAACAACTTTTGTTCGCCTTGTAAATCGTGCCAAGTGATGCCGCGGGTTACTGTTATCTTGTTTGATCGTATAAGTCCCTTGTTTACCTACAATATGACGTTCTTTGGGTAAAACTTCCTTAAAAGCATCCCAATGAGGGAAATATAGAAGTATATCAAAATGCATTAGCTACGATAGATCAAACTATTGAAAATAGAGAAAAGGAAAGGCAGGAGAATACGCCATGATTGCGCGCAGAAGAGATCTTTTCTTTATGTTATTGTTTTTTCTTATTGTTCTGGGTTTGCACATGCTTTTTCGCGCAGATAGAGCGTTATTACAGGAGAAACTAATGCATATTGCACGTATCCAGAAGGCATACCAGCAACTTACGCATGCGCTGGAGGGTGAGGCGGGCTTGCTCTCCCCAGAAAAGAGTGCTTACCTAGAGAGCCTCTTTAAGCTAGGTGCGCATCAAGCGGAGTATGATAGAGATTTCTTGATGCTCATTCTTAAACAGACGCTACTTGCGCTAGGGTTTACCCTCCTTCTGTGGACGCAGATAAAAAGGTTTCATCACGGTGCAGACCGCAGGCGAAGTAGATTTTCGTTACTCTACTTTCTCTTTATCGGGGGCATGACATACTTACTTCTATTCTTTATGCTCAACCGTATCACGATTGTAGCCATCCCTTATTGATGCGTCTATGCAAAGTAAGTGGGGTTATCTCACGAAAAAGTTAGGATGAGAAAGGATAGGAGTAGACGATGTATATCTTCTTTTGGATAGTGCTCTTTATCTTCCTTTTGGTAAAGATGCTCATGATTCCTAGTATCAAGGATGCCAGAGAAGATGCGGTCGCGTGGCAACAATTTTTAGAGAAGTGGGGCTTTGATGATGTGCCTAATCCCTATTTTTTCAAAGGGGGGATGATTTGGTTTTACAGTAAGCCGGTGAGAACGTTGGAGGCAGAGCATCCAGAATTTTCGCGCGAGGTACAGCAATGGTTTGTGCGACTCCATGAAGTACAAGAGCGTAATGGTAGGCGACTCTTTACGCTGTTGGCTATTATGCTGGTTACCGGGTTGCCGATGCTTATCTTGTAGTGCATACTTTTTTTCTTGGAGAATCGCATGTATCATCTCTTTTTAATAATACTCTTTATTACGTTAGCAACGAAAATCATTGCCATCCCCATGATGAAAAGAATGGAGGTGGACGATACCGAGTGGCGACTATTTTTAATGAAGTGGGGATTTCCCGAACCGTTTGTTATGATTTATGAGAATATGTGGTTCTGGTTGCATAGTAAGCCTGTCAAAACCTTACGAAGGGAGAACCCAGAATTTGATGCGGAACTGCAGATGTGGTTAGAGCGAATGCATGACATGCAGCGCAGAGCAATCTCAGGCATTCTGATAGTTTCGGGTGTTATGTTTTTAGCGATGCTGCCTGTGTTTATTATGGAGATGCTTTGAGGGAAGTTGATAACCATGCCGAAAAATGAATAAGTATTATTGTGGACGAATAGGAGCGATGTATGATGAAAAAGATCGTATTGGCGATGCTCATCTTAACGAGTTGCACGAAACCATCGCTTGAGAGGAGTACCGAACAAGCACGTAAGATTCAGGCGTTGCAAGCAGAAGAGTAGATGCTCTTAGAAAGGGGCTTTCTTTACGCAATGCTACATCTGAAGAGAGGATAATTTTATGTCTAAAAGAAGCAGTAGCCTAGGTAAATTTTGGCAATGGTGTCTTGCATATCAACCCTTATTATGGTATCTTATTACGTTTCCTCTCTTTATGTTACTCTATTTAGTACCAAAAGCAAGAGCTATTTTGGTGAATATCGAGACTGCTTACCCAGTGATTGGGGTATTTCTTACAAGATTCGTTGCGCTTGCCTTGGTCATTATCGTGCTGGGAACGTGGGGAGTGATTTTAGTACGCTCCATTTATGCCATACCTCTTATTCGGGATAATATGAAAAAATCTCAAGAGGGATAACGCAAAAATAGATGGGGGGAAGCATAAGATACGCGCGACTTAAATAACGCATCAAATGAGTCTAAAGCTAAAAGATACAACTAAAAGAGATCATCGAGATCTTCGTCGCTTAGCTCCTGCCAGAGATTTTTGGCAATGGCCGCACCAATGTCATAGCGGTCGAATGACTCATTGGCGAGCTTGTTTGGGCCAGACTCATTGGCTTCGGCTACCCCATTTGAATTCTCTCTACTGGGAAGAATTCCCCATGCGCTCAAGAGATCTTCGCCTCGACGTAGTGCAATTGCGCCTTGCTCATAGAGTTGCCCCGTGCCAGAGTCAGGGTTCGCGATACCAATGGCGTGTACAAAGAGATCGCGCCCTTGATCGAGGGCAAATTGTCCGGTAATCAGCGACCCCGATTTATGGGGCGCTTCGATGATGACGGTGCCTTGGCACATCCCCGCGATGATGCGGTTACGGGCAGGAAAGGTGTAGTTGGTGGGGCTCACCGACGGCGCATATTCGCTTAGTATCAGTCCCCCTTCATCGATAATGCGGGCAGCTAGGCTTTTGTGCGAGTTGGGGTAGAGGTGATCGAAGCCTCCACCCAAGATGGCGGTGGTGTGTCCGTGCACGGCCAGTGCGGCGCGGTGCGCTTGTCCATCTACCCCTAAAGCCAACCCCGAAACGATCGAACCTACATGAGGAGCGATCTCTTTGGTAAAGATACTGGTCTCTTCCTTGGCGCTTACCGAGGGGCGACGTGTGCCGACAATGGCAAGTTGGGGTAAATGAAAAGAAGGAAATGTTCCGCGATAATAGAGGAGAAATGGGGGATCATGAATCTCTTTGAGCAAGCTGGGGTAGCTAGCATCTGCCATATCGATGATACCAATATGGCGTTTTTGAAGCTGTTCATAGAGTTTTTCCGCATCGATTAATGCCTGTTTCCCGTGCCAGCATTGCCACGCTTCTTGTCGATATTTCGTGAGGCGTAGGTCGCTAAATTCCACCATAAGCTCTTGTCCATGGAGCGTGGAAAAATCGTGCTCATTGGTATACTTTTTTGCTAAAAGCGCGCGACTTCTTGCCGGTAAAAAGGGTATCATGTCGATAGCTAAAGAGAGGATATATGCCATAATTTTCTCTTAAGGAATGAGCGCTAAACCAGCATTAGCTTGATCAATATAGTATTTGTGAAGATCAGGGTTTCGGTTGGCTTCATCAATAATTTGTTGATAGAGATTGCGCGCCTGCAGATAATTGCCCTCTTTAAGGGTGATATGCGCGAGTAAGAGTTGTGCCTCTTGGCTCTGTGGATGGAGGCTCTGGTAACGTTTCACATACATTTTCGCCTGCCCTAGCATAGAGGTATCTTGGACGTAGATGCTTGCCAGTGCTAGAGAGGTGGGCGCATGGTTTGGGTCAATTTCGTATGATTTAAGCAAGTGGGCAAGGGCTTTTTCCTGATAGGTTGCCTGTTTGATGGGATCAATAGAAAGAGTACTGACCCAACCACTACTTACGCCGGCGTAGTAGTGCAAGGTGGCGCTTGCAGGGCGAATCTCGAGGGCAAGTTCAAATTGTTCGAGCGCTGCTTGGTAGAATTTTTGATTGAGATAAAGCGTTCCTAACATCTCATAAGCTAAGGATTTATCGTATAGCGCAATGAGGGCTTTTTGGAGTTGTTTCTCTTGGCGTTTAATCATTCGCCTTGCCTCTTGAACACTCAAGGATTGATCAAATTCGCGTAATCTCTTGGCAAGTTCTTCTTCACTCTCTTGCTTGGGGTTGACTTTCTGCACATCTTTGATATTTTTGGCGCTATCAATCCACTCGCTACGTAAGCTACGTCCACAGCTGGTAACGATGAGAAGGGGAAGAGTCAATAAAATCAATCTTTTCACGGTGAGGTTACTCCTTGCTTAGCATCATTCTTATCGGCAAAAAAGAGGAGAGACAATAGCCTTTGTTATAAATTATTTCGGGATCGCGGGTGAAATTTGTGATGCGCAAGGGCTAAATCTTGCCGATCGACATGGGTATAAATCTCGGTGGTGCCAATATCCACATGCCCTAAGAGTTCTTGCACTACGCGTAAATCTGCGCCATTTTTGAGCAGGTGCGTGGCAAAGGAGTGGCGTAGCGTGTGGGTCTTTAGCTCGATACCCTCTTGTGTCGCCCACTTTTTGAGGTTCAACCAGATACCTTTCCGGCTGATGCGATAGCCACGAAAGTTGAGAAAGAGCGCGTCTTCACTACGACGTTGATAAGGCGTTCCTTTACGTATTCTTAAAATGGCGCGCCGACTCTCTTTAAGGTAGCGCTCTAGCCAGTAGATTGCTTCTTCGCCAAGGGGAATGATGCGCTCTTTGTTTCCCTTACCAACCACGCGAATAATACCCTCCTTGAGAGAGAGGTTCTTCACATCGAGATCGACTGCTTCGCTGATACGCAAGCCACAGCTATACATCAATTCGTAGAGGGTGCGATCGCGTAAGCCCAGTACAGTGGTAATGTCGCAGGCCGATAAGAGTTGATCGATTTGTGCTTCGGAGACGACTTCGGGATTCTTTCGGCGAATACGTGGTCGTTTGATAAGCGCCATTGGGTTATGTTCGACAAGATCATAATAGAGCAGAAATTGCATAAACTTACGTAAGGCGCTCATCGCCTTGGCAACCGATACCGAAGAGAGTTCACGCGTAAGGAGGTATGCCTCGATAATTGGTGGCGTAAGGGCATCCCAGCTGAGTTGTTTGCGCTCCATGTAATCGAGAAAGAAGCTCACCTCACGTAGGTAGACATCAGCAGTGGCGAGACTACGACGCTCTTTGAGACATATTTCTGCCTCAAAGAGCTGGAGAATCTCCTTTTTCGAGAGTTGGTCGAGTTGGTGGGTCATGGGTGGTTAGAACCCTTCGCCTAGGTGCCGTAAGTAGCTAGGTACGCTCTCATCAAGCTCGATCTTCTCCTCATTTTTTTGACGTCTGCCCTTGGTAATGCTCTCCCACTCGTTGCTATCGATGACATTGGCTTTTCGCGCCGAAGGCGTGCGTTCGGGTTCGGGGGCAAATGTTTCGCTGTGAACAGGCGCAGGGCGCGATTGCATAGCGCGATGAGGCGCGGTATCGAGATCGGTAATTTCTGGTTCAAGTGGCGCAACGGGCTTGGGTTTTTGCCCGCCGACGGTGGTAAAGGTACGATTACCTCGCTCAATGACCCGTGGTTCTTCGCGGTTAAATCCTGTGGCAATGATGGTTACGTGTACTTCGTCGATGAGATTCTCGTCGATAACCAAGCCCATTTTGCGTTCGGTGTTCTCACTGATACGCTCGCTCAATGCGCTCATCAACTCATCACCTTCGTAGATACCAAAATCAGTTCCTGCCGTAATATTGACTAGTAGCCCGTGTGCGCCTGAAATATCGTTGTTTTCTACCAAAGGCGAATTGAGCGCTGCTTTTAGGGCATCGATGGCGCGATTATCGCCCTTGCCGATACCCATCCCCATGAGCGCTTCGCCTTTAAAGGAGAGCATTTTTCGCACGTCGGCAAAATCGACATTGAGATAACCTGTGTTGGTAATAAGATCGACCACGCCCTTAACTCCGATACATAGCAAGTTGTCGACCTTCGCAAACGCCTCTTTGAAGGTGGCTTTGTGGTCGGAGACTTCTAATAATTTTTGATTGGGGACAACGATAAGTGCATCGCTATTTTTACGTAGCTCCTCAAGACCCTCGCGGGCAATGTTCATCTTTCTTGCGCCTTCAAAGCTAAAGGGCAGGGTAACAATGGCGACGGTCAACGCCCCCGACTCCTTCGCCAGTGATGCGACGATCGGGAGACTACCGGTGCCCGTTCCCCCCCCAAGACCGGTGGTTAAAAAGACCATATGCGCGCCATCGATGACTTGCCGGATCGCCTCTTTATCCTCTTGGGCGGCACGGCTTCCTACATCAGGATTACCACCGGCACCTAATCCGCCGGTTAATTTTTGTCCAAGCGCGATCTTTTGTGGGGCAAGACACCGCGAAAGGGCTTGCATGTCGGTGTTAATGGCGACAAAATCAACCCCTTCGATATGGGTGCGAATCATGTGATCGATGGCATTACACCCACCGCCACCGGCACCAATAACCTTGATACGCGTGGTACCTAGGGTTTCATCGTTAGATTGGCTGGGGGTAGTCGAACTCTCCACCACAGTCATGTTTAGGCGATTCATAAGCGACCTCGTTTTATTTCCATGTTCCTTATCTTATTATTCTCTATTTTTAGCCATTGTGTCTAGTATTTTTTTAAAAAAAGTTCTCTTTTATCCAATTTAGCGTACTTTTTTTCTTGGGCTTACTCTCTTTTTTGCGTTTTTTTGCCGATAGGCGCTCTTCTTCAAAGAAATTCTCTTCGGGATAGAGCGAGTGGGGGAGATCGGGTTGGGCGGGTGCTTCGTCGGAGAAGTTTTGGCGTTGAATCTCTTTTTGGAGATATTCTGGTTGTTTGAGTAGCCCCCAGACGGTGCCGTATTGGGCAAGGCTCTCTTCGTCATCAAGGCCTTCCACGCCCATCACATAGGCGGATCGTGCCGAGAGATCGAAGATGCGCGCAAAGAGTTCGCTTGCACCGGGCAGTTGGCTTCCTCCGCCGGCAATCACAATCGACTTGGCTTTGTAGAGCCAACCGCTCTTTTCCAATCGACGTTTCGTTGCATTCGCGATGTCGGTCATTCTGGCTTGGAGGATATCGCACATTTTGCTCTCTAGCATCATCTCTGCCCCACGGCCGCCGAAGGGTGGGATGGGAATTTGGCGAATTTCATTGCCCAACAATCCACGATAGCAGATCCCATGTTCAATTTTGAGTTGTTCGGCAAGAGCAAGGGGGATCTTCTCCACTTCGGCAAGATCTCTGGTGAGCGAGGATGCACCGATAGGTAGTACGCTGTTGTAGTGAGGTTGTTCGTCGATAAAAAAAGCGATTTTGGTGGTACTCGCCCCCATCTCAATGAGAATAACTCCTTCCGTGCGCTCCACTTTAGAGAGCACCGCATAGGCGCAGGCCAAGGGCGAATAGATGAGCGCTTGCACGCTTCGCCCTGCCGATCGCACGGCTTGTTCTAGATTATTCAGCAAGCTACCGGGAGCGGTGATGATGTGGATACGCGCCTCTAACCGTACGGCTTGAATGTTGAGTGGCTCTCGGGTAATGAGGTGGTTGTCGATGCGATAATTGAGCGGAATAATCGCGGCTATCTCGCGATTGTCGGCTAAGGGGACGGCTTGGGCAGAGTCCATGACCTTCTCTACATCTTCTACCGAGATAGATCGAGGTTTACCACGTAGACCGACATTGGCAACGCCATCGGAATTTTGGGCTTGAATATGTTCGCCAGAGAAGCCAACAAAGCAGTGATGGATTTCTGATCCAGACTCTGCTTCCAATTGACTCAAGAGATCTTCAATGGCATGCACGCTCGCCTCTAAATTGAGAATAGCCCCCTTACGAATGCCCGCGGTATCACGACGCACTACCGCAACCTTGGTGGGGCGCTGAAATTCGTCATAGAATGCAGCTACCGCCTTCATGGTGGCCGAGCCTAAATCGATGGCCACATAGACATCTTGATTTTTGCTATATTCACTCACTGCGTACTCTCTCTTTATCGATAAAAAGATATGGATAGCCTACCACGTCTGCTTGGGTTAGTATAACAGATTATCGACCTTTGGGGTAGATATCTTGCTAGGTGTTGCGTTTTATTTTGTAGATAGATGACTTTTCTCTGATGAGTGTAGCAGATTATTGACTTTTAGGGGAGATATCTTGGCAGGAGATTGGGCTTTATTTTGTAGATAGATGCCCTTTCCTTTATGAGTATAGCAGATCATCGACTTTTAGGGGAGATATCTTGGGCGGAGGTTAGACTTTATCTTATAAATATTGGAAAAGTTGGTCGTCGTTTGTGTCGATGCTTATGGTTTTTCTTGCGTGTAGACAATTTCGTTGGTGCGAAAATCTACTTCGCCCAAAAAGCGTCCTTGACTCTCCAAGCTAAGGAGAACGACAAATGCCCGCTCGATATCTTCGGCCTTGAGGTAGCTCGCAAGTTTGGCTTTCGCGCGTAGGCCAATAAAGCTCACCTGCCAGTATAGTAAATTATCGGCCTTGCTGATGGCTTTGATACCGGCGATGGAGCTGTGGGTGGTGGGATGGTGTTCGCGTAGGCGTTGTAGCGCGGTGAGCAAAGGACGCATGCTCTTGTGTAGCCGAAGACCACTCTCCTCCTGTTCAAATTGTGCGCCATGTAATAGTGGCGGAAAGATGCCTGTCTTTTTGTTACTACTAAAGAGATAGCCACCATGATCCAAAAAGAGAATGCCTCCCTCGGCAGTGATGAGCGCCACGCTAGGATTATAGCCTTTCATCTGGATATAGAGTCTGCCAAAGTGTCCGCGTTGCACGTGTGCCTCTTGAATCATGCTCTGTGCTTCTAGGAGTTGGACAAGGGCTTTGGGGTCTACCTCCATGATACGCATGCCATAATCCAGATCACCAAGTTCATAGATATCGCTCTCTAGCACGTCAAAGTTGGCATCAATCAAGATGGTTTTGAGCAAGGTTCTGGGTAAAATAACGCCAAAATAGATCACTTCTAGCACAAGAATGACGATCAAAAAGAGAAGCACTCTGCCTTTAATGCTACTCACGTTCGCCCCTCTTTACGCGAGAGATTGAGCAGAATCCCGCACATCATCATCGAGACCAAGAGGTTACTGCCTCCTGCCGAGAAGAAGGGTAGGGGTAATCCGGTAACCGGAAAGATGCCCACCACCACCGCCATATTGAGAAAGGCTTGCCCCGCGAGTGTGGTTGCCAGCGCGATGGCTAAAAAGGAGGTGTAGTGCTTTTTTGTCTTCTGTCCGATGTCATAGGCCTTGACCAAGAGAAGCAAAAAGAGCCCAATCACGCTCATAATGCCTAAAAAGCCAAGCTCCTCAACTACCGCAGCAAAGATATAGTCCGACTGCACCAAACTGATACGCCCGAGCTTATACTCTCCCGCGCCCAAGCCCGTTCCACCGATGCCACTATTCTCAATGGCACGTAATGCGAGGATCGCTTGCCGGCCATTTTTGGTGAGGTCACCATCACCGCTCAACCAGAGTAAGACGCGTTGTATACGAAAGGGTGTGGAGATAATCGCCAAAATGCTCATCCCCAGCATCATTGCTAATTGGATCACCAGATAGCGCAAACTTATCCCGCCCATAAAGAGGATCAAAATGGCAATCCCAAAGAGAAAGACCGAGGTGGAGAGGTCGTTTTGAAAGAAGACGCTCAAGCCAAGCAAGGTTACCATCAACATTGGCCGTAACGCTCCGGCAAAGCTTGTGGCGAGGCGCTCGCGATGCCCATTAACGATGCGCGCCAAGTAGAGCACGAGGGCTAATTTGGCCAGCTCACTAGGTTGAAAGGAGAAGCCTCCGAGGAAAATCCAGCGTCTACCGCCTCGAATCTCTTGTCCCAAAATCCCAAAAACTGGCATCAAGTTGAGCAAAAGCACCAAAATAAAAAAGATAGGCGTGGCTTTGTGGATAGCACGAGGAGAGATCAAACTAAGAAAGATCATCGAGATAAAGCCAAGCATCAGCCATATCGCTTGCCGAGAGATAAAGTAGAGTAAGGGCGTGCCTTTTTGACTATACTGTTGCCATGAAAAGTAGAAGTAGCCCGAGAAGGTAATGACAAAACCAAAGAGAATCAGCGCGAGAATGACTAAAAGCAGTTCGAGATCGACTGCACCGCGTTGGAGATCGATCCAGCGATGCTCACTAAGCCAGCGAGGAAGCGTTCGCTTGGCTTTGATGCGAATTTGTATTTTACTTCTCTGCTTGTCAAAGAGCGCCGACATCGCCTACCTACTGCAACTTGAGTGTCGCCAAGGCAAATAGCGTAAAGAGAATCCCCAAAATCCAGAAGCGAATCACCACTTTGGTCTCGCTCCAAGGTTTGCTTTGATCACTACGCGCCTCTTTCCACGTAATTTCAAAGTGATGATGCAAGGGCGCCATACGTAAGATACGTCTGCCCGTACCATAACGTTTTTTGGTGTAGCGAAAGTAGCCAACTTGAATCATCACCGAGAGCGCTTCCATCACAAAGACCCCACCAATAATAATCAGTAAGATCTCTTTTTTAAGGATAATCGAGAAGATGCCCAAAGTTGCACCAAAGGCAAGTGATCCCACATCACCCATAAAGATCTCGGCAGGGTGTGAGTTGTACCATAAAAAGCCAATACACGCCCCGATAATCGCCATCGCAGGGATGACCAACTCACTGCTTCCTTGAATATGTGGGATGTTCAGATAGCTGGAGAAGTCGGCACGTCCAGAGATGTAGGCGATGACCATAAAGGCACCAAAGGCAAAGATCAAGAGACCAGTGAGGAGTCCGTCCAAGCCATCGGTAAGGTTGGTGGCATTGCTTGTGCCGATCAAGATGACCATCACGAAAGGAAAGTAGACCCAGCCTAAATCGATCACTGCCTCTTTGAAGAAGGGAAGATAGAGTAGCGAAAAATTCTCGCCCAAGCTAGGCACGTCGTCGTGCATGTGCGCCATCACGTGGGCTTTGATCAGTGCAACGATGAGTAATGAGAGGCCTACTTGCACAATGATCTTCATTTTTGCCGAGACACCGTCAGAATTTTTCAATTTGATCTTGAGGTAGTCATCGACAAACCCCAGCGCGCCAAATCCAAGAAGAGAAAGGAGAATAATCCACGTATAGAAACTATCGAAGCGTTGCCACAGGAGCGTCGCGATGAGGATGCTAACAATCATGATAACCCCACCCATCGTGGGCGTACCACTCTTAATGAGGTGATCTTGTGGACCATCGGTGCGTACGGATTGGCCTAATTTGAAGCGTTTTAGCGCGCGAATAATGCTGGGGCTAACAATAAAACTGATCAGTAGCGCGGTGATGGCGGCAAAAATCCCGCGAAACGAGATGTAACTAAGTACGCGTAAGGGGGGAAAATCTTGTAAAAATTGCTCTCCTAGCCAAAATAGCATAGTGATGAACTCCTTGGGTTTATTTTTTTTCGTGGATTGATGGCTCTTCTTTTGGTAAAAATTTTTCTTCTTCTAAAAAGGTAACGAGACGCTCTAATCGATGTGCCCGACTCCCCTTAATGAGCAGAAGATCACTAGCTTTAAGGTAGAGCTTGAGGTGCGCTTTGAGGGTATCAAAGTTGCTATCACAGAAGATCATTCCCGTAAAATTGCGTACTTTAAGCTCGCGTTCTAAAAAGAGCATCTCTTTACCTAAAAGAAAAATCGCCGTAACATCGGCATGCATAATGGGCTGGGCAAGCTCCTTATGCCCACTGGCACTCATGGCGCCAAGCTCTTTCATCTCGGCCAAAAAGAGCACCTTTCGGCTATACTTGAGCGCAGTAATCAGCTCGATGGCAGCCTTCATGCTTTCGGGATTGGCATTGTAGCAATCCTTCATTACGGTGATGGTGCCTTTTATGACCTCATTGCGATGTTCTCCTGCACGGATAGCCTGCAGACCCTGTTTGATTTGTGTGTGCTTGATGCCCATCTCTTTTGCCACGTAGATAGCAAGGGCGGCGTTTTCAAAGTTGTGGATACCCGGGAGGCGAAAGTGAATCTCTTCTGCGCCGAGGCTAAAGCGCCAACCATCCAGCCCAAGCGAGGTGATATTTTCTAAGCGTTTGATCGTGGCCGGATCGTAAAAAATCACATTGCCTTGGACATTTTGGGCAAGAAGTGAGGCATAGGCATCTTTTTGGGGGATAAAGGCCAGCTGATTGCCGTCAAAGCGACTAAAAATTGCCTTTTTTTCTAGCGCAATCGCTTCGACACTCTCCAAAAAGCCGATATGCGCTTTGCCAATATTGGTAATGATTGCGATATCGGGCTCGACAATTTGGGCTAAATCGGCAATCTCTCCGGCGTGGTTCATGCCCATCTCTAAAATGGTAACTTGATGACTGCCTTCAATATGAAAGATAGAGAGAGGTAGCCCCGTCTCGCTATTGAAATTTCCCGCCGTAGCATGCGTGTGGAAGGCTTGCGAGAAGATGCTATAGAGCAGATTTTTGACGGTGGTTTTACCCGAGCTCCCCGTGATAGCAATTTTTTTGAGGTTAGGGAATTTTTGTAAGTGCCACTTGGCAAGAATGTGAAGCGCTTTGAGCGGATCGTCGACGACAAAGAGCGCGCATCCATATTTAGTAGCATGCTCTTTTTGGGCTAAGAGTTCAAAGCCATCGTCGCTGCTACCAATGATGGCAGCCTTCGCGCCCTTCTTAAAGCTCTCCTCCACATAGATACGCCCATCTTGATGCGCACCCGACAATGCAATGAAGAGCGCCCCAGGTTCAATGCGACGGCTATCAATCTCTACGGAGGTAATGCTTGCCGTACCCGCAGCTGCCAAGTTGTTTACATGCAATAACTTGCTAATTTCTTGGATACTAAGAATCATCGCACTACTCCTTAATGTCAATAATCGTGATATCTTCGCCTGCAAGGCGACGCAGTTGCCATTGTGGATTTTGTTCAATTAAAATGAGTAAACGCTCGGGAGCAGAGAGCGCGGTAATGTTGGCTTGAAGGCGTCGATTTTGTTCAAGGGTAAGCTCTTGTCGGCGCTCAAGGGAGCGAAGCTGATAGGCATTGATTTGAAATTGCCACGCACTCCACACTTGCAAGAGCGCAACCGATGCGAGAAGGAGTAGGAGCAGGGAGTAGGTAAAGTGTTTCCATGTCATGGGTTTAGGCACTCCTTAGGATAGCGGGACATCTTCTGGATAATACAGAAGCCAGCGCGTGTGGAGATGCTGAATATGAGATTTGAGGAGTGTAAGTAAGGTGTTTGCAGAACATGGATTGGGTTACTCCTTAGGATAGCGGGGCATCTTCTGGATAATACAGAAGCCAACGCGAGTGGAGATGCTAAGTATGAGATTTGAGGAGTGTGGGTAAGGTGTTTGTAGAACATGGATTGGATTACTCCTTAGGGTAGGGGCGAATTTTTTGGATAACGCGCAGGCGAGCGCTTCGCGAGGCAGGATTTTCTGCTATCTCTTGAGGCGTGGCAGTGATGCCTTTAGGGCTTATCTGCTTGGCATAGGCGCCAAGGCAGGTGCATCTAAGTTGATTATCGGGACATTGGCATGATTTTGTGAGCTCTTTGAAGAAGTGTTTGACGATACGATCTTCGAGGCTGTGGAAGGTGATGATGCCTAATTTGCCATTGGTCTCTAGGCGAGAGAAGGCAAGGGGCAGCATGCGTTCGAGGCGAGAGAGCTCGTGATTGACCGCGATGCGCAACGCCTGAAAGACCTTGGCGGCGGGGTGAAGGTATTGCGTTGGTTTGGGTTTGATGACGGACTTGATGAGATTGCTTAGCTCTTTGGCGCTGGTGATGGGGGCGCTTTTGCGTTGGTGTACGATGGCTTTGGCGATGCGTCTGCTCTCTTTCTCTTCGCCGTAGCGCCAGAAGATAGAAGCAAGATCGCTTTCGCTTTTGGTGAGGAGGAGATCGTAGGCGCTCTCTCCACTGGGGTTTAGGCGCATGTCGAGGGAGGATTCGTCGTCGTAGGAGAAGCCACGCGCTGCGCCTTTGTAGTGGAACATACTAATACCTAGATCTAAAAGTATCGTGCTGGGGGGAGCTTGGTTGGGTGGATAGTGGGCGAAGTAGTCGTCAAAAAATTGATTGACCAATTGATAGCGCCCTGCATAAGGTATGAGGTTGGTATGGGCGCGTTGGAGCATCTGTGGGTCGGCATCTAGCCCAATCAGGCTGATGCTTGGATAGGAGCTTAGCGCATAGCTTGCGTGCCCTGCCTCGCCGAGGGTACCATCAATCCAGATACCTGAAGCCGAAGTAGGTTGTAGAGTAACAATCGACTCTTCTTTTAGTACCGAATAGTGTCCTTGATAGGAATTCTTGCTGATAGGGCGCTTCCTCTTTGTCCGCAATAGTATTGCTAGCATTCTAGCCAATTTATCATGAAAAATCAATCACTTTATCCCAAATGATTAGGGAAAAGATGGAATAATCGAGGAAATTTTGTCGGTTTGTACAGAAATTCGCGAAAAGATCGGGGAAAAGTAAGGCTAGAGGATTACGATATGCCGGCTATTTGCCGATAAGGGTAGTGATATTGAGCTGTGATTTTTCAATGTTATTTATTCTAAAGGCCAAACTGATAGAGGAATTTGCATGATTGCACTAAAAAAAGGTGTGCCACGTATCCATTACTACAACCAAGACTTTGTCGACTTATACGTGCGAAGTTGGAACTTGATCGATGCCCAATGGGCACGCGGCACCAAAGCGAGCGGGTTTGAGGGGTCGATGTTTCACCAGAAAGATAAAGTAGATATCTCGGTAACCGATGCCTGTTTCTCCTCTTTTTATCTGGTGTACTCTAACAAGGTTTACTCCGCGTTTGCCACCCTTGATGCTATTTACGCCAAACAGGAACTATCCGGAGCGATCCGTAGCCACTACAACTTTACCACTGGCGAAGCGATTCTTGCTGAGAATAATCCTTTAGGGTTAGCCCCGCCAATTTTTGCGTGGGTAGAGTTTGATATTTATCATAAAATTGGTATTAAAAAGCGGGTTAAAGATGTGCTACCGATCCTTGGCGATTACTTTAACTGGCTCGATCAAGTGGCCTTTGATGAGACGCTTGGTCTCTATCATGCGCCATTATCTGCCTCGATTATGGTGGATTGTAAACCGCGAAAAGATGCGCTCTATCTTATCGATTTTAATTGCCAACAGGCGCTTAATGCGCTCTATATGTCGTATCTTGCTGACATTATGAATGACAAGGAGCTCTCGTTTCGTTATAAAAAGCGCTACTTTATGCTCAAGACAAAAATCAATGCGCTGATGTGGTCAGAAGATGCTGGATTTTACTTTGATTTAGATGAGAGTGGCAATCAAATTAAGGCGCGTACGCTTGCCGCTTACTGGGCGCTTTTAGCCGAACTTCCCACCGAGGAGAATGCCGATCGCCTGATTGCTCATTTACACGATCCCGATGGTTTTGCTACGCCCAACCCTTTCCCTAGCATCGCGGTAAACGAGAGCGATTTCAATGCTAAGGGTGATGGCTTTAATGGCGGGGTCTATCCCGAACTTACTTATATCGTGATTAAGGGCTTGGAGAAGTTTAAAAAATTTGAATTTGCGCGCGAGGCTGCGGCCAAGCACATTTACTTTATCCTCGATCGGATGCATCCCGATGGCGATGGTGTGGGACATTTTTGGCAGAGCTATCAACCCCTTAGCGACGGCATTGCTTGGGTGGGGGATGGCAAGGAGAATGCCAACCAAAAAGATATCTTAACGATGGTTTGTCTTGCCACAATTACGCTCATGATTGAGAATATTGTGGGGCTGATTATTAGTCTGCCACGCAAAACGGTCGACTGGATTGTGCCGACACTGGAGCTTATGGGTATTGAAAATTTGAGTCTAAAACGTAATATTATTAGCATTTTATGTGTGAAAAATCATCGTCAAAGCTGGGAAATTCGCCTCAAGAGCGAGAAGCTTTACTACTTTACGGTCAATCTTGTCAACATAAAAAAGAAGACGCTTCCCATTCCTTCTGGGCAATGTTCAATGCTCATCGAGAAGCTTTAAGGGTGAGAAAAAAGGAGAAATAAGCATGGAGAATCAAGAGGCATTTACCGCAATTGCAACGTCGTTACGCTGTTTAAGCATGGATATGGTGCAGAGTGCCAACTCAGGACACCCTGGGTTGCCTATGGGCATGGCGGATGTGATGGCGGTGCTTTATGGTAAGTATCTTAAACATGATCCAAGCGATCCCAAATGGTGCGACCGCGATCGATTTGTGCTTTCGGCAGGACATGGATCGTCTTTGCTTTACGCCCTTTTACACCTCAGTGGTTACGATCTTCCCCTTAGTGAGTTGCGTCGCTTTCGCCAACTTCATTCGGCTACTGCGGGGCATCCTGAATACGGACATACGGTGGGGGTGGAGACGACGACTGGGCCTTTGGCTGCGGGTTTTGCTACGGCGGTGGGCATGGCGATTGCCGAAGCCAATCTTGCCAAGCGTTTTAATCAAGGCGAAGAGCGTATTGTCGACCATAAAACCTATGTGGTGATGGGTGACGGCTGTATGATGGAGGGGCTTAGTGGCGAAGCTGCATCGCTGGCAGGGCATCTCAAACTGGGGAAACTTATCGCTATTTATGATAGCAACCAAATCACCATCGAGGGCAAGACCGATTTAGCCTTTAGTGAAAATGTGGCTATGCGTTTTGCGAGTTATGGCTGGCAGGTTATCGAGATAGACGGGCATGATTATGACGCGATTGATGGTGCGTTTGCGCAGGCTAACACACAGCAAGATGGTGATAAGCCTTTGCTTATTATTGCTAAAACGATTATCGGCAAGGGTGCAGCCACGAAGGCAGGGTCGCATAAGATTCACGGGGCGCCGTTGGGGCAAGAGGAGATTATCGCCACGCGCAAGGCGTTAGGTGTGCCCGAAGGGGTCGATTTTTATGTCGATCCACGTGCGATTCAATGGATGCAAGCGCGTCGTAACGCGATCGATCATCTACGCGGTGCATATCAAAATCAGCTATTGCATTGGCAACGTCAACACCCAGATTTAAATAAAGCGTGGGAGGCGATTCACACCGAATCTTATAGTTATTTAGCATCAGAGCATTGGGAGCAACTCTTCAACGAGGGCGACAAGGTTGCTACGCGCGTGGCAAGTGGGCGCATTTTGCAAGAGGTGGCTAGGCGTGTGCCTGCGTTGATGGGCGGGAGTGCCGATTTAGCGCCATCGAACAATACGGCGATTGCTGATTGGCCGGTGGGATTTAGTGCCGACCATCGCGAGGCAAAGATGTTGCACTTTGGTGTTCGTGAGCATGCGATGGCGAGCATTACGAATGGGTTGGCGCTACATGGTGGATTTAAAGTTTTTTGCGCGACCTTTTTAGTCTTCTCTGACTACATGCGGGCGGCGATGCGCTTAGCGGCGTTGATGCATTTACCTGTGGTTTATGTCTTAACACATGATAGTATCTATGTGGGAGAAGATGGCCCAACCCATCAACCTATCGAGCAGATAGAGTCGTTACGCCTTATCCCGAACATGGAGGTGTTGCGTCCTGCCGATGCGCAAGAGAGTGCTTGGGCTTGGCAGTGGGCATTGACGCAAAAAGAGAGGCCTGTGGTCTTGGCGTTGAGCCGTCAAGATTTACCGGTGCTTCCTAAGCCTCATGGTTGGCAAGAGGGGATGGCTAAGGGTGGATATGTTGCTTTTGAGCCGAAGGTTCATCCCCAAGTGGTGGTGTTAGCGACGGGTTCGGAGGTGAGCTTGGCGGTTGCGGTGGCAGAAAAGATGTCGATTGGGGTGCGGGTTGTATCCGTATCTTCTCGTCGATTATTAGAGCAGAATGTTCCTCACTATCGGCACTTGGTGGGTGATGGGTTACCTGTAATCAGTGTGGAGGCGGGGGTACGTGGTGGCTGGGCGTCGCTAGCGCATGCGGGTGCTATCTCTATTGAACGTTTTGGCGCGAGTGGTAAGGCTGGAGAGGTGGCAGTAGATGTCGGATTAACCGCCGATGCACTGATGACGTTGATTCAAGAAGTTGCTAAATAATTAGGAGATATTGAATTAGATATGCGAAGAATTCTTATTATCGTATTAGGTGTACTTTCGTTTTTGGGGTGTCAAAAGAGAGAAGCAGAGGATCGTCGCTATACAATTTTAGTCGGATCGGAGATGGAGGGTATTCCTTTTTCGTTGCCTAAAGATAAGAGTCTTCAATATTATGATTGGCAGGTGGTGGTGGATGGGGAGGGTACGCTAGAAGAGCGTCTGGAGCGGCATGAGGTAGACTTTTACTTTGTCGACTTTTTTACATATTATAATATGTTTGAGGGGGAGAGTGAGTTTGCCAAGCATCAGGTGATTCTCTCCAGTGCCATTGACGCGGGGTTGGTCGTACGAAAATCTCTGGATGTTAATAGTATGGCTACTTGGCGCGTGGGGATGACAGTGGGCACGTTAAGCGATTACGCCCTCGATTACTGGTTAGAGAATGGTGGATTTTCGCGCATTCAGGTGCGTGACCAAGCGCAAGGAGCTAACTTGATGCAGAGTGGGGAGTTGGATGCGATGGTGCTTTCGTCTTATTATGCGCAACCTTTGCTTGCTAGTGGGGAGTTTATGTGGCTTTATCAGACGATTGAGGAGCCACTGCCCTTGAATATGCTCCTTAGTACTGATTCTCGCAGTCATACGGAGTTGACACATATCATTCACGACTATCGCGTATCGCTAAGTGCCTATCAACAAGAGCCTGCTTTACTAAATAAGTGGCAATTGAGCGATCGTGCACGGGAACAGATGCTTCATAATGATGAGATTACGCCCTTTTTATCGCCTGCACTCTTTGAATCTCTTCGTTATTGGCGGGTGGTCAATGTGCCCTTTAGCCCTAGCTGGCGCTACGATCTTCTGATGTGGCTTCCTAGAGAGGAGATGGAAGGGGTTTAGGCACATTTTATTATCCTATTATGGAAGATTCTAATAATATTTAACATTGAGCATAAAATAGACTTGTCTTTTTGCCTAAACCGTGTTATAATTTCAATCAGAGGGTGGTGAGTTACCACGTATTAACACGCCTAACAACAGTGTCATAGATACTCTTTCCATCCTCGCAGTCTGGCTATTTAGAGAGAAGATAAGGGGAGTTACCATGGAAAAGGGAGTATGGCTTAAGGTTCAACGCCAAGATGCACAGCAGAACATATCTGGAGAGCGTGCGTTTCATATTGCTAATGAGGTGCGCAGAAAGTATCAATTTGACGAGGCATTGTATGAGCTCTCTGGTAATGTCATTTTTGCTGATGTGCAGGCAGTGCGTAACTTTTGTATTAAGGTAAATCTGAGCAAGGAAAAATCGGAAGCTTGGCAGGCGCACGAGGTGAATGCCATGGCGCTTATTGATGAAATTAATCATTATCTGGTTAGGTTGTATCGAGAAAAACACGATGGAAAGATGTGGTCTAATTTCTTTTCTCAGATTGATTTGTCTTATGGGAAGAATAAGCGTAAAAAGATGATTGAACTCTTTGGAGCGCTCTTTTCTCCACGGGATGTTTATCAGGAAAAAGTAACCTTAGCGCACTACTTATCCGATCCTCAAGCCTCTGAAAATCGCTGGGAGGTGGAGATGGAGGAGAGTTGGATGCTCTTTTTAGCCAATAATAATCCTGCGTTTGCGCCTTATGGTGAGCTGTTTGTTGATGAGCCGTTGCGTAGTCAGAGCATTTATATCCCTGCGATTGCCACGTTGCGCCACTATCTACAGTCGGGCTTTGCCTTTGGCCCTGAAGGCGAGACACTTTTTGAGTTGTTGGAAAAACCAGCTAAGCTCTTTCCGCATAGCCTACAGCAACAGCTAGAGTATATGCAACGTTATTGGGCGAAGCATTTTCATTTGGAGGCGATTTTTGCGCATAAATTGGTTAAGAGTTTATTGTTGATTAAGGAGCAGGGTTTTGCACCCAAATATGCCTTTGGTGCGGATGGGCATGGCGATGGGCGTCGTGAGGTACATCTTCCGCGTTATCGTTTGAGTGCGCACGAACCTGAGGCCTTTACTGATGATCATGCGTGGATGCCCAATGTCGTCATGATTGCTAAGAATGCCTTGGTGTGGCTGGGTCAATTGAGCAAAAAATATGGCTATCCTATTGAGCATCTTAATGATATTCCCAATGAGGAGCTGATTCATCTGGCGCAGTCGGGCATTAATACGTTGTGGCTGATTGGCATTTGGCAACGTAGCTACGCGAGTAAGCGTATCAAGCAGATTATGGGTAATATCGAGGCGGCTGCCAGTGCTTATAGCTTGGAGGATAATGTGATTGCTCCTGAACTGGGTGGTTGGCAGGCATTGGTGGAGTTACGTGAGCGTGCGCATCAATTTGGTGTGCAACTGGCGAGCGACATGGTGCCTAACCATACAGGCATGGATAGTCGCTGGGTGGCTGAACATCCTGATTACTTTTTACAACGCCGTGATCTACCTTATGACTATCACTTTACGGGCGAGAATTTAACCCAACGCCATGGCATCGAGCTCTACTTGGAGGACGGCTATTATCGTAAGAGTGATGCTGCGGTGGTCTTTAAGCGTGTCGATTCGCATAGCGGGGAGGTGCGTTATATTTATCATGGCAACGACGGCACGATGATGCCTTGGAATGATACAGCGCAGATCGATTTTTTAAATCCGCAGGCAAGAGAGGCGGTGATTCAAGAGATTTTGAAGATGGCGCATAACTTTTCGGTGATTCGCTTAGACGCGGCGATGGTCTTGGTGAAGAAGCATATTCAGCGGTTGTGGTATCCATCCATTCATCATGGGGCGGGGGATTATATTGCCTCTCGTGGGGAGTACGCGATGAGTGATGAGGAATTTGAGCGCCTGATGCCGGTAGAATTTTGGCGCGAAGTGGTGGATCGGGTGGCAAAAGAGCGCCCGCAGACGCTCCTGATTGCCGAGGCATTTTGGATGCTGGAGGGCTACTTTGTGCGATCGCTGGGGATGCATCGTGTCTACAATAGCGCCTTTATGCACATGTTGATGCAGGAGGATAATGCGGAGTATCGTGCATTTATCAAGAAGACGATTACCTTTGATTTGGGTATCCTCAAGCGGTTTGTCAACTTTATGAGTAACCCGGATGAGAAGACGGCGGTGGAGCAATTTGGACGAGGCGATAAGTATATTGGGGTGGCTACGTTGATGTCGACGTTGCCGGGCTTACCGATGTTTGCGCATGGTCAGCTGGAGGGATTTAGCGAGAAGTATGGCATGGAGTATACGCGGGCGTATTATGACGAAGAGGTGGATGAGGGATTATTAGCGCGCCATCGTAGTGATATTTTTCCGCTGTTGCATCGTCGTGGGCTCTTTAGCCAGTCGCGCCACTTTCGTCTCTACGACTTTATGCATGAGGGAGCGGTAGAGGAGAGCGTCTTTGCCTACAGTAATGCGATGGGCGATGATGTTGGCTTGGTGGTATATAATAATCGTTTCCCCGCGGTGCAGGGGAATGTTCACTGGTCTTGTTCTTACAAAAATGAGCATAAGCAACTGGTGAGTCAGTCGATTGCCGACGCCTTACACCTGCATGATGCCGATGGCTATTATGTGATTTTTCAGGAGCAACGCAGTGGCTTGTGGTATATCCGATCGAGTGTATCGGTGCATCGCGAGGGCTTTCATATCTTGTTGAGGGGCTATGAGTCGCAGGTTTTTTGGAATATTCGTGAGGTTACCGATCCATACGGGCATTACTATCACTTGTGTCAGCGACTGCATGGGGCTGGATCACGTTATGACCTATTGAGCACGCATCCAACTTCGTTTGCCCTCGAGAGTGAGATCATCGGGTTGACCCATCAGCTTACCCCGATGATTGAGCAGAGTATGGTGGGATTTTATCCGCTTGGAGAAGATCAGGTTGTGAAGAGCGCCCCCCTCTCTGATAAGGAATTACAGGCGTTGGATCTTAAGCAGGAGCGTCTCTATTTAACGCGCATTGCGAAGATTGTGGAGAGTAATGGCGAGGATGCTTCGCTCGTGGGTGATGCATATTGGACTAAAGTACAACAGGAGTATCGCTATTTATTACAGATGGAGAAATTTATCACCAAAACCGCAAAAGATAGCTATCTCTTAGATGAGCGATACTTGCGCTTTGTACATTACTATTTCTGGCTCAAAACGCTCTATGACGTGGGTGTGTCAAGCGACATTTTGGAGAATGAGGTGGTACGCGAGAGTTTGCGAAGTTGGTGGCAGGAATCTTCATGGGAGAGCTTTAGCCAGATGCATCACTTGGCATTGGGCTTGGTGCAAAACCATCGGGCGATGATTCTTACGCGAGAGGAGCTGGACGATTGGTGGCAAGAGCTATGTAATAATCGCCACTTTATGCAGAGCGTGGGGGTGAATAGTTACGATGATGTGCTCTATTTTCACGATGAATCGTTGAATTTAGCGCTCCATTTGATCTGGTCGGTGCTCTATTTTGAGCAGAACATGACGGGCAAACTTTATGGCTATCGCTCTAAACTAAACCTCATTCAACAGGCAAAACGTTGGCAGAGTAAACGCGAGCAGAGTCATTATTTATACGTTGAATTTACGCAAGCAATCGGGCGTTAGTTGGCTTGACAGCGCTGGGTAAATATGCTACATTAAGAATGACGGAGGGCAGAATGCCTTGGAATAGTATGATTATTTGGATTGGGTTACTGGTCTTTTTTCTGATCATCGAGGTCGTAAGCTTTCAATTGATTGCGGTGTGGTTCGCTGCCGCAGCATTGACGACGTTCTTTCTCTCCTTTATGGTGGAGAGTTTGGCGATACAGAGCTTTATCTTTTTGATTTTATCGGGGGGATTTTTTGGACTCTTCTACCCGCTCTCGCGTCGCATCTATCGCCCCAAAGCCGACACCAATAGCGAACGCGTGATCGGGAAAGAGGCGGTAGTCATTGAAGAGATCGATCCTGCGATGGGCAAGGGTCAAGTAAAAGTAGATGGCAAGGAGTGGAGCGTAAAGAGCAAAAATCCGCATGCCTCTAACATAGCAGTAGGAACGGTGGTTAAGGTGCTCGCCATCGAAGGCGTGAAGCTGGTTATTGAGCATCAAGAGGAGGCGTAGGATGGAGATAGGTATCATAGCCCTATTGGTTGTATTGGGTATTATCGTGATGGTGATTGTTTCGAGCATTCGGATTGTACCACAGGCGCATGCGTTTGTCGTGGAGCGTTTGGGGGGATATTTGGCGACGTGGGGCGTAGGCATTCACTTTAAGATTCCTCTTATCGATAGTGTGGCGCGTGTGGTCTCGCTTAAAGAGCAACTGGTGGATTTCGATCCGCAGGCAGTTATTACGCGCGATAACGTTACGATTCAGGTGGATACGGTGGTCTTTTTTCAAATTACTGATCCCAAAGCATTTACCTACGGTGTACAGAACCCTTTGAGCGCCATCGAAAATTTAACCGCGACTACGTTGCGTAACGTGATTGGAGATCTTGAATTAGATGAGAGTTTGACCAGTCGAGATGTGATTAATACGCGCATCCGTGCGGTGCTTGATGAGGCAACTGATCCTTGGGGGATTAAAATTAATCGTGTTGAGCTAAAAGATATTAAGCCACCTAAGGGCATTCAAGATGCGATGGAGAAGCAGATGCGTGCCGAGCGTGAAAAGCGAGAAGCTATCTTACGTAGCGAAGGCGAAAAAGTGAGTGCGATTTTAACGGCGGAAGGGCAGAAGCAGAAGAAAATTCTCGAAGCAGAGGCGGATAAGGCTGCGGTGATTTTGGCTGCCGAAGCGCAACGTGAGGCGTCCATTCGAGAGGCGGAAGGCGAAGCTGAAGCAATTCTCAAAGTCAAGCAAGCAACGGCAGATGGTCTGCGCATGATCAATGAGTCTCATCCTACTGCCGAGGCGCTCAAATTGCGTGCGTTTGAAGCCCTTGAGAAGGTCGCAGATGGGCAGGCAACGAAGATCATCATTCCTTCAGAAATTCAAAATCTTGCTGGTCTCACCAGTGCTATCTCTGAGTTGGTAAAAAAGGATAATTAATGCATAATCATCAAGATCTCCTGAATATTGTAGCTTTTATTGAAAAGTATGACCGTTTTTTGGTATTAGGTCATGTGGCTCCGGATGGAGATTGTATTGGTTCTCAATTGGCATTAATGCTCTTTTTGCGCCGATTGGGTAAGCAGGCAGAGGTTGCCTCCGTGGGTCCCTTTAATAAGAATGAAGTGAAGGCGCACGAGGGGCTTTTTATGCGCGAGATTACCGAAGAGTGGGCGGATGCCGCCGTCTTTATTGTTGATTGTGCAACGTTTGAACGTACCGGGTTTGCGCCTTTTGGGGTGGAAGCAAGGAGCATCGATCACCATGCGAGCGTAGAGGCGGGCGCGGTATCGGGGCTTATCGATGCAACGAGTCCCTCGGCGACGCTCTTGGTGCAACGGGTGATCGAGGCTTTTACCTTGGGCATGAGTGAGGAAGAGGCACATTGGCTCTTCTTGGGCTTTACCACGGATACGGGATTTTTTCGCCACTTGCGCGCGTATAGTGGGGAGCATGTGCGTCAAGCCTCTAAGCTGATCGATCTTGGCGCTTCGCCTGCTGAGACCTTCGCGCTGTTGGAGGGTGGTTATTGTTTGCGCGATCGGCAATATTTGGGTCGGCTATTAGCCTCTAGTCAATCATTTTTTGATGATAAAGTGATTATTGTAGAAGATCATGTGCAAACGGTAAAGGAAGAGGGCGCACCGAGCCGTGATAGCGATACGCTCTATCGCCTCTTGCTCTCTGCCGAGGCAACGGAGGTGGTGATTGTCTTACGAATGGATGAGGAGCAGACGACGGTAGGTTTACGTAGTAAAGATTATGTGGATGTAGGTACTATTGCCCAGTCGTTGGGCGGAGGCGGACACGCGCGCGCCTCAGGCTGTACGGTGAAGAGCCAAGAGCATCCCCTAGCCGATCTTAAAGAGTACCTGCTTGAGCAAATTCAGCGACAGTTGTAACTATAGAATAAATTCTTGGCTTACTATTGATATTTTTTTGTACATATGGTAAACTTTAAGGAAATCATTATGTTTTAGTAATACAGCGCATGATGGTGGATACTGTTATAAGGAGTTTTACTCAATGCAAAAAAAAATTATCCTATTGATACTACTTTTGGGCGTAGGTTTACTCGCCTGTAAGCCCCACGAACCTGATTTGAATATAGACGATGATACGTCTGTAGATCCCTTCACCTATCTGACACTTGTGGAAACGATTGAGGTTATTCGAGATGACTACGCACCACTGCAGTGGTATTGGAAAGGGGAGCCGTTTGATAACGATAATATTCCCACCGATCCAGAATTTCGTAAAATTGCTGATATTGTCGCGATAGAAGGAGTTCCTGTACCTAATGACAATTCCTTCTATAGAATAGAAAAGAATGGTTGGTCATCGACGATAAAAGGACGAGAAGTGACAAGTACTTCTGGTTTTGAGAGTAATTTTAGCCTATATAATAGTCTTTATAGTGGTAAAGCTAATGAGTCATTATATTATAGATTTTCTATAAGGATTACCGTGCGTGATGGCGATAATTTAGTGGAAGAATTTAGACTAGATGAAGGTGTCACGGTTAATACACCTAACATAGACATGTCGCTTCATGGCTACCTTTCATTAAGTCATGAAGCCTGGCAAGAGAGTATCTTACCAGCAGGTACTTATACACGTACTGAATTTGATGCAAAACTAAAAGACTTTCCCCAATACCGGTTTTTATATATTCCAGCCCTCACATACGCCCCTAATACTCCGATGATTTACAATGCAAAAACGGATCTATTAACGATAGGATCATATGAGTGGAATCTTCGAAAAAAGAGTTATCCTAATCTTCTTTCTTTCCCTCGTGTATGGCTAAGCATTGTAGGGTTTGAACACTCTGGATTTGGAAGCTATGTGTTAGCTAATTATCCTAACAACATCACATATACTTATGTGCTTATGGCAGTCGTTAATGATAGAGATCCGCAGGGAAATTCACTTCGGCATGTTGTCTATCTTACTAGTGGTATTGATCGTAAATTTACAAGATTTAAATACTTGCGTTAGTTATTGCTTTTTTTGTAGAGCATGTTGGGGAGGCTTAGCCTCCCTTTTTTATGGAATATGTATCCATATGATATAGGCTATATAGAGAATCAAAAAGAGGCGAAAGTCAAGCATTTCGTATAGTGATAGTCGTATATTTTTTAGGGGATAAAAAACCCCTGATGATAAGCCACCCGCATCGCATCATTCACTATCTACCGTTGCTTTCTTCCGAACCTGGCGGGGTTTGATAATAAATAACCGCACGGAGCCTAGCACCAAGGGATTATTTTCTCTATCGGAGAGAGGGGGATTCGAACCCCCGGTACCTTTCGGTACACAACCTTTCCAAGGTTGCACCATCGACCACTCGGACATCTCTCCAAAATTGTAAGCAGAGTGGGTTTGATGGTATGTAAAATCGGAGAGAGAGGGATTCGAACCCTCGGAATCCTCACGAACTCAACAGATTTCGAGTCTGCCCGATTCAACCACTCTCGCATCTCTCCGAGAGTAACCCATGTATCAAGATACATAACTACTATCAGTTATGTATCATAGCAGAAAGCCAAAAAAAGATCAAGTGGGTAAAGAGATTTTATTTTTTGTAAAAACTGATTGCGAAAAAGTTCTAAATTTGCTAAAATTAGAAAGGGAGGGCGTATGGCTAGAGATCGTAGGGCAAGACGTTTTATGGATAATCGGGCTAAGCGCGGTGTACAGCGCAGACGTAGGTGGCTGGTAGGTGGGGGTGGTCTCATCCTGTTGCTGACGGCGCTGGTCTTGGGGTGGTTACCTCACGCGCTGGTGCGGTATGCGTATATGGAGAGCGATCCGATCCATCAGCCCTATCCCCAAATCTATGCCGTGGTTAGTGATGCTCCGCTGTGGCTCAATGACAAGAAGAAGAATGAAGAGCTGGCAACGCGGGTGGCTAAGCAATTGGGCTATCGTGATGTGATCTTGTTGGAGAGTCGAGAAGAGGTGGCTTTTAGCGAGGATTTTTTGGCTGGCTGGTCGATTGCAACCGAGGTGATTGCCCAAGACTTCGCGACGCGCCCATTGGAGGGGAGAGCGGAGCGTAAGGGATTTTGGGGCTTGTACTACTTCTTTAATGAGATGGATCTTGAGGTGTTGCACTATTTGGAGAGCGCCTATCCGCAGTGGGAGGTTGCCTCTTTGGAGATTAGGGCGGGGGAGAATGCCTCTTTACGTCGACGTTGGAGCAATCCCATCACCTTGGCAAGTCATCATGTAAATGACGGAATTTACAGCTTGGTCGTCTGGGATAGCGCACTTAATGACCAACAACGGCGCTCTCCTTACTCGGTTGCGCTGGAGGTTGCACAATCTTTTAGCCATGAGCAAGACTACGACGGCTTCATCCTCCTCAACTACCGCTACGTCCGCGAGTATCAGCTAGATTTCGACATCTTCCCCATCAAGCGCTCCCAAGTAGAAGAAAATTTACAAGCCCTCCACGCCCAAGGCTACGCGCATGCACACGCCGACATCCTCTACTTTCGCTAATTTTCTCTTTCCTTTATAATAAGTGAGAAGAAATTTACAAGAAGTATGGACAACAAGCTAAAAATTTGCTATGATTGAGGCGCAGGGTTATTGATCTTTTTTACATTTATGTTTATTATCGAACTAATTATCTCTTTAGGACTGGATGGGAATGGATTTTATCGAAACAGAACATCAGCAATTAGCGAGTCAAACAAAGGTCTACTTTACCCAAGAAGTTATCCAAGCTTTGGGTATTGAGGGTGACGTTATCCTGCGCTATCATGTCTATGACTTTCCTGTGCAACTTTATAGTATCCAGCACGACCAGATGCGCGTGATTATCGAGGCAGGAAATTTTTTCCAAAAAACGGTCTCTAGCACCAGCGAGCGTGAGGTTCGTCTGCATATCTACGCACACAATAAAGAGTTCGCCGCCGATCAAGAGAGTGTAACCATCGGTGGTATGCTAGTAAGCGTGGATGAACGTCATATCGAAAAAGATGGAGAGACTCACCTCCTTGTCGAGGTGCTTTTTACCCTCGATGATACATCGTTATCGCTCATCCAACGTGTGCTTACTCCTATTATTCGGGTGATGCATGAGCCCCAAGCGGATCAGGATCCAACGCTTGTCCTTAGGGATGCGCATTTACGTTCGGACCTTTTCAGCTTACCTCACTGCGCGCTCTATCTTAATCAAGATGATTTAGGGATGCGCTTTTTCCCTGTCAGTTTTCATAAGCAGGGATTAACCTTTTTGCTAAAAGAAGATAGCGTTAGCCGTGAGGCGACAGCTACCTTAGTGATGGTTATTTTAGAACATCATCTCTCCATTAGAGTGGCAGTAGAGATCCACGCGATAGAGGAGAAAGGCGACGGTTTGGTGGTCTGTTCGGCGCACTTCATCGATAAACCACCGATTGGATATTATTTGTTTTTAGATAAGTTACGGGACAGTGAAGATCGCGAATAGCATATAGGAATCGAGAATGGCTAGTAATATTGAAAGAATTAGAGAAGCAGTAGCACCAGATAAGCAGGAGTCTAGGGTTTATGATCCTATTATCTCCTTGGCAAGACAATATCATCCGGCCACGGGGGTATCGGTGCGGGTATTTGACAATGAGGTCCATGAAATTTATCGTGTTGATCACCCTTCGTGGGGATGTCAATTTTGTCAGCATATGCGCCTTGGGGTGCAGCAAAAGAGTAGTGCGGAGTATCAACCTAAGGAGCATTGTGCCACCACACATGTTTTTGGGGCGGTTCGTTCGCGTCAATTGAGTGGGCATTATGTCTACCAGTGCCGATCGGGCTTTACCTTTTGGTCGAGTCCTATCATCATTAACGGGCGATTTTTAGCCAGTGTAGTGGCTGGAAGCACGATGCTCATGAATCGTGAAGAGTTTATTAAACGCGCGCCTAAGTACCATCAAGGTCGGCTGGTTGACACGTTGGGGGTTCAACTACTAGAGCAGGTAGAGAGTACCTCCGAAACGCGGGTGGTGGCGCTTGCGGAGATTTTACACCTGAGCTGTAGTGCACTTTCGCAAAAGCACTCGCACATGATGTTTCGTGGGGCAGGGCGTACGCAGGATCGTGATTTGGTTTTTAATGCTGAATTTAAGATGTATGAAGAGTTGTTGGTTTTGGTAGAGAGTGGCAGTACGCATGAGGCAAAGGATCTTGCTGTTACCATTTTCCAAAAAATCGATGAGGCGATGGAGAGCGATTTCTTTCGCCTTAAAGAGCAAATTTTAGATCTTGCTATCTTTTTAACGAATGCTACCAACGTGCAAGGTAGTGGTGATTTTTCGCTTAACGTGCAATTTTTAAGAGATCTTCAAATGATTATGACAACAGAAGATCTTCGTGAATGGCTTCTTTCTGTGATTGAGATGGTGAGCTCGATTCCAACGCGCGTGAGTCAGCTTAAGTATGGCCATTTACTTGTACACGCGGTACGTTATATGCATCAAAATTTTTCCAAGAACATCACTTTAGAAGAGGTCTCTAAGATTGCAAAACTTAGCCCTTCATACTTCAGCCGTCTCTTTAAAACCGAGATGGGCTTAAGTTTTACCGAGTATCTCAATCGTATTCGTATTAACGAAAGCAAACGTAAGCTTAAATTTACTAACCTTACTCTCTTTGAAATTGCGAATATTTGTGGGTTTTCGGATCAAAGTTATTTTACTAAAATTTTCAAACGAGCTGAGGGTATTAGTCCAGGGCGCTACCGTCAGTCCCAAAAAAATGATGGATCAATATAATATGCGACACGAAGAGGAGAGCATCAATTAATGAATATTATGTTAATCACAAGTACTATCTTTCTGGTTTCTGGGGTTACCTTATTTACCGTGAGATTAGTCTTATTCTTTAAGGTAAAAGATTATACGGAGGAGATGGCGAATGAAGCTGCCGGATTGTTACGCTTAGGCATGGTAATGGTCGGATCATCTATTAGTGGCATGGTTGGCGATCGCATAGGGATGGATACCTTTCCTATTATCACCATGATGCTTGTAACGGGGTTGATTCTTTTTGTCTTGTTGCTTATTTTTACCGCACAGTTGAGTCGAATGCTCTCGGTTTGGGCGATTCGTAATGATCTACAAAAAATCCATGAGGAAGACGAGGCAACGAAGGTGATCATTGTGGATGATGCCAAAGATCCTAGGTAACCCTTTAAATCAACGATTGTACAGGAGAGCGCATGCATATTTATCGTTATGAAAATCCATCAGAGCTAGAGACGTTGCATCGTCCTTGTGTGGCGGTTGGTGATGATGAAGAGGTATCTTTGGATGCATTAAATGCAATGTTTGCCTTGATGCATCAGCATAATGGCATTGGTTTAGCTGCCCCGCAGGTGGGAATTTCACAGCGTTTTTTTATTATTGAGATCGACAAGGGTACGCCCTATGTCTTTATTAATCCAGAAATTGTAGAAACATCTCCCCAGATGGTAACTTCTGAGGAGGGTTGCTTGAGTTTGCCTGGTCTCTATGCTGAGGTGCCACGTTATCGAGAGATTACGGTGCAGGCGGAGGGCAGAGATCGCAAGCGTTTTCAGTTGAAAGCCACGGGCTTAATGGCGATGTGTATTCAGCATGAGTATGATCATCTTAATGGTGTGCTTCATGTGGATAAAGTTGCAGACTCTGTGTTGAAAAACCAACTGCTGGAGCGTTATCTTCGCAAGCAGAAGTCTGCTCATCGGCGAGGACGCTAATGCGTATCTTATTTGCTGGTACTCCAGAAATTGCCTTACCTACGCTGGAGCGTCTTCTTACACTGAAGGGAGCAGAGGTGGTTGGCGTCTTAACGAACCCCGATGCACCGGTTGGGCGTTCGAAAGAACCGCAACCTACCCCTATCAAGCGTTATGCCTTGCAGAAGAATATTCCTGTCTATACTCCCCAGCGTTTAGATGGTGCATTTGAGGAGCAGATCGAGGCGTTGCGGTGTGATTTGTTGGTCTGTTTTGCGTATGGGAAGATTTTTAAAGCGACCTTTTTGGCGCTCTTTGCGCAAGGTGGTATTAATATTCATCCAAGCCTTTTGCCCAAGTATCGAGGGCCTACGCCAATTCAGGCGGCGCTTTTGGCTGGTGATAGCGAGAGTGGTATTACGATTCAGCGTTTAGGATTGCGGATGGATGCGGGGGATATTCTTGGGGTAAAGCACGTTTCCTTGAGTGATTTTCCCCATGCCGATGCGGTGCAGGCGTACGTGGCTAGAGAGGCTGCGGAGCTTCTATCCGACATATTTCCTGCTCTCGTAGACGGGAGCATCAAGGCGCGTGTGCAAGAGGAGGCGCAAGCTACCTACTGTGCGATGTTACAGCCCAGTGTGGGTAAAATTGATTTTTCCTCTGAATCAGGATTGGCTATTGTGCATAAAATTCGTGCGTATACCTACTATCCTGGTGCGTTTTGTCTTTGGCAGGATAAGAAATTATTTCTTTATCAGGCAACATTTACGCAAGACATTTCACCTGGAACGGTAGGAGAGGTGGTTGCCTTTGAGAAGAATAAGGGATTAGGCATCGCTTTATCTGATGGCATGCTTTGGGTTACGCTTTTAAAGCTTCAGGGTAAGCGTGAGATGGATAGTGCTAGTTTTTTTCATGGTAATCGTGCTATAATAGGGCAGATTTTGCAGTAAAGTTTTACAAGATAAGTGAGGTGTAGCCGGTGGCAGAGCAGAGAGAAGAGATAAATAAGAGCGCGCGTTTGGTGGTGATGAGTGCATTGATTTCTGTGTTAGCGATGTTGGTTTTATCTGGAGTTACAATTTTATCTACCTCTAAACCTAAGGATGAGACGATTGTTCCACGGGTGGTGGGTATCTCCTTGAGCGAGGCGATGTTGCTTTTACAAAACAGCGATCTTAAAGCCAATATTACGACGCGCTTTGTAGAAGATGAACAATTTGCAGCCGGATTGGTTTTAGAGCAACGTCCTTTGGCGGGATCCTATCGTCGTGTGAATGGGGAGCCGGTAGAGTTGACGGTGAGTGCTGGTTTAGCGATTACCACTTTAGAAGATTTCATTGGCATGCGCATGGAGGATGTCCGTACGGCGATTGTCTCTCGTTACAATGGGTTAATTACGATTAAAGAACCGTTAATTTATTTGAGCAGTCAAGAGCCTTTGGGTACGATTATTGGGCAAGATCCCAAGGCTGGGGAACCATTGAGCGGGCCGGTGGCGGTATCCTTTTTGGTAAGCCGAGGGATGGTTGCAAACAACCCCATGCTTACTGCGTATGAGGGGCTGGCTGTAGAACGCGTCCTTATTCAAGCTGGACAGAACAATTTACCGTTTCATTTTATTATTGAAGGAGAACCAACGGATGGCCATCCTGTGATTGTCCGACAAGAACCTCCTGCTGGTAGTGAGCTTGAGAGCGGTGAGGTGGTGCGTTTCTATCTTCAGCCTAGCAGTAACCCTAATGGTATGATTTTGGGTACACGTGAAGTGATTGTGCCTGAACATGCTACTCCGATCAAATTGGAGATCGTCGCCTTACGTGAGGAGAAGGAAGAGCTCTTATTGACGACGTATCAGCAGGGAGTCTCCTTAATTTTTGCTTACTATCAACCAGCTGGCACGCAAATTATTGTTCGAGTTAATGGACAAGAGCAGGGGCGTATCGAGATCAATTAGAAAATTATTGTAAAAAAATATGATTAAGTACAAAAAAGTACTAGAATCATCCCCTCACTTATGTTAAAATAGCAGTTGTAATCAACATAGCAAGGGAAGAAAGTGAGGGTTGTATGAACAAGGAGTATCAGTACCGAGCCTTATTGGTGGGTAATCCTAATTGTGGGAAGAGTGCAATTTTTAATGCACTTACTGGTAGTCATCAGCGTCTGGGTAACTGGGCGGGGGTGACGGTGGAGATGAAGGAGGGGATTTTTACCTATGAGGGTAAGAGTTACCAAGTGGTGGATCTCCCCGGAATTTATAGCGTTAATGCCGAGAGTGAGGATGAGGAGGTTGCTTGCCAAGCGCTCTTCTCCTTAGACTACGATTTAATTATTAATGTGTTAGATGCAAGTAATCTTGAACGCAACTTGTATCTAACCACGCAGTTGATTGAGATGCGTAAGCCGATGATTTTTGTCTTGAATATGATAGACGTGGCGCAAGACTTAGGCATCTTTGTCGACGTGGATCTCTTAAGTGAACAACTGGCCTCCCATTTAGAGAGTCATATTAGTAAGGGGGAGATCTCTGTATCGCACCTTAAAGAGCACGATCTCGACCTAGAAGATTTGGTGAGTGGTCTTAAACAGTACCACATTGACGATGATTTAGTAGCCACTTATATTGATGGACACCTTGCGGATCATCCTTCTGGAAAAATTGACGGAAGATTGTTAGAACAGCACTTGGGAGCGCCTCTTTTAGCGATGAGTGCGGTGCAGAAGGGCAGTGGGGAGAAGCTTCGTGAAGTGATAGCTAACTCTTTAGAGAGTAGAAAGATATCGGCAATGACGATTCCTTATGCGCCTATCCTTGAGGAAGAGATTGCTCGGTTACAGGTAAACGTGGGTAAGACAGCGGAAGCCTTGCGCATTAGTCGTCGTTATGTGGCGATAAAATTACTTGAAGGTGATCATATTGTCTTGAAAGAGGCACTCAGCCAAGGCGAAGTTACGCGGGAAGTTTTAGAGCTTAAACGTAATGTGATTAAAGAAAATTTGCGAATGACGGCGCGTACGGCGATTATCGAGGGGCGTTATGGGGTGGTGCATGGCATCATTGAGCGCGTAACGCGACTACCTAATAAGGAAAAACGCACGCGTACGGATAAGATTGATGACGTGGTTTTACATCGATTTTTGGGTATTCCTATCTTTATGGCTATGATGTATCTGCTCTTTTGGTTCGTGATGAAGGTGGGAGCAGCCTTTCAAGATTTTTTTGATATCGCTTTTGGTACGATTTTTGTGGAGATTCCGGATCTTGTGATGAGTCGTCTTGGCGTGCCCGACTGGCTGATTGCATTGCTTGCGCACGGCGTGGGTGCAGGGTTGCAGGCGGTCTCTACCTTTGTGCCGATTGTCTTTGTGATGTTTTTAGGCATCTCTTTGTTGGAGGATTTGGGCTATATGGCGAGAGCCGCCTTTTTAATGGATAAGTCATTACGTAAAATAGGCTTACCGGGAAAAGCGTTTGTGCCCTTGATTGTCGGTTTTGGATGCACGGTTCCTGCGATGATGGCCACCCGTACGCTCTCCAGTAAGCGCGATCGAATGATTACCATGTTTATGGCACCGATGATGAGTTGTAGTGCACGTCTTCCGGTGTATGCCCTTTTTGGCGCAATCTTTTTTCCTGAGCAGTCGGCGCTGATGATCTTTTCGCTTTATATTATCGGTATTATTATTGCACTTTTGATTGGGTTAGTGCTCCATCGTTCCTTGCCGTTCAACAAACATGAGCAGTATTTTGTCATGGAACTTCCCCCTTATCACCGCCCACAAATACGTCTTTTGTTGAAGCACACGTGGATGCGCACCAAAGGATTTGTCTTTAAAGCCGGTAAATACTTGGTGATTGCGGTAACAATTATCGGGGTATTTAACACGATTAATTTGCGTGGAGAGATTGTGGAAGACCCTAATGACTCCATTACCGCCTTTTTAGGGAAAGCCGTTACACCAGTTTTTATGCCTTTTGGCGTGGAGCAGGAGAATTGGCCCGCATCGGTTGGCTTATTGACGGGGATTGTTGCTAAAGAGGCGGTGATTGGGACAATCTCTGCAATTTATAGCCATAACGAATTTCTCCAAAAGGACGAAGAGGGCGATGCGGAGGAAGATGCTTCGGTTTGGCAGACGCTGGTGGGTGGCTTGAGTGAAGCTGTGGTTACGACTTGGGAGAATATTTTGGGGATCTTTAGCTTAGAGTTACTATCAGCCGACTCTGGTGAAGATGAGGATTCTGAGGCTCGTTTAACACGTAATTTATTATCTGCATTCAACTTAGGTAAGTGGCAAGTGTATGCCTACCTGCTTTTTGTGTTGATTTATGTTCCCTGTGTTGCAGTAATCGCAACGGCTTATCGTGAACTGGGTTCATTACTTGGGATGATTATGATTACCTACTTAACGGTATTAGCTTGGGCGGTGGCAGTACTCTTTTATCAAGTGGTCATCGGGGGATCCATGTTATGGATGAGTGTCTCTTTGGTTATTTTAGCAGGTCTGGTAGCTTTCTTCTTTTTCCTAGGAAGTAAGTTATTGGAGAAATATATCGTTAAGTAAAAGCGAAAGAATATAGAAAATAAAAAGACAGGTTGAACCTGTCTTTTTTGTAATACAATATAAGCTTTTCTTAGCTAAAGAGTTTACCAAAGCCAAGAGAGAAGACCATGGCAAAGAGAGCAACGGTTTCAATAATACCCAGTACGATAACATAAGAACCAAAACCTTTACCTGTTTCACCTAAAGCATCACAAGCATAAGCTGCAACTTTTCCTTGCAAAATACCAGCAATGGCAATTGCTAAACCACCAAAAAGACCAATAGTTCCAGCCAACGCCGGCGCATGAGGGGCTACATTAGCACTAAGATCGTTCATGACAACCATACCATAGAAGGTCTGAGAGAGAGGAAAACTCACCAAAATCAACATGGCAGCGTTAGCGCGTTTGCCCGAGAGCAAAGCTTTCTTCCATGCACCAACAGCACCTTGTGCTGCAATACCGATACCAATACCACTACCAATAGAGGCGATAGCGAAGGCTAAATAGAAACCCGAAAAAAGTAAATCGTTCATTTGAAAACTCCTTAAAAATAATTTTTATTTTGTTGTTCTATCACTTTCCACAAAAGCATTTTTTGCCTTAAAAGGCTCGTAGGGCACACCAGACCATACTAAGCCGATGTGTCCACTAAATTCGAGACTGTTGAGACGCACAGCATGTACCAAGACGCCCAAGATACCCAAAACAAGGTTCAATGTGTGCGCAAAAATGAGAATAAGAGGCGTCATAAAGACCGGAGAGCTTAACGCTAGCTCATTAAAGCTGGAGGCAATGCTAAACCCTGCCAAGCCCACCGCATAAAGACGGATATAGCTTAGTGTATCGGAGAAATTACCCACCGCACCCAAGACATTGGCAAAAGCTCCCTTAAGACCATTGACAAAACCTGCGCCTAAGTTGACATTTGCTTGTTGCTCACCAAAGAGTAGTCGAAGAACTAATCCAATAATAATCATTTGCACATTCCAGCTAGGAACCGCGCCTACAAACGTATTTGGGCCAATCAACATATTGACAATAAGAATAAAGAAACCAAAGAGCATCATCAATTGCCCAATCTCCGACGGCACCGCTTTAATATTGCTCTTAAGTTTGATACCCAGAGCCCAAAGGTGTGCGATGGTTAAGTGGGTGATACCAATGGTAAATGAGAGGAGCTGAAGATTACTATCTTCTCCCAGCCAATCATTTTTTAGCGAGGCAAAGAGCGGGACATGTTGGGCAAGACTAAAGCCAAACCAACTGTCGGTAAGAATACCCCACATAACGGTAAGTGCAGACATAAACGCTACATAAGGGAGCAGTGGGGTTACGGGTTTGTTAGCCATTTTCAGCTTGGTGATGCCAAAGAGTGAGAGCAGGAGGAAGATAGAACCATAGGCAGCATCACCGACGATCATCGAGAAGAAGATGGCAAAGAAGAAGGTCATCACATTACTAATGTCGATCTCTTGATACCCTGGGGTAAATTCGAGCGCATCAAGGATAGGTTGGCTAAATTTGCCAAAGAATCCGGGTTTGATTTTGGTGGGAATTTCTGCATCCGCATCTTCATCGCCGGTAATCGCCTCTTGAATGTGCAACGCCCAGCCATGTTTTTTTGCGTAATCCTTAAGTACCAAGAGATCCTCAGTGGGAACAAAGCCATGTAAAACGGCAAGCTCTTCATAATCTTCCACGTTGGCGACGGTCTTCTCAAAGCGAATAGACTCCTCCAAACGGCTAATGTGTTGCTCTAAGTAAGTACGATCTTTGTTGAGGTTAATGAGATCATTATTGCGATCTTGGATACTCTTTGCAATATCATGCACCGCATTGCGCATCTTGCCCACACTCATTGGCGGTAGCTCTAAGGATTCCAGCGCGGGAAAATGCTCCTCGCTCTCACTATAGAGAGCGATATAGTGGATACCTTTAAGCACCTTACAGAGGAATAGATTAGTATTCTCTTGACTAGAAAGGCTTTGATAAGTACGCGCATCCACCTTGTAAAGGCGAATGAAATAGCCACGTGCTTGGAGATCGTGCAGATCTTCTACCGAGAAATCACCCCAAATGGCGTACTGCTCAATTTGTTGAAGATAATGCTTCTGCTGTTTGTCTAACTCTTCACGCTGTTGATACATACGCTCAATATCGTCTTGCAACTTGGTGATATCTACGGTGCGCGTGGTGATCGGTTCCCCAGGTAGATCAGGCAGATAGCGTAGCATTATTTCTGCACGCGATAGCTGATGGTGAAGCTTAGCGATGGAGTCGTTGTAGTTTTCCTGCGCGTTGACATGAAAGAGATTGGCAGTTGCTAGGGCATCCAATGCCTTTGCCTGCGCGCTCTTAGCCATAATCAAAGAGACTCGAGACATTTCTAAAATCATTCTACGCTCCCTCCTGGTGTTCGCTCAATTTCTTTTTGCTAATCTTTCCACGCACCACAGTTGCGGTCTGCTCATCACCCAAAAAGATGTTAATCTTCTTGATGTTCTGCTGTGTTTCGGGGATTTTGACCTTTTCAAAGAGATTAACCCGCTGGCTAGTGGTACGTAGCTCTTGTTCTAAGAGCTCGACCTTTTTGTCGTACACCTGTCTACGAATGTCCCACTCCATCGCCATCATCATCTGCTTGGCCGCCTTGTCTACCCACAGTGGGGTAGTAAAGAGGTTGTACGTAGATGGCTTGAAGCTGGCACTCTCAAAGATAGGAATGTCGACACCAGCGATGTTGCCACGTTTAATTTGCAAGCTCTCTAGGGTAAAGAAGCTCTCCACTTGAGGCACCTCCTCACTAAAGACCGCCACCCAACGCATAAATTCTTCGGTAATGCGGGCGTGTTGGTCTCTTGCGTTATCGCGCTCGGCCTGGGCAGAGCGGATTTCGGCTTGCAACTGCTGTTTCTTGAGCGTAAGCGTGGGTAGGTAGCGCTTAAACATTTTAAGCGCGTCCTTTTGCTTCTTAAGCTCATTTTTTGTCAGTTTAATTTTTGCCATGGTTACATACCCTTAGGCCAGAACTCGGCAATTAAATCGGTCTTGATACCCGTCTCTTCCTTGGCAAAACAGGTAGCCATAATCTCCCAACCTTTGTCTAATGCATTTTCTAAAGAGATGTTGATGTTCAAGTCCATCATCTCTTTTTCGAAGAGTGCGCCATATTTAAGAAGCTTCTCATCCCATGCGCTCATGTTGAAACCCATCGATTTTTTTTCGGAGGTATCTTTATAGGCTGCATAGAGTTTGATCATCGCGTCCATAATGGTTCGGTGATCCTTTCGGGTGCTTCCATTAACCTGTTGCTTTAGACGAGAGAGCGAACCAAATGGCTCGATACGTCCACCTTTAAGGTAGAACTGACCCTCGGTAATATAGCCGGTATTGTCAGGCACAGGGTGGGTAACGTCATCACCGGGCATGGTGGTAACGGCAAGAATCGTGATCGATCCGCCATTTTCGCCTTCAATATCAACCGCCTTTTCATAGCGCGCCGCCAACTGACTATAGAGATCGCCAGGATAACCGCGGTTTGAGGGAACTTGCTCTTGGGTGATGGCAAGCTCTTTCATCGCGTCGGCAAAGTTGGTCATATCGGTGAGCAGTACCAAGACATTTTTGCCCTTCATCGCGTACTCCTCGGCGACAGCCAAAGACATATCGGGCACCATCAAACACTCAACCGTTGGGTCAGATGCGGTGTGCACAAACATAACCGTACGCGTGAGCGCACCACCATTTTCTAGTGTCTCTTTAAAGTATAGATAGTCGTCGTATTTAAGACCCATTCCACCTAAAACAATGATATCAACTTCTGCTTGCATCGCAATACGCGCAAGAAGCTCATTGTAAGGCTCACCAGAGCTGGAGAAAATGGGGAGCTTTTGGCTCACCACGAGCGTGTTGAAGAGGTCAATCATTGGGATACCGGTGCGGATCATGTTTTTGGGAATGATACGCTTGGCAGGATTAAAGGAGGGTCCGCCGATGGGAACAAGATTCTCCTCGATGACAGGACCAGCATCACGTGGATCACCTGAACCGTTGAAGATACGGCCAAGCATGCTATCGCTAGCGGCAACGCGCATGGTACGACCCAAAAAGCGCACTTCATCGTCGGTGGCAACACCACGACCACCCGCAAAGACCTGTAAAGAGATGCGATCGCCATCGATACGGCTAACTTGCGCAAGCGACTTACCAAAGCGTGTGTTGACTACAGCAAGCTCTTCGTTTTTGACTCCCGTAGCACGCACTGTAATCACGCTACCAGAAATATTTTCAATACGATTGTAAACCTTTGTCATTAGTTACCTCTCTTTAAAAACTCAGATCCAGCAAGGTAGCTACCATCTGCCATCTCTTTAATCATTGTATCGACCTCTTTTTCCATTTTTTGGAACTCAGGGGTCTGCCACATCGTGCCGTTCCAGTCGAGGAACTTCATTCTTAATACGTTAAATTTATTGCGTGCCTCGGTCTTATCCGTGAACTTCATGCCACGCGCAAGAACATCCATCACGTAGGTAAAGACGTGGGCTTGGCGCTCAGGCGTAACGCTTGCATCGGCAGGGTCAAAGCCATTTTGTTGAAGATAAACCGCATCAAAGAATTCGCCTTTAAGGTAGAGAAGATAGTCATCCTCACTCGTCCCTTCTTCGCCAACAACCTTCATCATCTGCTCTACCTCGATACCACGAAAAAGCACCTTGCGGGCAAAGGCCACAGCTTTAGGGTCGATCACACCGATATATTTACTCCAAGAGTCTATCGGGTGAATGGCAGGATACTTACGTGCATCCGAACGCTCACGGGAGAGACCTAAGAAGTTACCCACAACTTTAAGTGTAGCTTGGGTAACAGGCTCTTCAAAGTTTCCACCCGCAGGAGAGACCGAACCACCAATGGTAACCGTACCCATCTTTCCATTCTTAAGACGAACGGCACCCGCGCGCTCATAGAAGCCGGCAATGGTGGACTCAAGGTAGGCTGGGAAGGCCTCTTCACCAGGAATCTCCTCCAAACGACCAGACATCTCACGCATCGCCTGCGCCCAACGGCTGGTAGAGTCGGCAAGCATGAGCACGTCTAAGCCCATCTGACGATAATACTCGGCCAAGGTAACGGCAGTATAAACCGATGCTTCACGCGAGGCAACGGGCATCGAGGAGGTGTTACAAATAATAATCGTACGCTCCATTAAGCTACGCCCTGTCTTGGGGTCGATAAGCTCAGGGAACTCTTTAAGCGTCTCTACAACCTCACCGGCGCGCTCGCCACAAGCCGCGATGATGACAACATCCACATCGGAGTTACGGCTCATCTGCTGTTGAAGAACGGTCTTACCCGCACCAAAAGGACCAGGAGTACAGAACGTTCCACCTTTAGAGACAGGAAGGAAGGTGTCGATAATACGAATCTTGGTGATCATCGGCTCGGTAGGTTTCATTTTTTCGCTGTAGCAGTCGATAGCGCGTTTAACCGGCCAGTAGAAGCTCAAGGTGAGGGGGTAGCTCTCGCCACGTTCGTCGGTAATCTCGGCGATGGTCTCACGGATGGTGAACGATCCATTCTCCTTAATACTTTTGACGGTGTAAGTTCCTGTCATGTTGAAGGGAATCATAATTTTGTGGTCGAAGGAATTTTCGGGTACGCTACCGATGTAGTCGCCACCGCTAACGGTATCGCCTGCTTTTACGCTGGCGGTAAAGTCCCACTTACGCGTGATGTCGAGGGGTTGTAGGTAGATACCACGTTGCAAAAAGTAGCCAGCCTCTTCGGCGAGTTGTGGGAGGGGGTTTTGTAGACCGTCATAGATCTGTCCAAGCAAACCAGGTCCTAGCTCGGCAACTAAGAGTTCGCCCGTAAATTCAACTTCATTTCCGTTGGCTACATCGCGGGTCGACTCAAAGACCTGCATCTGGCACTGATTACCACGGATACGAATAATCTCACTCTTCAAGCGAGTTTTACTCTCGGGTAGGACAATGTATCCCACCTCATTCATTGCCACAGCACCGTCAACTTCGATGGTGGCCATATTTCCATTTACGCCGATAACGACGCCTTTTGTCTTACTCATCTAATATTCTCCATCAATACAGTTTTTGCTTCGCCTAAAATCAGCTCGTACTCTTTTTGATAATTTGCCTCGCCAAGCTCTTTGGTAAAGAGACTGCGACGGGTAATTAATTGCAATTGCATGCTGTAAATGAGTAGAGACTCCATGCTAAAGTACTCAAGCGTGCGCTCCGATTCTAGGAGCGCCCAGCGTGCCTTATTTAGTTCGATCTCCACTTTCAAGGGGTCAGACTCCTCAAAGGCATTGAGTGCGGTCTGTCTAATATCCGCACTGTCGATATCCACGCCGGTGTGCAAGAATTCCTCCTCTTTCATGTTGAAGGCTTTGGCGCGCAACTTGACAAGCTCATTGCGTACGGCGATTTCCCAGTGCCAAAATTTCTTCTCCACATTGCCTAATCCCTTAAGATCTGTCGGGATATTTTGGAGATCGAACGAGAGTAAACGTCGATACTCTTGTTCGCCAAGACCGCCATGGGCTTGTTTGAGAAATTCAGGATAGGGCATACGTGGCGCATCGTCGTTCACCGAGAGGGTGGGCAGGCTCGCCATCAAAAAGTATAAATTTGCCATAAATTCGCTCCTTTATCGCTTATCCTAAGAGAGACCTACGGACTTTTTGATATCCTCTGCGAGTTTTGGGTTGACATAGGAGGCCAAATTTTCGGCGATGATCGTGTTGGTAAAGTCGTAAGAGATTGCATCCTCTACGCTGGTAATGCGAAAACCTGCATCCACATTTTTGGATGGCTTAATGGTGATGCCACCCTTAGCAAGCGTACTCAGTTCACTCTTGAGCGCCTCACCAAAGGCATCGACATCGGCAGGGCTTAGACTGATTTCGTACTTGCCATCTTTGCCTAAATTACTGATGGCCGTGCTTGCCAATTGACTAACCTTCTCCTTGGTGAGCGATGTTGCCACCTCTTTAACAAGGATGTGGTTGAAGAGATCGGTAATTTTGGTGGAGAGGTTGAGGAGTAAGTCGCGCGAAGCAAGTTGTAGCGCCTCACGATTACGCGCCTCACTTAGAGCGGCCTCTTTTTTGGCGCTCTCCTCTAGCTCTTTGGCGCGATGCTCGGCCGTTTTAATGATCTCCTCCGCCTTTTTTTGGGCATCGGCGATAATGCGACTCTTTTCACTTTCACCAGCTTTTACGCCGTCGGCTTTGATCTTATTGATCAGCTCTTGTAGTTGTACTTCCATCGTTATTAGCACTCCTTAAATATAAAATCCTATTATCATCATTCTTCAAAATCCAAGGATCGGAGATCGTGATAGGCGCTGATGCGCGTACCTTTTGATCTATTTACTCTTTGAATTGCAGAAATTTGCGTTTATTGGTAACGTTTGTAACGTGTTGTTTGTCTTGACAAAGTGGTGAAGAGAACTTAGTTACCCACTGTAAATATCTAGTAATATACATAATTTTCCAAAAAAAAGCAAGACCCAAAGCAAAAATATTGTGGTTAGGCTCTGGGTCTTGGCCTTTTGTTACCTATAATATGATACTATAGAGTAATGCTTTTTTTAACCCTACTTGATGTACTTGAACATCAGTTGACTAAAGCGCGCGGGCTCTTTGAGGGGCGCACCCTCGGCGAGATAGGCGCCGTCAAGCAGGAGAATGGCGTAGTCGGCGATGAGCTCTTTGTCCTCGCTCTTAGCCACACTCTGCACGAGCGCGTGTTTGGGGTTAATCTCTAAGATCGGTTGTACCTCGGGCGCCTCCTGCCCCATCATCTGGAACATGCGACTCATTTGTAAACTCATATCGTCATCGCTAGAGACCACGGCAGAGGGTGCATCATCAAGACGCGCGCTCAAACGCACCTCTTTTACACGGTCGCCCAACGCCTCTTTGAGCTTCTCGGCAACGCCTTCTACGGCTTGTATGGCCTCTTCGTCTTTGGCATCGTCAAAGATACCGTCGTCGGCATCGGCCTTATTAATCGCCTTGAGTGCGATGCCTTGATAATCTTGCACCATTGGCATCACCATTTGATCCATCTCATCGCTTAATAGCAACACTTCAAAGCCACGTTTCTTGTACGCCTGTACTAGTGGATTATGACGCACCGCTTCGGCATTATCACCACATAGATAGTAGATGCTCTTCTGCTCGCTATTCATGCGCTCTTTGTATTGGGCAAGACTTGTCCACGCGCTTTCGTCGTTGGTGCTCTTAAAGCGTACGATCTCGAGGAGGTCGGCTTTGTTGACAAAGTCGGAGTAGAGACCTTCCTTCATGGGGCGGTTGTAGTGCTCGACAAATTGCTCGAATTTGGTGGGGTTGTCGCTGGCAAGCTTTTTAATCTCGGTGAGGATCTTCTTGACGCTTGCGCCCTTGATGTTGGTGAGAATGCGATTCTGCTGGAGGATCTCACGGCTCACATTGAGCGGAAGATCTTCGCTATCGATTACACCACGAATAAAGCGTAAGTAGATAGGTAGTAACTCTTTGTCATCATCGGTGATGAAGACACGCTTGACATAAAGCTTCACCCCAGGGCGATAATCGGCGCGATAGAGATCGTACGGAGCTTTGGCAGGAATATAGAATAAGGTGGTGTACTCCAACGAGCCTTCAGCCTGTGTGTGCATATGGAAAAGAGGCTCTTCGCTCTCGCCACTAAGGGTCTGGTAGAAGTCGTTGTACTCCTCTTGGCTCAGCTCGCTCTTGCTACGTTTCCAGATGGCTTTTGCGCTATTAGCTTGTTTTTCTACCATGGTAGCAGGTTTGGGCTCTTCGCCTTCGGGCGTATACTCTTGCTCTTCGTAGTGGAGGAAGATGGGGAAGGCGATAAAGTTGGAGTATTTCTCGATAAGAGAGGTAACCCGATATTGCTGGGCATACTCGACATGTTCATCATTGAGATGACAAATGATTGTCGTTCCGTGTGCATCACGCTGGGCATCTTCTACGGTGTAGCCACTCTGACCATCGCTTGTCCATTTGAAGGCCTTGTCGCTTCCGGCTTTTCGGCTGATAACCTCTACGTTGTGTGCCACCATAAAGACGCTATAAAAGCCCACACCAAATTGACCAATCAGGTTGGAATCTTTCTGCGCATCACCGGTGAGCTTCTCGGCAAAGAGCTTGGTACCAGAGTGGGCGATCTTGCCTAAATTTTCATTGAGATCGTTCTCATCCATACCGATACCGTTGTCGCTGATGATGAGGCTCTTCTCTTTTTCGTTAAGATAGATGTCGATGCGTCCTTCAAATTGTTCATGTTTAAACGCTTCATCAGTAAGGTTGAGAAACTTCATCTTATCGAGGGCATCGCCTGCATTGGAGATGAGCTCTCGCAAAAAGATCTCGTTGTGTGAATAAAGGGAGTGAATGATTAGCTTTAATAGCTTATCAACTTCGGCTTTAAACTCTTTTTTTGCCATGTTGTATCCTTCTTTCTTCTTTGGAATGTAGATATGTTTTGATTTCCTTTATAATATCTCAAAAAAGATCGATTTCGTCAAGGTTTTTTGCCGAAAATCTAGACTCTTACTTTTTTTCGTAAAATCGGCTATACTTAGTGTGGCATCAGAGATTTGTTAAGGGAGAGTTTATGCATCAGGATTCGCCAAAACAAGCGCGCTTAGCTCACTTACGCTTTTTAGTGAGCTCCGCTCCTTTAGATCCGGGGGTCTATCTTTGGCGTGGCGCGCAACACGAAGTGCTCTACGTGGGCAAAGCCAAACACTTAAAGAATCGTCTTAAAAGTTATTTCAACGACAAATCGATGAAGACCCAACACCTGCTTTCTAAGGCGCATAACGTTGAATTCACGGTTGTCTCCACCGAGTACGAAGCGCTTGTCTTGGAGAACAACCTTATTAAGCGCTATCAACCGCCTTATAATATCGCCCTACGTGACCAAAAAACCTACCCGATGATCCGCATTACCAACGAACCTTTTCCGCGTGTGATGCGTACGCGCACCATTGTGAAGGATGGTAGTCGCTATTATGGCCCTTATCCGGGTATCCAAAAGCTTGATACTTACCTAGAGATCATCAACAAAACTTTTGCGCTTCGCCCCTGTAAGCCTGTCCCACTCAAGATGCGCAAAACCCCCTGCCTCTACTACCACATGAAGCAATGTCTTGGTCCTTGCGTCGAGGGCTTAACGACCGAATCAGCCTATCAAGAGCAGATCGCCCGTGTGGAAGAGCTTCTCTCGGGCAAGATCGTCCAATTCTCTAAGTACCTGATGCAACAGATGGCACAGGCCTCAAACGCCATGGAGTACGAGCGTGCCGCCACCTTACGTGATGCGCTCAAAGCTGTGCAAGCGATGAGCCAGCAACAAGGGGTAGAAGATCGTAACGATGTGCGCCGTGATTATGTGGGTATGGCTGGTAATGATGGTCTTTATCACTTTGTCGTGTTACGCATGCGTGAGGGAAAAATGCTCGACAAGGCGACCTTCCGCCTCGAGGAGATCGGAGAGGATCATGAAGTGCTCGAGCAATTTTTAATTCAATTTTATGAGAGTGAAGAGAATCGCGAAACAGACATTGTCTACTTGGACAGTCCGCCCAATGCCCTCGATTTGAGCCGTTACTTCCAAGAGGAGAGCGCCATACGCCTCAAGGTGAGCGCCCCTATCGAGGAGCAAGATCTTCGTCTTATCCGCATGGCCTACGACAACGCCATGTTAGATCTCACCCGCGAAACCTCGCAGGAGAGTGCCTTAATCGATCTCAAACATGCGCTGGGGATGGACAAACTCCCCCGCGCCATTGAGGGGTTCGACGTTGCTCAATTAAGCGGACACTTTACCGTGGCAAGCCTCATCACCTTTCGCAACGGACTCCCTTATCGTACGGGTTATCGACGCTTTCGTATGAAGAGCATCAAAGAGGGTGAAATTAACGACTTTAAGAGCCTCTCCGAAGCCGTCGCACGCCGTTTTACCCGCCTCATTAACGAGGATCTCCCCTTGCCCGATCTCTTATTGGTCGACGGGGGAAAGGGACAAGTCTCGGCGGTGTTTGGCGTTTTAGAGGCGTTAGGCCTAGAAGAGAGAGTCGCATTGGTGGGCATCGCCAAGCGCGAGGAAGAACTCTTCAAGCCCAATCAATCCGATCCCATCATACTAGAAAAAGGCTCCCCTGCCTTGCGGGTGCTTCAAGCCATTCGCGACGAGACCCACCGCGTCGCCACGAGTTACAACCAAAAATTACGCCATAAGAGCCTCCACTTAGAGCGCCTGCAATCTATCGATGGCATTGGCCCCAAACGGGCGCAAGCACTCTTGGTGCAGTACGGTAGCCTTAGTGCAATCAGTAGACAGAGCATCGCTAACGTTGCACGTGTTGCCAAAATAAACCACGAAAAAGCCCGTCTTTTGATAGACGAATTAAAACGCATCGTGCAAAATGAGGAGAATCATTTGTGATATTATATCTAAATAATTTATCTATTTGTATCTTTATTATCAAGAAAAGAATTTTTATCTTACATCAGAGAGAAGGAGCAATCAATGCAAGATGATAACACTATTTCCCAAGCCGAGGTCGCACAGTTTGCTAGACTCAATGCCATTTTACAAGAGTTACGATCCGAGCACGGCTGTCCGTGGGATAAAGAGCAAACCCCCGAGAGCCTCAAGAAGAATTTAATTGAAGAGGTCTATGAGTTGATTGATGCTATCGATCGTCAAGATGAGGTGGGCGTGATTGAAGAGACTGGCGATGTTTATTTAGTCATCACGATGATCGCTTCGATTCTGCGCGAGAAGCAGGAGCATTTCTTGGTCGACGCACTTACCCAACTCAACGAGAAGTTGATCCGTCGCCATCCGCACGTCTTTGGCGATCAGGAAGCTTCTACGGCTAGTGAGGGATTAGCGCACTGGAAGCAGATGAAAGAGCGTGAGATTGCCGGCGGTAAACGTGCCGAAGTAGGTGGGCTCTTCGCTCGGGTTGGACGGGGTGCGCCCCCGCTGGAGAAGGCCTTTCAATTGCAGAAGGCCTCAGCCAAAGTCGGTTTTCATTGGGACTCCCCACAAGAGGTTTTGCTCAAACTGAAAGAAGAGCTTGCCGAATTGGAAGAGGCGATTGAAGAGCACCACCCCCAAGAACATATCAAGGAGGAGCTTGGCGATCTGCTCTTTGTCGCGGCGATCCTAGCAGGATCGTTAAAGATCGATGTGAGTGAGGCGCTTCATGAGGCGAATAATAAATTTTTGCGTCGATTTGGCGTCGTGCAAGAGATCTTAGAAGCAAAAGGATTGAACCCTTGCGCCGATCTTCGTCCAGAGATGGAAGAAGCTTGGCAGGTTGCCAAACAACGAGAACGTCAAGAGAAAGAGCTTAATAATGGCACGGTATCATCGTCAACGTAAGGACTGGTCAGGGCTGTAGCATGAAGATAAAAAAGCAATAAAAGGAGCTTAATGATGGCACTATTTAAACGTAAAGATGAGCGCTGGATTAGTGAACAGATGCGGATCATTTATCAAGAGTATGAAGAGTTAAAAGCGATGCTTCCCAACGCCCAAGAGCTTAGCGATGGGTTTCATGATCGTTACAAACTTGCCGAACGCAAGGGGTTAGATATTCAAGTTTTTTTAACTAATGAGCTTGCGCATGTGCAAGATCTTCATAAGCATTATCAAAAACAACAAGAAGAGGCAAGAGAAGCGCTCGTGCGTAAAGAGCGCGCGCACGCGACCTTAAATCAGGAGATTGCGCGTATGGCGCTAGCCTATCAACATTATCCTAAATGTTCTTTTGTGCCGTACCAAGAATTTCCCGAGCTGTCGCATTTATATGGAGCAATCCAACAATTTGAGGCACAACATTGGCATAGCCTCTGCATGCAATTGCGTAAAGATCACGCGCTTACGGGAAATTCGGGGTTGACGCCGTTAGAGCAAGAGATGCGGATGTTAGTCTCTCAACGCGATCAAAGTGAACCCCATGCGCTCTTAGCCTTCACGCAGAGCTATCGTCATCAATTATCCGATATCGAGCGAGCGGTCTTGGAGGCAACCAAGGAGGTGGGCTTCTTTCTTAATGGTCTCAAGTCACTCCTCGATGCGCTTCATTACGACAAAGAACTGCCCGCTTATCAAGCAATTGATACGATGATCCGCGACTTTCGTTTGAGTAGCATTAAACGCCAAGTCATTTAGAAGGAGAATTGCTCGGGATCTAGATCCAGTTGTTGAAGGATGCGCCATTTGTGTTGCGTGAGATGCTCGCTGAAGTGTAGCTGAAATTTCTTCATCTCATCGGCATAAAGGGTCGCCACTTCGGGATCGCTTTGCAGAGTAAAGGCGCGTCGCTCGCCAGTGCGGGCGTAGTGGGCGCGCTCTTTTTGGTCGAGATGTTGTTGCAATTGCTGGCTAAGCTGTTGGCTAAATTCTTGGTATTGAGGCGTATAGCTGGTGAGTAATTGACTTAGCGCATGAAGTGTCGGCTCGAGGGTGGGGTCTACGGCTTGTAAGGCATCGAGCGTGAGCGTAATGCGTGATTGTTGTTCGGGACGTTGGGGTAAAACGATATTGCTCAAGAGACTTTTGAGCAATCCAGCGAGATAGGTAGCTCGATCCTGTTGATCAATTGTGTGCCACTGTTTCACAAAGTGAGCTAAGCCTTCTTTATAGAGCAAGCCTGCCAGCTCCTGCCCTGCTTTGAGGCTAGATAATTGTGGGTCGATAGCGATTTGATTGGCGCGCTCCATGGCGCGCTCATAAGCACTTTTTATCATGAGGTATTCCTTTTCAATGGATAATATTATCAAGATTGATGACTATTCTGCAAAGAGCGAGGCAAAAATATCTAAAGGAAAGGGCGCAGGCTTGCCATCGACAATGCACGCCACCGTGGTAAGCGCATGGGTGATGGCTTGCTGGGGTTCATCTTTTTTGTAGATGGTCTGCTCAAAAAGCACGCGTACGGGCGTATGCTCTTTGATGCGGGTGTGAATCTCAAAGTTGTCGTTGACCTTGAGGCTACGGATAAATTTAATCTCAATCTTTGCCACCACGCTAACGATACCTCGTTGGGCAAGCGCGACCGTATCGATATTGTCTTCTAAGCTAAAGAGATGGCGCGCCTGCTCAAAATATTTGAGGTAGTTGGCGTTATTCACCACTTGGGCATAGTCGCACTCATAGGTGCGTACCTGCATCGGGGTGATATGGATACGGGTTGTTGGGTTTGACATAAATTAGCTCCTTTTTTGTATGATTTTTTTAAAATATTGAAATCATGTTATCTTTTTTATAAAAATTGAGGATAATCGGTGCGCATGCGTTGCATAATGAGTTCCGCTTGAGGGGTAAGCTGGTGGGTGATGCAGAAATCATACGCCAGTTGCAGGGCATTGAATGCCTCTTGTGGCCAGGGCTTGAGGGTGTTGGCAAGGATGATAAGCTCTTGTACGGCAGGGGCGAGTTGCCCTTGAGATTCGTAAATACGCGAGCGAGCAACGCGTGCTTCTTGATGATCTTCTGGTTGTTTGGTCTGGTTGAGAAGCTCTTGCCAGTGGGTAAGGGCGCGAGGGAGATCGTTCTGACGTTGATAGAAGCGGGCTAAAAGGCGTAGGCGTTGGGTGCGCTCGAGGGGTGGGGCAAGATCAAAATAGGCATCAGCAAGCCATTGATAGTTTTTGGCTTGGACGTTGGTCGGACTCTTCTCTACCCACGCGATGACAAAGATTGGCGTAGTCGTCTCGGTGAGGGGCAGGGTTGGTTGGTTGTTAGTGGTGGGTGGGAAGAGCATGCGTTGAAGCTCTTGGTAGGTGGAGAGAGAGGCGAGGCGTCTAGCGATGGCTAGGGTACGTGGATCGTTGGGGTATAAGGATAAATGCTCGATGTAGAGAGCTTTTGCTTTAGCCATTTGCTGGGAGAGTTCGTAGGCAAGGGCATGTTGATAGAGGAGATCGGCTTGGCGCGAGGCTGGGGCAAGTGGTCGGGTGGCGTTAAGCAGGAGCGCGAACTCTCTATATTTACCTTGATTGAAGAGATCTTGTGCGTAATGGTCGCTGATCTCTTGGGCAATTTTGGGTGCTTTGGTGGTGATATCGGCAAAAAATTGACTAGCACGCTCTTCAGAGATGGCTTGGAGCGCAAAGTAATATTGGAGAAAGATCTCTTTTTGCGGGGGAATTTCCAAAAGAAAGGGAATCTGTCGGGTTGGTTTGAGGCTCAATTGATAACTCTCTTCAAAGAGATCGAGGGCTTTAATGGTTTGGTTTTGGCTAAGGAGCGTCTGGGCGAGGAGAAATTTAACGTCGATCGCCTCTAAATGTTTACTATCGAGTTTGAGGAGGGCGCTAAGTTGAAAGTTGGCTTCGAGCATTTTTTCTGCTTGGGCGTAGTTGGTGGCACTGTGCATGAGCGCTAGAGCTTGTTGGCTGGGGTGAGCATCGAGGGCTTTGCCGGCGAGATGGAAAAATTCGGCGGCTTCTTGGTAATGGTGAAGATACCGCTGGTGCGTGGCTTGTAAGAGGAGATAGAGCGGATCTTTTTTCCAAATAGTTTGAGTTTGTGCGAGTAGTAGCTCCATTTTGGGAATATCGCCTTGGAGATAGGCGTGGTAGATAAAGAGAAAGAGGATGCGCTTCTGTTCGTCGGCGCGGTAGGCGAGATCTTGCAGAAGATCAAGCTCGGCTGGGGCGATCATTTTAAGAGATGGTTGGAGGATGCGTTGGGCATATTGCCAGCGAAATCGTTGCGGAGATTGTTCGGTTAAGAGGGTGTAGTCGGTCAACGCTGCGCGCGTATCGGCTTGACGCGTACGACTGAATGCGCGGATCTCATAGGCATAGAGTTGTGCTGATTTGGGTAAATCAGCAAAGGCGCGGTGGTTGATGAGGCGATTTGCGTCGGAGATACTTTTGGGGTAATTTGCTTGCTGAAAGCTCTCTTGCAGTTGGATGAAAAGATGGTAGATGGTATTGTTCGGGAGGTCGTTAAGGAGCGCATCTCGATAACGTACTTGATTGGCGCTGTGGTTCTGCGCGAGAGCTTGGAGATAGAGGGAAAAGTTGGCACGAATGCGTAAAGCTTCGCTACGATCTTGGGCTATTTCTTGAAGCATAATGGTTTGTTGTTGAGCGTCGTCGGCATAGAGGCTAGCCAAATTATAGCGAAAGGTGAGGCGATCTTCCCTTAGCGAGGCACTCTGCCCAAGGTTAAAGAGGGCATTTTTGTTGCCTTGCTGGGTGTAGAGGCTGGCAAGTTGGCGTTCAATGGCGACACGATGGGGGTGGAATGCAGGGAATTGTTCTCGCGCTTGCTCCAGCGCCGAGGGATTACGTTTTATCTTATCAAATTCTTTGGTAAAATGTTGTTGATTGGGGGATTGTTGCGCCAGCCATGCTGGGAGCGTCTCGGTGGTGAGGGTAGCTGGTAGGAGATTGCCTCTTTGAGCGTTGGTAAGGAGGGAACGTAGATTGCGATCTTGCTCTTGGCTGGCGATGGTGAGTTGGAGCAGTTGCGCCTGATGCTTGATGGTGGCGTGGCGTAAGAGCGGAGGAAGTAGAGGTTTTACTTGCTCGAAATCGCCTAACAGGTAGAAGGCTTGGGCGAGAATCCACTGTTCATCGGGAGAAAAGGTGCGGGTGAGTGGCGTTTTTTGAGAGATTCTGGGCAAAAAGGTGTCATACTGCTTGAGGATCTCACTTGGGTTGCTCTGAGCGTAAAGAGAACCCGACCATAATAAGATGATAATAGCGATGCATAGCGTGTGTAATGTACGCATTAGGCCTTTTGGTATGAGATATCGGACTCCTTTTCTTGCCATGTGATGCTCTGCTCCTGTTGTTGATAGTGTACAATGATTAGCCGTTTTTGGCAAGTCTCATTAATCTGAACGAAGGCTTTAAGCAAGGGATTTTGGATTTTTTGCTCAAAAATGCGTAAGAGGTAGCTGGGCTGTCCCTCACAGAGGGCAATAATTTGGTTGGGAAGGGCTGGATCATACTCGAGTTGGACTTGGGCGTGTTTGAGGATAAGATGTTGGAGGTGTTGCCACTGAAGGTCAAAGAGCTTGGTAATATCATCATGCGTGAGGGCTTCAAAGTGGAAGCGCTGGTCGACGATTTGCGAGAGATTTGCGCCTAGTTGGTCGGATAAGCGGGTATCGATGGTGAAGAGGGAGCTGGACTCTTCTTGGTGAAGGTGGAAAGAGGTGTGTGATTTTTGGCAGGTGAGGGAGCTGGCTAAGACGATGACGGTATTGAAGAGGGCGTAACTCTTCCCGATGGAGCTGGTGATGCGCGCTTGGGTGAGCATACCCTTAAGATAGGGAAAGAATTCGGGGTGCGCTTGCTCTATATTGTCGAGGTAGAGGGTCAGCTGGGGTTGATCTTTAAGCGATTGAATAATATTGATGTGGTTAGAGAGGCGGTGAAAGGAGTCATTGTGTTCGTTAAAGAGCTCCTTCACGTTATGGGCGGTGGTGCAGAGCGCCATATCGATATAGAGGAAGGCTTGCGCGTCGGCGTGGGAGAGGGCGGTGATCTTTTGCATGATGCTGTGGCGACCAACGTCTTGCGGGCCTAAGAGCAGAAGAGAGAGTAGGGGTTTGTCTTGTTGATACTGTTTACGAAAGGCTTGCGTGTAGAGATCGACGAGTTTGGGGATGATGGTTTGATGCCCAACGATCTGCTGTTTGAGACGATAAAGGATGAAATCACTGAATAGATTTTTACTGGCGTGAAAAAAGTGGGGATGGATCTTAAGCTTATCACTTAGGGTGATAAAGAGATCATTAATGGTGATGGTCATGGCCTCAAATTCCGTACTTTGAGCTTGCCATTGAATATATAAATGTTCATACTCTTGACGTAGTTGGTTGTAGTGAAAGAGCAGATCATCATTCTCTTGCGAGGGCACAGGCGACTGTGGTTTGTTTTTTAGGCTATCATAAAGGGAGTGGAGATTGCGCTCGGTGCTCTGAAGTTGGGTCTTAATACGAAACTGGATGAGGCTCTTGGTAGCACCTACTTCGTCCATAAGATCGAGTGCTTTGTCGGGCATAAAGCGGTTGGGGAGGTGGATTTTACTCAAGTTGATGATGTGGGGAAGAATAGAAAAGGGGTAGGTAACCTGATGATTTTTTTCATAGGATTGCTTGACTTGTTGGAGGATATGGAGCATCTGTTCGTCACTAGGCTCGGTAACGTTGATGCGCTGGAAGCGACGTTCGAGGGCGGCATCGGCTTGGAGATATTGTTGATACTCGGTGTGAGTGGTGGCGCCAATGCAACGCAGGGTGCCTCTTGCTAGAGCAGGTTTGAGGATATTGGCGATGTCTAGGGCGCTCTCGGAAGAGGAGCCTGCACCGGCGATGAGGTGAATTTCGTCGATGAAGAGGAGGATATCGGGGTTAGCCTCGACGGTGGAGATGATATTGTTGATACGCTCTTCAAAGTCGCCCCGATAGCGCGTGCCTGCGAGCAGGGAGGGGACTTGGAGTTCAAAGATTTGGGTATTATGCAGGAAGTCGGGGGTCTCCTCTTGGTTGATTTGGTGGGCGAGAGCCTCCACAAGAGCGGTTTTTCCCACGCCAGCTGGGCCAATGAGCAACGGATTATTTTTCGTGGTGCGTTTGAGGATCTGAATCATTTGAAGAAGCTCTTGCTCGCGTTCGGCGATGGGGTGGAAATGCTTGGTTTTAATGCGATCGTTGAGGTTGATACAGACGGCAAAGAAGTCTGCATCGCTTTTGGGGAGCGTGGTGTTGGCAAAGATAGGCGCTTTTGGGCTTTTTTGCGGACTTAATTGGTGTAAAGCAATACGAAATTCATCGCAAGTGATCCCAAATTTGGAGACGCATTGGTGCAGGGAACTCTGCTTATCGGAGAGGATGGCAAGAAAGAGGTGCTCTTCGTTGATGGTGGGGCTCTGGAAATATTGCGCCTCGTTGGTAGCTTGTTGGATCATCTGGTGAACCTCTTTGGAGAAGGTGGGTTCTTGCACGATGGGAATATGCGAAAATATTGGAGAAGGACGATCGATGAGCTCTTCAAAGAGGGTGAGGATGGATGGCAATTTGATGCGGTGTTGCGCAAAAATTTTATGGATGATGGGAGGATTCTTTTTGAGGATAGCCAGAGCTAGATGCTCGGATTGAATTTCTTCGGCATGAAAGTGCTTGGCCTCTTGTTTGGCGAGGAATAACAGGGTCTCTTTGGCACTGGGGGTAAGCTTTTTTGGGGTCTGCATAGATATAGCCTATAAATCCTTTTTCGATAATACATAGAATATGATATGTATCATTGTAATCATTAAACGATATTTAGAATAGAGATATAGCTATTTTTTTTGAGATATTATCAAAATAGATGTTTCTTTGTGCGATTTGGATAATTTTCTAAGGGATCTTGTCAAAAGTTGCTTTTTCGCGTATAATCGGTAGGTATACGATAATTTCTATTTTTTTAAGGAGATTGGCTATGGATATCTGGAAACCAGAAGACGTAAGCAGGCTAAAAGCAAACGGCGCATTGATTATTGATGTGCGTGAACCAGAGGAGCGTATGGGTGGGCGCGCGATTGAAGATACGAAGAACATCCCATTGGGAGAACTGCCTTCTCGCATGGAGGAGTTACCTAAGGATCAGATGATTTATGTCTACTGCGAGAGTGGGATGCGTAGCCAGAACGCTTGTCTCTTTTTAGAGAGCAAGGGCTACAAGACGAGCAACTTAGCAGGTGGATATCGCGGATATCACGCGCACAAAGGCTAAGCGTTAGGCAGGAAGCACCTGCCTTAAGATAAGATTTCAGAGAAGTAGACTCTCCCATCGTGTAAGGCTTTGATGGTGAGGGTCTTATTTTTGAGAGTTGCGTAGGTGGGTGGTAATTGCGATCGCGGATAGCTAAGCGAGCCTGGGTTGAGATGAATTTCTTTGTTGTCGCGGTAGAGCCTTGCTACGTGGGTGTGTCCTTCTACAAAAATTTGCCAAAGATTACGACTTTTGGATTGGGGCGCAAAGCTTTGGGCGCTACCCCAATGCCCGTGGGTGAGGGTAATGCTATAGCTATCAATCACTTCCGTGATGCTCTTTTGTGCGGTGGGAAAGGTGAAGAGGTCGAGTTGCTTAAGGGTGTCGTTGTTGCCTCGCACGCTCAATTTTTGGGCGGGATGGTCGTTGAGGAGGTTGGCTAAATGCAGGGCCTCTTGAGGCGATAACGGATGATAGTCTTGAAAAAAATCACCACAATGAATGAGCCATTGGGCGTTTGCTACGTCGGGTTGTTGGAGAAAAAGTTCCAAATTTGCTACTTCTCCATGAAGATCGGAAAAAAATATGATGCTCATGCGCATACCCTCTCTTTACTTTATTGCTTTTTTCGATTATGATTGTAGTTGTAGTGCTTCTCTTGCCCCTAACATCGGAGGATTGAGCGATCTTCTTAATGTCAATATGATGGGTTAAGCGGAGGTTTTCTACGATAATTCATGAGAAAAGGGATGATGTTAATATGGGCAGTGATAACAATGAGCGTTTTGAAGGCATCGTACGTGATGTAACAGATGAAGATCGCCAAAAAATTATTTCTCGCGTGGAAGAGATGGACTTGCCTGATTTACGTGATAATGAATTGATTGACGATCTACCTTCTTCTCGCGATAAAGAGAGTGTAAGAATTGTTACCGATAATAGTGTGTTAGAGAGTCATGCATTTAAGGCATTGATGCGTAAGGGCATGGCTAACTTTACGTTCTTAGAAAAGATAGTCTTTCAGTTACAGATCATCTTTCTACGTAAAAATCAAGCGGAACTCTTTCGCACATATTACCTTAAGGAGCTTGAACAAGAGGTTTTAGCCTCAGGCAACTTCGCAAATTTTGAGACGAAAACCCTAACGGCGCGTTTTGCCAATGAGTTATTCGAGTTATATAAGGCTGTCTCCACCGTGAAAGCACCGTTGGATCTCTTATGGCAGAACAAAAAGTCTCTGCATACCGTCATTACCGATCTGCTTGCGCAGGGAAGTACAACGATCAAGCGTAATTTGGAGGATTTTGTTCCTGTTGATCAGCTTTTGGCAATCTTTATCGAGAACAATAATAGTGATGAGGCGGTACGTCGTCATATTCTCAAGAGCGTCAAGAGTTACACAGACTCGTTGTCTAATATCCGCATGAAAGAGATTCGTAGCGATCTTCTACCGCTCTTTTACCTACATAAGCTGGCGAGTTATCCGTTTTTAGAGGTCTTTAAGCTCTTTGGGGTTTCGCCTACGCAACTGTTAGATTCGGATCAAGGCACGCCCAATTTTAAGAATAATGTACCGATAAGCATTCTCTTGGATTACCTCATGAAGCTGGATGTTACTTTAACGTGGGCAGCGCATTTAACGGTTTCTGATGGGGTGATACGTTATTTTTATCGCGAATTTTATATACAAGAAGCGCAAAAAAGTATTGACAGCTCTCCTAGTTCTGATGATATTACTTTACAAGTCAATGAGGCTTCACGTGAATTTGAAGCTATTTTGGCGCGCATTAATCGTAGCCATTCTCGCTTACCTATTGCTAAGATGATCCAGATTTTCACCCAAAATCCGATCTACACGGTGGGTCAGCTCTCGCCTAAGCTTGATGTACGTCAATTTTATAGCGATACCTTTAAGAGCATTGCTATCAGTGAGTTGGATAAAGTTTTAGTGCAGATGCGCATTGCCTACTTTAAGCAGATGCTTACACACTTTTTTGCCAAAACTGGTTATCTTACCACGGAATTTTATATTAATAACTTTAATAATCAGTGGCAGGCGTTGGGGCTTCCAGAGTTTCGCCATACGCAAAGTTTTCAGGTGGTCTACAACTTCCTTCGTCAATGGATGCCTGCCAAAATGCACAATATCTTAGCCATCATGATTGCTAATATTTTGACGAAAACACCTAGCTTGCAACAACAGATGGAAGAGTTTAAGATCTCTTTAGATTTGGCGGAAGATAAGTTGAAGAAATTTGATAAGTCTTTAAGCTTTGAGCAAGAGGCTGGTAAGCTGTTGTTAGGATTTAAAGACTCGATGAATAGCAATAGCCTTAAGCGCGCCAAGGAGATAACCAACTTTATGGTTAATCAAGATGCTGAGGTGCTCTCCTTTATTGAAGGATCCTTGCATTTGTTGGAGAGTTTGGCGAACTTTCTCAAAAACAAAATTATCGACGGTCCTAGTGATTCGTTAAAACCAATTATTGCCAGTGTCTATGGTGGTATTAGTCGTAGTCAATCGTTACAAGAGGTGTTGCGCTCGCGTAGTGAGGATCTCTTCCTCTTTGTGAGTATTATCCGCGAGGTGATTCGTTATGAAAAAGATGGCATCTCGATTGATGGATTGGTCTCACGCACGGAGAGTGAAGGCAAATAAACTCCTAAGAGATAAAGTGAAAAGCCTAGAGAATGTTTCTAGGCTTTTTTAGGTTTTACCACGATTCATTAACGTTTTTCTTAATCTTATTCTTCGCTATCCGTTTGGCTTGCTTCAGAATTGGAGGCTAACCCTTGTTGTAAGAAGGGCATAACCAGCGGACTGTCGATAGGGTGATCGCGCTCAAGGGCGAGGTAGGCGATAAGAATGGGATAACGTGAGAGCAGTTCGCCCATGGCTTCTAGCTTCTCGAGTTCTAGTTTGAATTCGCCTAGAGAGCGCTCTTGTTCTAGGAGGAGCTGATGATGAAGGAGTTCGACTTCTGCTTGCTGTTGGCGACTCTCTTGGTTTTGTGAGCGTAGGGTGTCGGTGGCAAGTTGATAGATATCGAGGTTGGGCATTTGCAGTTTTTGAATGGAGATATGGCTAAATTCCAGATGAGGAAATTCCTCCCGTAGTAGCGTTAGGAGGCGATTTTGGCTACTGTATTGAAGTGTCTCTAGGGAGGCAGTGGCAAATTTTTCGGTAAAGAGCGATTGAATCTTTTGTAGTTCTTCTTGATAAAAGCTATTTAGATCGTTGCTGATAATCGCGCCACTTTGGAGTAAGGGAATAATATGCTCTGGCTTTACGCGCATCGAGAGTTCGCCTTTTAGGTGAAAAGCGAAAGGGTTGACTGTCTTGAGTGCGTCGATCTTGAGAATCTCGGCAAGGAGGGCAGACTGCGGAAGTTCGCTCTGGATCTCTATCGGGAAGGTTTGAAAGTGATGGGAGAAGGTAAGCACTTGGTAGTTGTGAGGCAATAACTTACGGGCATCCCAACGATGACGGTTCTCTTCACTGATGAGTTCGTAGCCGGAGGTTTTGGTGTGAATAACGCCGATTTGGTCAGCATTAACCGATAAATTAGGAATTCCTAGCCAGTAGAGCGTGCCTACGACCAGCAATAACACAAGAAATAGCGATAATACTTTCTTCATATATTGATGATATACCTTTTTCATGATATTATCAAGAGGAAAGTGGCAACAAGATAGGATGAATGCAAGGAGGCTTTATGCAGAGACGCTTTGAGGTGGTGGCAAATTATCAGCCAGCAGGCGATCAGCCACAGGCGATAGCTTCGGTGGTACAGGCGATAGAAGCAGGCGATCGCTATCATACGTTGCAGGGCGTTACGGGCTCAGGCAAGACGTATACCATGGCAAAGATTGTCGAGCAAGTACAGCGTCCTACCTTGGTGATTAGTCATAATAAGACGTTGGCTGCGCAGTTGTATCGCGAGTTTAAGGAATTTTTTCCGAACAATGCGGTAGAGTATTTTGTCAGTTACTATGATTACTATCAACCTGAAGCCTATGTGGTGGCGCGTGATCTCTATATTGAGAAGGACTCCTCGATTAATGATGAGATTGAGCGCATGCGCTTGAGCGCGGCAGCGAGTCTGCTGGAGCGCGAAGATGTGCTGGTGGTGGCGACGGTGAGCTGTATTTATGGTGCGGGTAATCCGGAGAACTTTAAGGCAATGCGTATCATTTTGGAAGTGGGGCAGACGTTGAGTGTGGAGTCGGTGATTAGGTCATTGATTCAGGCGCAGTATCAGCGTAATGATGATGCGCCTAAGGCGGGAGAATTTCGTCGACGTGGGGATGTCTTGGAGATCTTCTTGGCGTATGCCGAACCTACTCCGCGCTTTGATGAGGACGAGCGGGCGAATCGTGGTTGGGATAGCATGTTTCGCATTGAGTGGGAGTGGGATAAGATTGTGGCGATTTATAAGTGCCATACCATGACGGGTGCGGTGATCGAGTCGCGTAGTGAATGTGTGATTTATCCTGCGAAGAATTTCGTGGTAGAGCCTCCGCAAATGAGCGAGGCCATTGCCCGTATTGAGGCTGATTTAGCCAAGCAGATTGCGCATTTTGAGAGCCTTGGCAAGAGCGTGGAGGCGTTGCGTATTGGTCAGCGCACGCGTTATGATTTAGAGATGTTGCGCGAGATGGGAAGTTGTTCGGGTATCGAGAATTATAGTCGTTATATTGATGGCCGAGAGCCTGGCATGCGCCCTTCTACGCTGATTGATTACTTCCCTGAGAATTTTATCACCTTTATGGACGAGAGCCACGTTACGCGTTCGCAAGTAGGCGCGATGTACGAGGGCGATAAGAGTCGTAAGTTGAACTTGGTCAACTTCGGCTTTAGGCTCCCCGGTGCGATGGATAACCGTCCGCTCAAGATAGAGGAATTTGAGACCCTTATTCCGCAGATGGTCTATGTCTCGGCTACACCTGGGAGCATCGAGCTGGAGCGTTCGTCGAGTGTGTCGCGCTTGGTGATTCGTCCAACAGGCTTGCTCGATCCGATGGTCGAGGTGCGCCCTACGCATGGACAAATTGAAGATCTCTATGCTGAAATTCGCCGACGTATCGCGCAAGATGAACGTGCTATCGTCTTAACCCTCACCAAGAAGATGGCTGAAGATATGACGAGCTACTTTAGTGAGTTGGGTCTCAAGGTGAGCTACTTGCACAGCGAGATCGAGACGATCGAACGGGTGGAGATCTTACATAATTTACGCTTGGGTAAGATCGATGTGGTGATTGGCGTGAATCTCTTGCGTGAGGGGATTGACTTACCGGAGGTGAGCTTTATCGCCATTATGGACGCGGATAAGATTGGATTTTTGCGATCTGCGACCTCGCTTACGCAAATTATTGGGCGCGCGGCGCGTCATGAGAGTGGCATGGCGGTGATGTATGCCGATAAAATGAGTAGTGCAATGCAAGAAGCTATTGCCGAGAATCGTGCCCGTCGCGCGTTGCAGGAGGAGTATAACACCAAGCATGGCATTACTCCGCACTCGGTGAAGAAGTCTCTCACGGAGATTTTGTCTCGAGAACAGGAGCATTTAGCCTCGGCGGTAGAGATGGATCTCTCGGCAGTGCGCGCGCAGACCAATTTTTTAGAAGAGAAGTCGCGTAAAAAGTATCTTAAAGAGCTAGAAAAGCGGATGCTTGAGTATGCCAAAAATTGGGAGTACGAAGAAGCTGCACTGGTTCGCGATGAGATAGATCGGATTAAACGAGGGGAGTATGATGGATAAAAAGAGTCGATGGTTGTGGTTACTGTTTTTGGGTATGCTGATGAACGGGCTTGTCGCCCAAGAGTCGCTGAGTGAAGAGGAGAGTCTCCCTTTTGATGTTGAGGGGCAGGCAAGTGATACGCGAGAAGAGGACGGAGTCTCTTTTACAATGGAGAGCGAAGAGCCAAGTGATACAACCGAAAATCCCACCGCAAGAAGGCGCGAGCGGATGATTATTCCCAAGTTCAAACCAACCACGCAGGTGAATGTCGTAGGTGGAAATTTGCCAAAACTTCCTTTAAGTGCCGCGTACAAAGTGAGCTATGTAGGGCAGATTATCGATGCTGTGGGAGAAAAGCGAGCATTTACCCTCGAATTTCAGCAAGATCAAGAGGAATTTAACCGCTGGCTGGTAATGATTTCGATTGAAGGTGTCGATAAGAACAACGTGGACGTTGCCGTTCAATCACCAGAAATGCGCCAGATGGAGAGCGAGCATCATCAGCTTTGGCTAGATTTCAATAATGATGGCCAGCTAGCTCGGCTCATGGATATGTCTGGCATGGTGATAGACGAAGAGGATGCATTAGTATATGTGCGCTACACGATAGGGGAGGATGAAGCGCAATTCAATTTAAATTTTGGAAAATTTATAACAAGAGGCAATTTTATAACTCAGTTCAAGGGGCAGGCGTCGGTGATATTGGTTTCTGACGGCTACAGTGCCGTGAAGAGAGTTAGTTAATTATTTATAAATACTTTGGAGTAAAAAAATGAGGAATCATCAACTATGCTTAAGCAAGATATTGTTCTAGCTACGAATAATCGCCATAAACAGCGTGAGATTTCGCACTTTTTTTCTCAAAAAGTCTTGATTCCCGAAGATTTAGGTGTTACATTTGAAATAGAGGAGAGCGCAACAACCTTCGTTGGTAATGCCTTACTCAAAGCACAGGCGCTCTATCAATTAACCGGCAAAGCCACATTAGCTGACGATTCAGGCTTAGTCATCGAGGCTTTGCCCCATATATTGGGGGTACATAGCGCCCGTTTTGCACCGCAGATGTCTCAAGAGGAGAAGAATGAGCATGTTATCGATCTTATGCGAGGGGTGGTAAATCGCCAAGCTTATTTTGTCTGCGCGATGGTCTTGTATCATCAACAAGAGAGCTTTATAAGTGTTCAGTCAACGTGGATAGGTAGCATCGCGCATGAGGTAAAAGGAAACAATGGCTTTGGTTATGATGCAATTTTTAAGCTAGAAGATGGTCGGCATGTTGCGCAGTTGTCCGCAGAAGAGAAGGCGCAATGTTCCCATCGTGCGAAGGCTTTAAACAAACTTAATCACTGGTTTCATTCTAATGAAGATGGAGGATAATTTGAATTTATGGAAACAAGGAAAGTGATTGGAAACCCCAGAGCATCCACGCAGTTTCACCAGTTGTTGATTAAAAATCTCAAAACGTACCGAAAAAAGCGTGGTTACTCTCAAATGAAGCTTGCTCAACTCTGTTCGGTTTCGCCTAACTATATCGGTGAAATTGAGATGGGTCGTAAGTTCCCTTCGGCTGACACGATGGATAAGATCATTTTTGCGCTTAATCTTAAACCCTATCAGCTCTTCTTTAGCGAGGAGGATTTTTCGGGTTTAGATGAGATGCTTAAAGATCGTTATGATCGAGTAAAGAGTGATTTGGTCTCTTACGTGGAGGAAGCGTTGCGTTTTTATGAGAGCGAAGATACTCCCCTTGGGGAGGGTGCTGAGCGTCAAGAATTAACGCGTTCAATGCGTCTACGTGATACGCAGAATCCTCCAAAAAAATCGTAGTTTTTACTTTATGGGAGAATTTAATGAGACAAAGAAGTCTGTTCTTCTTTTTGTTGATTCCGCTTTTGGTTAACTGTACGGTGGGTTCGTCCTCAACTAAGGATCGCTTTAATGTGGTGGTGAGCGCCTATGCTGGTGAGGTTGTGGTGCATCGAGGAGAGGAGCGTTATCCTATTAAATTGTCGATGCACCTCGAACTCGGAGATATGATTGAGGTGCCTGAAGATGGATACGTGCAGCTACTTTTTCGTGATGGTGCGGTGGTGCGAGGCAGTGGTGGCTCTACGTTGGGAATTCCTGATGAGGGCATTGTTCGCTTAGTGCAAGGGGAGAGTTTTTATCATGTTGAACGTCAACAAGCGCGTAGCTTTGTTGTACAGACACATAATGCCAAAATCGAGGTGGTTGGCACACAATTTATGGTGCATGCCAAAGCCGATGAGACACAAGTCGCGCTTCTAAATGGGGAGATTATGCTGGATGTTGCAGACAAAAAGATAGCTCTACATGCAGGAGAGGAGCTGTTGATTACTCACGAAGATGGCGCAATCTCTGCGATTACTGCACTCTATCCCGAAACCGTGGAGCGTTTTGCTGAAATTTATGCGCTAAAACGTGTGCCTGCGAAGGTTACAGAAGAGGAAGAAGACGAAAGCGAATTATTGGATCTTCGCGCACGTATTGCCGTGCAGGGTATCGAATTGGAGTCATTGCGTGAGCAATTACTGCAGAAAAATCAGGAGATCGCCAAGTTGGTGCAAGAGATGCAAGTGCTTTCGCATCGCGCAGAACGTTTTGAAGATCTCTATAACACTGAGCGACGCTGGGTGGAGAAGTATAAAGAACTGCTTGAAGCACAAGAGATTAGTGTGGATTAGTGGAGGCGTGCTTTTGTAGAATCTTTTGGATGTTATCGCCAAGGGTAGTTTCTGGCATGGTGAGATTGTATTGAGCTAGATTCTCTATAAAGAGCGGCGGAGGTGGTGCGATAAGTGGACTTTTGACGCTCTTACTTGGATCATAAAAGAGGTAATGATGGAGGTTATAGCCACTCTTGCTGTGGGGATTATAGAGAGCATCGCCGCTAAGTGGATGGTGGTAATGGGCGCATACTGCACGAATTTGGTGGGTGCGCCCGGTCTCTATCACGCAGGCAATGAGGCTCTTTTTTGCGCGACTTTTTAGGGGATAGATGTGGGTGATGGCTAATTTTGCATCTGAACGTGGCGCGTCGAGACAAAAACTTTTATTCTCCTGTCGATAAAGATAAAGCTGACTGGTGATGGGTTCGCTTACCTTTCCATCTACGATAGCAAGATAGATTTTTATCAATCTCTTTTCTTCTTGTAGCTGAAAAAATTGTCGCGCACCATGGCTCGTTTTTGCTAAGATGATCACGCCAGTTGTTCCCACATCTAAACGATGAACGGGCGCTCGGTTAAAGCTAAGACTCTCTTCTACGCCATATTTCCAAATGAGCCAATCGGTTAAAGAGGGAAAATTCCCATGACTAATCCAACCCACAGGCTTGTTTATGGCGACAAAATCTTGCGACTCCCAAAGAATTTCTAACAACTGATAGCATGCAATTTCTTCTTGTGTAAAGACAGAACGGGCGGTCGTTGTGTGCATGGTTTGCGACTCTCCCATACGTTCTTGCATATTTTTTGCCACAAAAGTGAGGATATCTCCCTCTACAAGGCGATACTTTTGGCTTGACTTTTTGCCATTAACCTTGATAGTTCCTTTACGGATTGCTTGAAAAATTTCGGCTAAATGTAAAAAAGGAAATGCCCGTCTAGCCACTACATCTAAGCGTTTGCTTGCATCATTTTCTTTGATATAGTGGCTTATCTGCTCATGACTATCGGAGGATAGTTTCATGTCGATTTGGGCCTAACGAGATGGTTTTAATGGGAACACCTAAGAATTGCTCGATAAATTCAATGTAAGCGATAAGCTCTTTAGGAAGCTCCTCATATGTGCTGATTGATTGGGTTTCACACTTCCAGCCACGAAAGGATTGATAAATAGGTTTTAAGGGGAGTGCGCTATCGGCGGGAATACTTGTATAGTGTTGACCGTTGGCTTCATAGGCAGTGCAGAGGAGAATTTCGTCGAATTGATCGAGCACGTCGGCCTTCATGATAGCTAATTCGGTGAAGCCATTGATCTGCACAGCATAGCGCAAAACATTAAGATCAAGCCAACCGCATCGGCGAGGTCGCCCCGTCGTAGAGCCAAATTCATGTCCAATTTCGCGGATTTGCTCCCCGATGCTGTCATGAAGTTCCGTGGGAAAAGGCCCTGCTCCAACGCGCGTTGCATACGCTTTGAAGACACCAATGCGACGCGTCAACCAGTGTGGCCCCACGCCTGCGCCAACACTCGCCGATCCTGTGGTGGGGCTTGAGGAGGTTACAAAAGGATAATTCCCATGATCGATGTCAAGCATCATGGCTTGTGCTCCTTCAAAGAGAACGTTGGCTTCTTGCTGGAGTTTATTATGGAGAATCTCTGTAGTATCCACAATACGGTGAGCTAATTGCTTAGCATATAAGAGATAATCTTGGACAATCTTCTCAACATCGAGGGCTTGCCCATGGTAAATTTGCGTAATGATTTGATTTTTGTGGGCGGTGTTTTTGCGGATTTTCGCCTCAAGCTCTACTGGGTTGAGGAGATCGACGGCACGAATACCCGTACGTTCGAATTTATCCATATAGGCAGGGCCAATACCACGTTTCGTTGTGCCAATTTTATCGTTACCTAAGTTAGCTTCTTTTAATATGTCGATTTCAATGTGATAGGGAAGAATAATATGGCATCGTTGGCTAAGGAGAATGTGGGACGACGAGAGTCCTCGCTCTTCCAGCGCGGCGATCTCCTCCAATAAGACACGCGGATCGACAACGACACCAGGGGCTAAAATACAAATTGCCTTCTCATTGAGCACGCCACTGGGTAGTAGGTGCAAGACATACTTTTGCCCGTTTACCACAACGGTGTGCCCAGCATTATTGCCTCCCTGATAACGTACGACAACCTCGGCATTTGGCGCTAAGAAGTCGATAACTTTTCCTTTGCCTTCATCCCCCCACTGCATTCCACATACGACCGTTCCGCCCATATTCTCCTCCTTATGAGTAAGAGTGCTTATTTTTTATTAAAAATATGTAAAATATCACTATTTATACTAAGTGCTAATAATCCAAAGATAATGGTAAAGCCGATAATTTGATACGCCTTGAGTACGCCATTAGGTAGCGGTTTGTTCCCTAAGATCATTTCTAAAAGAAAGAGCACGATGAGTCCGCCATCCAGAAGGGGAATCGGGAGTAAATTCATAAAGCCAATAATAATAGAGAGGATGGCAAGGAGGTAAAAGATGCTTACCGAGCCCTCTTTTATGGAGGAGCGAGCAACTTCGCCAATAATTTCTGTGGTTTGAATGGGGCCAGAAAGCGAGCTTTTGAACTCTAATTGACCGGTAATGAGCCGGTGTAACCCACGAATATAGTCGCGAAGCGTGGTTACAAAGAGCTTTGCCCCACTACCTAAGGCGAGAAAGAGGGAATCTCCTGACACGGCGACTTCTTGTACCACCGAGATACCTAGCTTGCCATTAGATAGGGGAATGGATAGCGTGGTGGGTTCACTATGGTTTGCTTTAAGCACGGTTAATTCAATCACCTCGTCCGCTTGGTAGGGGCGCAAGATCCGTGAAATATCATGAAAATCATTGACGCGTTCGCCATTTATCGCCATAAGCGTATCTCCGGCGAGGAGACCGTGCTTTTCTGCAGGTGAGTCGGGATAAATATATTGAAGTGTATTACTTAGATAAGGAGTAAACGGCATGATACCTATCCCCGTTTTGCTGTCTAAGCGAATCTCTTTGGTGAGGGTGATGGCGGTTTCATCGCGCAGAATATCGAAACTAAGGGTATCGCCTCCGGAGACGATGATATGTTGTTCTATTTGATGAAAATAATCGATAGATTTTCCATTAATACGGATGATTTTATCTCCGCTTAAAAAGGGAAGAGCCGTCTCACTCTGTTCTTGAGGCACGAAAATTCTATTTTCCATGCGAATTTCATGTCGATCCATCATGCTCATGCCCACAAAGATCAGGTAGGTAAAGATAAAGTTAAATCCCGCCCCCGCCATTACGGTGAGGAGCCGTCGCCAAGGATGCCCGTAATAAAGATCGCCTTTTTTTGCCGGCTCGCTGTTTCTATTCTGCATGGTTTCGCCCTGCATTTTACAGTATCCACCCAATGGAAGCGCCGAGATAGCAAACTCAAAGGTTTTAAATTGCTTCTTCCAAAGCTTTGGCCCCATGCCAATCGAGAAGACTTCCACCGTGATGCCCGTTGCGCGCGCTACTAGAAAGTGTCCCAGCTCATGGATAAAGACAATGATATTAAGCCCTAAGAGACCTAAGATCCAAATAGAATAATTCCCTAACATGTATGGTTTTCCTTATAGTAATTGGATGAAAATTCACGACTCCACCTATCTGCTTGCCAAATATCTGCTAATATTAGCGGGTTAAAGGGATGCGGATATAATTGCGATAGGGCGCTCTCCACAATACGACTGATGGCTAAGAAGGGGATTTTTCCAGCCTGAAAGAGTGCCACTGCCTCCTCATTGCTAGCGTTGTAGATAATGGGATAGGGATCTCCTTGTCGACAGGCTTGGTAAGCGAGATTGACCATCGGAAACGTTTCGTGATCAATGGCGGTGAATGACAATGTTTTATCAACAAGATCAAGAAAAGAGCACGAGGCAAGGGCAAGCTCGGGGTCAAGGAGCGCATTTTGAATCGGAAGTTCCATGTATGTCTCACTGATATATGCATGAAGCGCGCCATCTTGCGTGCGAATAAGGGCATGCACCAAACTCTGGGGGTGTTGCAACACGTTGATCTTATCAATGGGAATGTCAAACAATTTCCAAGCCTCAATTACCTCAAGACCTTTATTAGCGAGCGTTGCCGAGTCGATAGAAATTTTTGCGCCCATTCGCCACGTAGGATGCTTCATTGCTTCTTGGGCAGTAACCTGATGCAAATCAGTCACTTTTTTTCCACGAAAAGCACCACCACTAGCGGTAATGATATACTCATCGACAGCAAGCGGACTCTTCATGAGGTAAAATAGCGCCGAGTGTTCTGAGTCCACAGGTAAAATTTTCGCACCATTTTTTTCTGCGATTTTTTTGAGATACTCCCCCGCCATCACGATGCTCTCCTTATTAGCAAGGGCTAAATCGATACCTTTTTCTAGGGTGTAGAGAGAGGCATGCAAGCCACTTGCCCCAGCAATCGCATTGAGCACCAGATCGGCATGGGTGTTTTGGATAAGACGGCATAAGGCATCTTGCCCTTGTAGTAGGTGTTGATTGGGGTGTGAAGCTCCCGTAAGCGCAAGCGTTGCATGAGGGAATTCTTTTTGTAGCGTTAGTAAGGTGTCGGCTTGGGTATGCGCTTGGAGCCCAATGACGTGTAATTTTTGGGGAAACTTTCTCGCGATATCGAGAGCAATCTTGCCAATGCTTCCGGTTGCACCGAGGATAATAATCTTTTTCATTAGGCAAAGTAGATAAAGAGATAGTAGATGGGTGCAACAAATGCCAATGAGTCGATGGTGTCGAGTACGCCACCTCGTCCAGGAATGATGTCGCCTGAATCTTTAACGTCAGAGCTTCGCTTAAGGGTCGACTCAAAAAGATCACCAATAATGGAGGCAATCCCGCAGGTGAGCCCCATGGCTAAGGCGTAGATGACTCCCCGTTCCCCAAACATTTGTGGCGCAAACTTAGGTGCTAGATAGAGATAAGCAATAAGGGCGACGAGCATCGATGCCGTTAGCCCGCCAATAAAGCCAACTAAAGATTTATTAGGACTCACCATAAAGATCCCTTGCGAGTGCGTCTTTTTACCAAAGGCGCGCCCTACATAATAAGCCATTCCGTCATTAAGCGTGATGAGTAGCAAGTAGACGGCAAGAATCGTGCTTGAGTGATGAAATGTATTGAGTTTAACGAAATAACCGACAAAGAACCCCGGGTAAAAGAGGGCGAAAACCATCGCGGTAATGCGTGTAATCGTGGAGTCCATTTTGTTTTTGTTGGCCACCAGCGTCTGCTTGGCAAAGATGAGGCTAAGGATAACGGCAAGCATGGGCATTTTGAGTGCTTCTAGCGAGGCGAAATAGCCCTCTAGGGTGCTCATTACCGGAAAGTAGGCACCAAGTAGGGGGTAGATGAGCGTATCAACATCATCGAATTTATGTTTAAAGATTTTGCCTAGCTCATAGGTGCCAATGGCACTTAGGGTGATCAGCGTGATGCTACCGACTAGATGGTTGTGTGATTTAAAGACAAAAACGATGAGCAAAAGAAATATCGTCCAGCCGACAGCGGCGATATTTCTGATGGCAAAATTAGATAAGGCTTTCACTACTCTCCTCCGAAGGTTCGATGACGATTTTGGTAAGATGTCATGGCGAGATCAAACTCTTTAGGAGTGAAATCAGGCCAAAGTGTTTTTATATAAATCATTTCTGCATAAGCAGATTGCCAAAGCATAAAGTTTGAGAGACGCTCCTCTCCTGCGGTGCGAATCACACAGTCAAGATCGGGTAAGGAGGGTTGATCGAGGTGTTGACGAAGGCTCTCTTGATTAAGCGCTAATTCTTGTGCAAGAACTCTTTGCGCGGCGCGAATAATTTCATCTCTTCCGCCGTAGTCGATAAGGAGGTTGAGGGTTAGTTGCGTATGATGTGCCGTTTTTGCCTCTACCTCGTCTAGGTCTTTGATGATTTGCTTGCTAAGGCGATGTTTATCGCCAGAGTGAAGGATGCGGATACCATATTCATGATAAAAAGGGAGCTGTGCTTTGAGATGCGTGGCGATAAGATTCATCAGAGCGCCGACTTCTTCTTGGGCACGCGTCCAGTTTTCGGTGGAGAAGGTATAGAGCGATAGATAGGGGATGGGGGATTTCGCGACATGGGCTACAATGTTTTTGGTAGCCTGTAGCCCTTGCACATGTCCTTTAGAGCGGGGAAGCGATTTTGCTTTTGCCCAGCGCCCATTGCCGTCCATAATAATACCCACATGATGGGGGAACTCTTTTACTGCCATCAACTCCCTCTTTTTCTAATGGATTGATATCCTTTTCTTCTCTTTTTTGTATCGATAGAGGTTGGAGGACTTGGATAGTGATGAGACTCTTTAGCCGACATTAGATCTCCATGATCTCTTTCTCTTTTTCTGCAAAGAGAGTGTCAACTTTTTTGATGGCATTGTCGGTAGCTTTTTGAATATTTTCTTTGTCTTTTTTTTCGTCGTCTTCGCTAAGACCGGCTTTTTTCAGCTGTTCTAGGGTATCACGGCGAGCGTTACGAATAGAGACACGGTGCTCTTCTGCCTCATTTTTTGCTTGCTTAACGAGGGCTTTTCGGCGCTCTTCGGTGAGGGGGGGAAGATTAATGCGAATAACTTTGCCGTCATTGTTGGGATTAAGGGAGAGGTCGGAGGCGAGAATGGCCTTTTCGATAGCGCTAAGTTGACCTTTGTCCCAAGGTTGGATGAGGATGAGGCGCACTTCTGGGGTGCTGATGGACGCAACTTGGTTGAGTGGTGTGGGGGTGCCGTAGGAGTCGACCATGACACGGTCGAAGATGGAGGCGGAGGCTTTGCCACTGCGGATGAGGCTGAAGGTGGAGATTAGATTGTCGATGGCCTTTTGGATTTTTTGTTCCATGTCATCTAGGATAGCATTGCTCATAAAAAAACTCCTCTTAAGGTGGGAAAGATCATAGAATGAAATTTTCAAAAAGATACTTAAAATCTACCCGATTTTTGAGAAAAAAGCAAGGGGTCGCTAGGTATTTTCGCTCAGAGGCGCATTTTTTCGATAATTGTTACAAAAAAGGAACAATTTTTATTTTGATAAACTTGAAAAAGATAGCGTTATTGGATATAATGGAGATATAGCCTTGGGCTATCAATCTATTTATGAGAGAAAACAATGGGAGAGATGGTATGAGTAAAGTTGTCTTGGTTGGCGCTAATCATGCGGGTACGGCGTGTGCGAACACCTTGTTGGATAATTATCCTGAACATGAGTTGGTAATTTTTGATCGCAACAATAATATTAGTTATTTGGGTTGTGGTACGGCGCTTTGGGTGGGTCGTCAGATTGAGAGTCCTGATGGATTGTTCTACTGCTCTAAGGATGTCTTTGAATCCAAGAATGCTACGGTCTACATCGAGACGGAAGTAACCCACATCGATTTTAAAGCCAAAAAAATCACCGCAAAAAATAAAGAGGGTAAAGAGATCGTTGAGAGCTACGACAAGCTCGTGCTTGCTACGGGATCGTTGCCTATCCAACCCAAGCTTCCGGGTATCAACCTAGAGGGCGTGCAATCGGTAAAGCTCTTTCAAGATGCTGTGGCTGCCGACAAGCGCATGTCTGACCCCAATATCAAGAGTGTGGCTGTGGTGGGCGCAGGGTATATCGGTGTGGAGATCGCCGAGGCGGTGCATCGTCGTGGCAAAAAAGCTTACCTTTTCGACGTGCGAGACACCTCGCTGTGTGGCTACTACGATGCCGAGCTGACGCACGATATGGATGCAGTCTTGCAAAAAAATGGTGTAAACCTTCATCTTAACGAGAGTGTTGTCTCTATCGATGGTGATACCAAAGTTACTGGCATTACAACCAATAAAGGCAACTATCAAGTTGACATGGTTGTGCTTGCCATTGGCTTTAACCCCAACACCGCTCTTGGTCGCGACCACCTCAAGATTTTTGGCAAGAATCAGGCCTATCTTGTCGATCTTCATCAGCAAACAAGCGATCCTGATGTCTTTGCGATCGGCGACTGCGCAACGGTCTTCTCCAACGCCTTACAAGACACCGCTTACATCGCGCTGGCTACCAATGCGGTGCGTAGTGGAATCGTTGCAGCCCATAACCTTGCAGGCACAAAAATTGCTTCCAACGGCGTGCAGGGTTCTAACGGTATTAGCATCTTTGGCTACAACATGGTCTCTACCGGTCTCACCCTTCGCGCCGCTAAAGAAGCTGGTTTCCAAGCGATGGTTACCGAGTTTGAAGATTTGCAACGCCCAGCCTTTATGAAAGAGAATCACCCTGTCAAGATTCGCATTGTCTACGATGGCGACACCCGCCGTATCTTGGGCGCACAGATGGCCTCGTACGAAGATATCTCGATGGGCATCCACATGTTCTCCCTCGCTATCGAACAGAAAATCACCATCGATCACCTAAAACTAGTCGACATCTTCTTCCTTCCGCACTTCAATCAGCCTTACAACTACATCACCATGGCCGCCATCACTGCCAAGTAAGATCCATTTTGTTTTTTGTATAAGAGGGGCGCTAAGCCTCTCTTTTTTATGCCCAACAGCCAATAGTAAAATGAAAAACTATAGTATAAGTAAACAGAAAGTGAAAAAAAGCGTAAATTACAATTTCTAAACGGATATCTCGTTTTGGTCGAATAAATTTGGGTAGTCCGACAATCCACAGCATGAGGAGAAAAAAGAGAATATCTAAGGCATAGAGCCAACTGATATCTCGACAATATGGAGCAAATAAAAGATAGAAAAAAGGTAAAAAAACCGCTCTAGGTAGGCTAACTAGCACTACCCACAGATGATTATGATTTAGTTGCCATTTTTTCATAAAAAACCTCCTATAACCCCCAAAGAGGAGTTATAGGATAAGTATCGGTTAATTACTTGGGTTGGTAAAGCATCGCGATAGATTTAGGCTCCACCGTAATGCTACCTCTAAAGGTGCTCTCGGTGAGATCGGGGGTTACCTGCCACGTGTCAGCAAAGAGACGCCACTCGCCACCACTTAGGTTGACGGTGTGGGTATTCTCGCCGGCGTTAAAAATCAGGTAGACACCTTGCCACGCGTCGCTATTGGTGTGGTCGATCACTCTAAAGGCCATAAAGAGCGGATCCTCTTGACTACCCTTTACAATCTCGAAGGCGTGGTTGCCGTTGGGGAGGAGACCCTGCTTGAAGAGCGGGTGGTTCTTACGGATTTGGATAAGATTTTTGTAGTAGTTGAAGAGTGGCTGGGTGCGGTTTTTGAGGTCATAATCCAATTGATTGGTACTATCGGGAGATTTGTAGCTGTTCTCGTCGCCATTTTTTGTACGCATCATCTCGACCCCTGCGTGCAAGAAGGGGATACCGGGAGAGGTAAGCACCATCGCATTGGCCATAATTTGCAGGCGCATGTACTCTTCAAAGCTCTCACCGGGTACGCTCTCGAGCCAGCGGTCGTAGAGAGTGTGATTGTCGTGCGCGCTTACGTAGGCAATGGTGTCGGTAGGGAGCTTGGCATAAGCGCCGTCGCCATGACCATCGATATTCTGGAGCGCACCGAGGTAGCCAAAGAGCGCGCGAGCATGCACTTCGGGGTTGCCGTTGACAAAGCCAGACTCTTTTGCATCAAAGACCCAGCCCTTCAGTCCATCACGAATATCGTCGTTAAAGACGGCAATATCGGGCATTTGATAGGTGTTGGTCTTTGTCGCAGAGAGGTGCGCCGGGAGCGGAGATCCACCGCCTGTCCAGCCCTCGCCGTAGAGCACGACGTAAGGATTGATCGCTTTAAGTTCTTGTGCGATGAGGTTCATGGTTTCGATATCGTGCACTGCCATGAGGTCGAAGCGGAAGCCGTCGATTTGGTAGGTCGTCGCCCAGTGCTTGAGGGAGTCAACCATGTAGCGTCGGAACATTTCGCGTTCAGATGCGGTCTCATTGCCAGTACCAGATCCGTTAGAGAAGTTGCCAAATTCATCCATTCTAAAGTAATAGTCGGGTACGAGGTGCTGAAAGTAGTGATCGGTTACAGGCCCGGTATGGTTATAGACCACATCCATCACTACACCGATACCATGCTCATGGAGGTTATCAACCATCGCTTTGAGTTCGCGCATGCGCACATAGCCATCGGCAGGATTACTACTATAAGATCCCTCGGGTACGCTATAATTGAGCGGATCGTATCCCCAGTTGAAGACGTTATCTTGGAGGTTGCCTTCATCCACAGAGTTATAGTCGTAGATGGGTAAAAAGTGAATATGGGTTACGCCGAGATCTTTGATGTGATCAAGACCGGTGCTCTGCCCGTATTGATTGGTTGTGCCTGTCTGCACCACGCCGAGGAATTTCCCGCGTAGATCCTCGCTATGGTTGGTGGTGGCAGACATAGAGAGATCGCGCACGTGTAATTCGTAGAGAATTGCATCTTTGGGGGCAACTTTGATAAATTCGTTGCTGTCAAAGCGTCTACCTCTAAAGGCAATTTCGGGCGTGGTAATGAGCGCTCGGCGTCCATTAGTACCGGTCGTAATGGCGTAAGGGTCGGTGAGGGTGTGCGTTTGTCCAGCATTGGTTACGCTATAGTTATAGTAGCGCCCAATTAAATTCTCTTGTAGCGTGAGTTGCCAATGTCCTCTCGCCCCTCGGGTAAGCGGATAGCTTTCATAGAGGGGAGAATTGACGCCATCTTCGTAGAGGTTGAGGGTGATATCGGAAGCGGTGGGGCTCCAGATGTTAAAGGTGGTGCTCTCGGTGGTAGGCATAACGCCCCATTGAATGGTATTTGGTGGGAGGTAGTGATTGGTAAAGTCGGGATGGTCGTAGAATTTAAAGAGGCGAAGGGGCATCTCGTGGGTGGTAGTGCCGTTGTTGATGGCTACCGTGAGGTGATGAGAGAGCTCGCTGATAGGTTGCTCTAGGGTGAAGTGATGCAGAAGTTTGGCTGGGTGCGCTTTATGGGTCAGTGTCGCGCGCTGATTGGTGGTGTGGTTGATAAGCTCCAGCGTGGGTGGCTTATCAAGGGCAACTTGGCTCTTAACTTCGATGGTCTGATTGTTGATTAAACTTGCATAATAGAATTGCATAGTATTCTCCCTCTGGGTACTCTGGGATGATGCTTGCCGACCACAACTTAGCAAACTCATCCAAGAGAAGAAGCCAACTAGCAACAGTGCAGTACGTGTCATAGCATTTCTCCTAAAAAAATAGATCTAACACTTTTAGTGTACCACGAGGTGAAGCCGTTGTCAAACTGAAAAATAAAAATATTATAATTAATGAATATATAATTTGGTGGATGATAAATAAAAAGTCCGCTACTAAATAGAGTAGAGCGGACAATGAGAGCGTCTGAGGGGAATCGAACCCCTCGCATCAGTTTGGAAGACTGAGGTATTACCACTATACGACAGACGCGTTTAATACTAACAACCACATCATAGCAAAAAAGAAAAAAAGTGTCAATAGTGAAAAAACTCTTTTTTTACCATTGACAAAAGTAATCAATACTGCTTATAGTTTAATAAGTCTTGATGTTCTGCCTTTTTGGGCGAGAGCTTGCTTGGTTTTGAGAAAAAAGATATTTTTATCTATTTTAGGTAATGCATCAGGGGCGATTTATCGATGATACTATTATTAAATGAAATCTTTGTGAAGAAGCGGGTAGAGGTAAGTGAGTAAGAGCGGGTCGAAAAAACTGATTATCGTGGAGAGTCCACATAAGGCAACGATTATCCAGAAATTTTTGGGTAAAGAATTTAAAGCAATGGCAAGTGTCGGGCATATCCGCGATCTGCCCAAGGGTGGACGGGGCAAGAAGGCCTTGGGCATCGATGTGGATAACCAGTTTGCCATGAAGTATGAGATCATCAAGGGTAAGGAAAAGCGCATTCAAGAGCTGAAAAATGCCGTTGCCAACGCCTCGGATATCTACTTAGCCCCCGACCCCGACCGCGAAGGGGAAGCCATCGCTTGGCACTTGAGTGAAGCTCTCGCCCTGCCCGCTGATCGGGTTAAACGTATCACTTATACCTCGGTAACCAAAAAGGCCGTTACCGAGGCTATCGAGCATGCGCGCGCCATTAATATGGATTTGGTGAATGCCCAACAGGCAAGGCGGGCGCTCGATCGTTTGGTAGGTTTCTCGCTCTCGCCTTTCTTGTGGCAAAAGGTGGCGCGCAACCTCTCGGCAGGACGGGTGCAATCGCCTGCGGTGCGTATTATTGTCGAGCGTGATAAAGAGATTGACGCGTTTGTCTCGCAGGAGTATTGGTCAATTAAGGCACACTTACTCACCCAAAAAGAGTCTAAGAGCATTCAGTCGGTACTCACTTATTTTGATAAAAAAAAGTTTGGCCTAGAGCATCCCCTAGCCACCAGTAAGGCTGGCGTAGATGAGGTACTTACTAGCTTTCAGGGGCAACAGCCCATTATCGAGAGCGTCGAGAAAAAGGAGAGCCAGAGCAAGCCCAATGCACCTTTCACCACCAGTACGCTCCAGCAATCGGCCAATATCTACTTGCGATATAGTGCCACACGTACCATGCGCATCGCACAAAAGCTCTATGAAGGGGTTGAGGTCGAGGGGACGCCAACGGGTCTTATCACCTACATGCGTACTGATTCGGTCAGTGTCGATCCGCAAGCGGTAACCGAGGCGCGCACCTATCTGCAGGAGCGTTTTGGGCAAGAGTATATCCCGACGCAAGCGCCTAAGTATAGCTCTAGCAACAAGAACGCCCAAGAGGCGCACGAGGCCATTCGCCCCACCGATATTAGCCTTACCCCTGAGCGAGTGAAACCTCACTTGAGTAATGATGAGTATCGCTTGTACGAGATGATTTGGCATCGCTTTGCCCAGAGTCAGATGTCGCCTGCGCGTTATGCCAATACCTCTTTAAAGATTCAATTAGGACGTGGTCTCTTTGAGGCGAAAGGGCGTCAGCTTTTGTTCGAAGGCTTTTTGGCTCTGGCGAAAGATAAGCGCTACGACGAAGATGCCGATGCCAATAGCAACGAAGAGAACGATCGTCTGCCTGCGGTAGAGGTTAAAGAGGTGCTCACCACGAAGGAACTCACTCCTAATCAACACTTTACGAAGCCCCCTGCACGCTTTAATGAGGCCAGTTTAGTTAAGTCGTTAGAGAAGGAGGGCATTGGCCGTCCTAGCACCTACGCGCCAATCATTCAGACCATTTTGGAGCGTGGCTATGTCATCCAAAAAGAGCGTTCCTTCTACGCTACCGAGCTAGGCATCGCGGTAAATCAACTCATCTCCTCGAGCTTTAGTAATATTGTCGACCTCCACTTTACCGCCAGCATGGAAGAGAAGCTTGACCTTGTAGAGCAGGGTAAAGAAGATTGGGTGGCACTGTTAAGTGAATTTTACTTTCCTTTCATTAAGCAGATCGAAGAGGCTAGTGCTAATGTTGCTCCGCTTAAAGGGCGTCCTTGGGAGGGGGAGGAGCGTTGTCCGCTCTGTGGTGAGGGCTTGGTGGTGCGCTACAGCAAGGCGGGTGCTTTTTTAGGGTGTAAGAATTATCCGGTCTGTAAAGGTGTGCTCACGATGCCAGGGCAACAGGGCGATGCGGTAGAAGATGCTAATGGGGTGAAGCAAGAGGAAGTTTTCTGTCCGATTTGTCAAAAGCAGATGGAGTTGAAAAAGAGTCGCTTTGGGCAGTACTTCTATGCCTGTAGCGATTATCCGATCTGTAAGGGCACGGTCTCGGTGGACAAGGAGGGCAAGCCCATTATTCTCCCTAAGGTAGACAAAACTTGCGATAAATGTGGTAAGCCGATGGTGGCAAAAATGAGTCGTCAAGGTATCTTTTTGGCCTGCTCTGGTTATCCTGATTGTCAAAATACGATGGCACTCAACAAAGATGGCACGATAGAGCTTGCTCCTGAACTCAAAGAGCCTGTCAACTGCGATAAGTGTAACGCACCGATGGTGGTAAAGCGTGGCCCGCGTGGCTGGTTTTTGGCCTGCTCTAAATACCCCAAGTGCCGTAGCACCAAGCCTATGCCTACCGAAGAGAGCTAAGATAATTTCTTTCTAGCCTTTATGTTATGGCGATAGATAGCCCCACCTTATGGGGTTATCTATTGGTTTATAGGGTAAAGATCCATTGGCGAATTAAGAAGGTTAGGAAGATGTAGGCAAAGAGTTCCACGAGGAGCAGGAGGAAGGTGGAGAAGAAAAACTTTTTAAAGGTGATGAGGCTCTCCTTGTAGAAATACTCAAAAATCTCCTCTTGCGAGTGGGTGAGTTGGAGCTTGGTTAAGCCACTGTGGAGCATGGCGATAGATTTATGGAGCCGACTCTCATACTCTAGGATAAAGAGATTGAGGAGCGTCTCTTTAAATGCTTTTTTATGATGAAAAATTCCCCCAAATTTGCGATACTGTTGCAGATGGTAAATCACACCGGTATGGCGCGTTTTATAGAGAAAAAGGGACATTTTTGTCATATTGATGATGAGCCGTAGGAGCAAGAGCGCATAAATGGTAAAGGCCAGTGACTTGCTTAATTTTGTATAATCATTAAAATAGATGGCAAAAGCCAATAAAATCGCATTCAATAGCATAATCAAGCGCGACTCACGTTGCATCGCATCCAGCACCAGCATGCTCTCCATGCGCCCGCGAAAGAGCATCTCCTTCACTGCTGTCTTGAGAATATTGTCCGAGTAATTACGCGATTTCGTGGTAATCTTCTCCCACGTCCGTTTTAGAATATTCATACCGTCTATTATAGTTTTTTTTTTGCAAATAGACAAGAGTTTGCCCTTTTCTTATTTGACTTTAATTTGCTTTTTGTGTATAATAGTTTTCAGTATGGAAGAGGAACAAGAGCAGATCGAGGCTAATTTAAGAGAATTTGTGGGTATTCTACAACAATTCCCACCGATGGAGATGTATTATTTAATCCGTCAAGTCATTACCGATAAGGAATTTGTCGATATATCCAAGCGTTGGGATATCGCCAAAATGCTGTACAAGGGCACGACCCAGAGGCAAATCGCTACCGATTTAGGGGTGAGTCTCTGTAAAATTACCCGCGTTAGCCGTGAGTTGAAGCGCCCACACAGCGCCATTCGTAATGCCGTAGAGATCCAAAGCACGATCTCTGCTACAAAAGAGTAGGATAGAAAGAGCGTGAAGCACCGCATATTGATCTTAGCGGCGATGGAGATAGAGCGTCGCCTCCTTTTGGAGAAGATGAGAAACCCCAGTACGCGCTTGGTTGCTCCTTGGCTTGAGGCGGTGGATGGTGAGCTTGATGGGGTCGCTATTACATTAGTGCAGATGGGCATTGGCAAGGTCAATGCCGGTGTCGCTACTGCGTTGCTATTGGTCTCCCAATCCTATGATCTTGTGGTGAACACGGGCGTGGCTGGTGGTCTAGTTGATGGCTTATCGGTAGGGGATGTCGTCATCAGTGATGAGTTGATCTACCATGATGTGGATGCACGTACCTTTGGGTATGCTCTGGGGCAAGTTCCGGGGATGTCGAGCTCTTTTGTCTCGAAGGATTCACGTCAACTTGAGGCCTTATTGAGCGAATCGGGAGTACGCGACTTCTCGCTACAGCGAGGTATTATCCTCTCTGGCGATCAATTTATCGCACAAGAGGCGGATGTGGTGAAGTTATTGCATCACTTTCCCGATGCGCTTGCCGTAGAGATGGAGGGGGCGGCGGTTGCTCATGTGGCGAGCCTTTGTTCAACTCCTTTTATTGTCATTCGTGCGCTAAGCGATAAGGCTAATGGTCAAGCACAGATGAGTTATGAAGAATTTCTTGAGTTAGCTTCGCGTCGTTCTGCTCAAATTGTGAGGGAGTTACTCAATGGTACAAAAGAGAAGAATCTCTAGGGTTGTTCAGATTGGAGATATTGCCATCGGCGGGAGCAATCCCGTGGCGATACAGACGATGTGGGATCGCCCTATTAATACAATAGATGATGCGTTGGTTACGCGCATTAATAACTTGAAAGAGTTGGGTTGCGATGCCATTCGTTTTGGCGCGCCTCGTTTAAGCGATGTGGAGCTGTTGGGAGCGTTGGCACCACAGCTCAAGATGCCACTGATTGTCGATATTCACTTTGACTATCGCATTGCATTGCGCGCGTTGGACTTTCCGATCGCGAAACTACGCATCAACCCGGGTAATATCGGCATGGAGCGCAAGGTCTTTGAGGTGGCCACTAAGGCTAAGGATAAGGGGGTGCCGATTCGTATCGGGGTAAATGGTGGCTCTCTATTGAGCTCACTGAAGGATGAGCCTAATCGCGCGAAGGCACTGGTACAGAGTGCGCTGGATGAGGTGGAAGTGCTTGAGCGTATCGGTTTTGAGAATATTGTGATCTCGGTGAAGGATAGCAACCCTGAGTATGTCGATGAGGCGGTGCGTCTCTTGGCTAAATCTTGCGACTACCCGATTCACTTGGGCATCACTGAGGCAGGAACGTTGATTCCTGCAATTACCCAGAGTGCCTTTTACTTGGGTGGTTTACTTAAAGATGGTATTGGCGATACGATCCGCATCAGTATTAGCGATCGCATTGAGTATGAAGTGATGGCCGCGCGGCAATTACTCTCTCTTTTAAAAATTGATGAGCGACGCATGCCTAAGTTGGTCTCTTGTCCGTTGTGTGCGCGTAATTCGTTTGATACCCACTACTTTGCCCAGAAGATTGAAGAGCGTCTTTATGGCATGCAGGGCGATTTTACCGTGGCAGTGATGGGCTGTGTGGTCAATGGACCAGGGGAGGCCGGACATGCTGATTTGGCAATTACGGGTGCGGGGAATAAGGTCTTTGTCTACCGCAAAGAGGAGCGTATCTTTAGTGGTGATGCCCAAGAGGCCGAGCGCTTTTTTCTGGAGCAATTGACCTTACTCGAAGAGGCGAGCATGCATGCTACACCTCGGGCATGATCTCTGTGCGATTAGTCGTTTTGAGCCTCTTCTGCAAAGAGAGGCTTTTTTACGACGTATCTTTGGTAAACATGAGTTGCTACAAGCCGAGGCGCGCGGAGTGCATGCCTCGCGGTATTTGGCGGGACGCTGGGCGGCTAAGGAGTCGTTGAGTAAGGCGCTAGGATTGGGGCTTTTTTCGTGGAATCTCTATGAAGCAGAGCTCCTATCCCCTTTAACCGCTAGGCAAAAAAAGCCAATCTGGCACTTTTCTGGAACGATGGGCGAGCAAGTGCGATTATATCAGGTGGAGAGCGCCTTGAGTTATGAAGGTGATTTAGCCAGCGCAGTAACCCTTGTCTATGTAAAGCAACAGATATGACGAATATTTTGAAAGAGGATGGATAGATGGATTACGACTATTATGTGCGATTTCAACGGGCGATAGCGCGCAGTTTACAGTGGGGGATTTTTGGCGGGGATAAGGTGCATCTCTATACTGATTTTTTGCAAAAGCAGGATAATGTCTTTTTGGCTCCGCTTACCGAATCGATTAATGTGCTGGAGCGACGCTTGATTGAATTTTTTTCCATTAATATGGTAGCCCAACAGCGTGGCAAGATCCTCGAGGCATGTGATTATGAAGAGTTGCGACAAGATGCTCGCGCCATTTCGCTTCCTGAGATTTTTCAAGCAATGCAAAACTATCCACTTACTGTCGCCATGATGCTCTACTATCTCTTTCAGGAGCAAGGAAAAGAGTCGCCGGTGCTTATTACCATTGGCAATGTGCTGCGCGAGAATGGGGAGCCTTATGCACCGGCTTGGAATAATTACTTATTACGTCAATTTGCCGACACCCCTGTAGAGGAGCGTGGGCAACGCCTCTCGGCTTGGCTGACCTTTCGGGATGGAACATTGCTCAATCCTACGCTCAAACTTACCAATAGCGATGCCAGCGAGTGTTCTTTGCTCTATCTAACTACGATGGAGAAGAAGGAACGCTTTCTTTTTGATCCGATTTTGGTGGGAGAAAATTTGTTGATGGAGAAATTTGGTCATTGTTAAGCCATGGCGGACTGCAAGAGCAAAGAGAGGTCGCGATTGACCTCTCTTCTTTTTAGGTTAAGGAATTAATTACTCTTGATTTGGGGAAGCTGGAAGGTGGTATTGTTGGTGGTGATGCGCTGTAGATGAATAAATGCTCCACGATGCTTACGATGAAGATCTTCTAACGTCATCTTTTGGTTATTGTAAAAGACGGTGGTTTCAAGGTTTCCCATCTCGTTAAAGAAGGGAATAATCACGATGCTAGCAAGGTGGGCACGGCGATTTTGGGTGGTAGCACTCACCTCATTGATGGAGCCTAGGTAGATAGCTTCGGGTCTACGGATGGCTTCGAGGTAGATAACCGCCGGCAAGGTAGAGAGCGGGTAGCCGATCTCTGGGGTGTAGGTGAGAAAGGGGGTATCGCGCACATCATCTTCACCAATATGAATGCGACGGCGAGAGAAGATCGATTTGTTTATGAAGTAGGAGAGGTTGCGATTCCATGTTAGGCTAGAGAGTTGTGGCTCATTGTCGTTCTGTAATAAAGAAATATCGCTAAGTTTACCTTGATTAAGCGGGGAATAAAAGCCATCCATAATCCATTTAACAAAGCCAAGATTACCCAACCCAGTTTGATTTTGTTGAGGCTCTCTGGTCTGTCCATGCACGAGGGTGCCGTTACTATTTTGCATGCCATCGGCAACATAAGAGAGTTCGGGTAGGCGAAGCTCTACTTGACGAATAACATTTTGGAGATAACTTCGGCGTGCGTTTTGATTAGCAAGGGGAAGAAAGAGGAGATTCCAGTCGATAACGTGGCTGGAGCTTGCCATGATGCGCGAGAAGGGTAAGGTGGTGGCTGAGTTCAAGTTGATAGGTAGACGTACATTACGATAAATAGGGGTCTCAAAAAGAAAGACATCGAGATTGATCTCACTGCTACCTTGGGGGGTAATGAGGATATAGCTCTCGGATTCGGATTGTAGATAGATCTTAATGTGTTCGATGGTGCCATCTTGCACACGCTTTTTGATAATATAAGTACCACGTCCGTCCATTTTAAAGCGATCAGAGAGGAGAAGATCGTAGCTCGTGTTCTCTTGGTTTGGGTTAAATTGGTTGGCTTGCCGTGGATTTTGCATGATCGGTAAGATCTCATTGGCAAAGATGACATAGAAGAAGTCGTCCATGCGGACAATGGAGACACGTACGCGATGGGTAGACGATTCTTGGGTGTAAATACGCGCACTAATATCGATGGTGTTAAATTGCGTGCTACTAATGATGTTACGCGAATTTTGGCGTATTTCATAGTTCTCGGCAAAATTAGACTGCTCTAGTAAGAGTCGTTCTTGGGTGAAATTCATATCGTTTTGCGCAAATGCAGTAGAAAGCAAGAGTAAGCTCGCGATTGCCAATGATACTAAACGTTTATACATGTTCAACCTCCACGGTAATAGGGACTAAATTAAATCTAAATTCTTTTTGAATACGGTTTGTGAGATAGCGTACATAATTTGGTTGCGCCTTGCCTTGCACGCGTACGACGAAGCGTGGCGGCTGCACGCCCACTTGACGGATGCTACGAATGTGGCTTTTGTGATAAGGTGAGCCGTGGAGTAGATCGCCACGCCACTGGAGTAAGGCACGCTGGAATTCGGTATCGTCAATTTTACGTAAACTCTGACGATGGACCGTATTGACCATCTTCATTAATTTATCTAAGCCAAGATTGTGCGAAGCCTCGATGGGAACTACCGCGAGATAGTTGAGGATGGGGAAGGCGTCTTTGAGATTTTGCACGGCAAGTTTGGTTCTATCACCACGATGGCGCTCATAGAGATGGTGCTCGGCAAGCAGATCGCACTTATTGAGGACAAAGAGAAAAGGCTTCTTCTCCAAAATAATTTTATCGGCAATTTTTTTGTCTTGATCGGTAAGCCCTTCCTGCGCATCGATAAGCAGGAGTACCACATCCGCTTCACGAATCGAGGCCTCGGCACGACGCGTAGAGTAGAATTCGATAGGATCGTTGACCTTGGCTTTTCGGCGTAGACCGGCGGTATCGATGATCTCAAAGGGTTGCCCATCAAAGAGAAAATGACTCTTGACACTGTCGCGCGTCGTGCCTGCCACCTCACTGACCAGCGATCGATCGCTTTGGCTCAATTGGTTGGCTAATGTGGATTTTCCAGCATTGGGTTTGCCTAAAATCGTAATACGAATGGGCGCAGTTTCGTCTGTTTGCTCTTCAGGAGCAGGCAGTGCTGGGGGCAGGTGTTGGTAGAGAGCTTCGCGTAAGAGATCGATGTTTCTACCATGTTCGGCGGAGATCATGATAAGCTCTTTAAAGCCATATTGATAGTAGTTGTTGGCGATAAAATCGCGCTCGTGGGAGTCGCACTTGTTGACGATGAGGATGACTTTGTCTTGGTAGCGACGCAGGTAGTCGATGAGTTGTTCATCTTCAGCCAAGAGCTCCATGGCCTCGACGACAAAGAGCAGGAGGTCTGCCTTTTGATCGATAGAGTAACTACGCTCGATTGCCAACGTCTCTAAATGACTGTCGGTGCGCTCACGCCTACCACCGGTATCGGCAAGAAGGATGGCGCGATCGCCTAGGAAGATCTCTTGCTCGACGATGTCGCGCGTAGAGCCAGGGATGGAGTCGGTGATGGCTAATTTCTTACCCACAAGGCGATTAAATAGTGTCGATTTTCCCACGTTAGGCCGACCAATAATGGCGACAAAGGGGATGGTGTTAATAACTTTTTCTTGCAAAAATTCTCTCCCTGTACTCTTTGAGTAGCTCCACGATTTCGGAAGTTTTGGTGGTGCTAAATACATTATCGGCCAAAACCTCCGCTTCTTTGATGGTTGTTAAGCGAATCACCTCTTTTATGTGGGTGAGCGATGCGGAACCGACGCTAAGTTCGCGAAGTCCCATGCCTAAAAGCAAGGGAACGGCCAAGAGATCGGTGGCCAGCTCGCCACAGAGGCTAAGATCGGTTTGGCTCTTTTGCGCCTCTTGGATGGTGATTCTGATGAGTTTAAGCACCGATTTGTGGATCGGTTTGTAGTATTTGGCAACCTTAGGATTATCGCGATCGACGGCTAAGGTGTATTGGGTTAAGTCGTTGGTACCAATGGAGAAGAAGTCGACAAATTGCGCCAACTGCTCGCTAATGAGGACAGCAGAAGGTGTCTCGATCATAATGCCAATTGGTACATTCGCCTTAAAAGCGATCTTTTTTTCGGATAGTTCGGTGCGCGTTTGAGCAAGAATCTCCAGAATTTCCCGCAATTCAGATTCGGTGGAGATGAAAGGAATCATGATGCGCAAATTGCCATGCACCGACGCACGATAGAGGGCGCGTAGCTGGCTCGTAAAGAGCTCTTTCTCCTCCAAACAGAGACGACTGGCGCGCCAACCAAGCAGAGGATTCGCTTCTTCGTAGTGGGCAAATTGAGGAATACTTTTATCTGCACCTAAATCTAGTGTGCGAATGGTTACCAAATCGTGGGGGAAAAGCTGTAGAAGTTTTTTATAGATGGCATATTGAGCCTCTTCGCTTAAGGGAGCTTTACGCTCTTGCGCGAGAAAGATAAATTCACTACGAAAGAGACCAATGCCCTTGGCGCCAAGATCGCGCGCGTTTTGGGCATCGCTCAAGGATTGGGCATTGGCGCGTAGGCGAATTTCGACACCATCTACCGTGATACTCGGTTGCGCAATGAGCGCACGATAGTAGGCGTGGTTGCCTGTCTCAAAATCGATAGCTTGTTGGTATGCACGCTGGGTGCCTTGGTTTGGGCGGATGACGACGATGCCTTCGTTGCCATCAACAATGAGGGGAGTTCCTTCGTCGATGAGTTGATGGATGCCTGTAACATTGAAGACCGCCGGAATGCCGAGTGCGCGAATGAGGATCGCGGTGTGGCTGGTACGTCCGCCATGCTCTAAAATGACACCCTTAACCAAGGATTTATCCAGATGCATTGCCAAGGAGGGCGACATATCATAGGCAACGAGAATGGCAGGCTCAATCAGATCGGCGAGGCGCTGTTGTCCACCTTTTACTTCAGAGAGCGTGCGCAAAAGGCGATGGCGTAGATCGTGGAGATCGACCACGCGCTCTTGCATGCGTGGATTATTTGTCGTGGTGAGCTTTTGGATGATCGATTGAAAGTAGTTGTCCAGAGCGCTCTCGACATTTTGGTGTTTCTCCTTCACCGATCGTTCGACAGCTTGGTGGAATTCTACATCTTGAAGCATCAAAATCTGTACATCGAGAATCGCACCAATTTGCCCATCGGTAGCCAAATCAGACTCCCTTTTAATTCTCTTAAGCTCTTTAATCGCTACTTCACACGCATGGACAAAGCGCGTAAGTTCATCGCTTAACTCCTCTTGTTGTAAGGTGTATGTCGGCACGAGCAACTCTTCTTCATTACAAAGAAAGACAAAACTGCTGGCAATACCTGTAGCGATAGCCGTTCCGGTTAGACGTTTCATGCGCGCTTGCTCCCCCTAAAATCCAAAGGGATGAGGTGCGTGGGCTTCCATATCGAAGGCCAAGAGATACCACTTACCGTCTGCCATTTTTTGAAAGAAGTAGTGATGCGTGTTATTCCAGAAGTTACTCCAGTATTGCCACTCGTTAAGCACTTCGGGCGGATAGGGTTGCGATTGGATACTAAGCATCGCTTTGGAGTTATCAAATTGGGTAATTTGCAAGCTCTCTAGCTGATAGATATCCTCAAGTACGAGCTGGCGAAATTGGGGATAGGTGGTGAAAAATTCCATAAAGAAGGCAACTTGTTCTTCTTTAATTAATCCGTCGCTGTAGAGGGGTAGCAGTAGGATAGGTGCGGTTAAGTTGATAATATCTTGGCTGTTACCACGAAACCAATGCGCCAGATACTCTTGAAAGTGCTGGGTAAGTAAGAGATCGACGGAAGGAAGAGTGGGCGGGGCTAATGGTAGCTTCTCCGATTCGTTTTCAGTATTCTCCTCTTTGGGTAGCGTTGTATCTTCTTGCTGTTGTTGGGAAGAGGCTACCTCCTCCTCTGGTGAGGTGCTCTCTTGGCTGGGGGCGGGGGCAAAGCGTTGGGCATTGTTGCGGGCGGTCTCTGCCATGGCGTGATCACCAAGTTCTTCGTAAATTTTCGCCAAAGCCATCCAATGCTCATAGAGTTGCGCGCGCTTCTCCTCCGAGAGCGTGGACATCGATGCAGAGCTCTTCTCTTGCGCCTCTAATGCGCGAGGGTGGATGAGTAGTGTTGTCAATAAAAATCCCCAAAAGAGCGAGGCTATAATATGTGATCTGGTGCGCGGTTGCATGGATGATATACTCCTACTCTTTAGTATCGGCGAATTTTTCGCGCTTATGAAGCGCTAAACAGCGATAAAAGCGATCTGGTACGGGTGCCATAAAGGTGCGAGGCGCATCCTCATGGGGTAGACGAATCTGCAGTTTCCAGGCGTGGAGCATTAAGGACGTTTCGCGTGGATCTTCTCGGTAGTAGATCGGGTCGCCAACAATGGGAAAGAGTTCGCTCTTTGCATGCACGCGCAGTTGATGGGTGCGTCCGGTATAGGGCTTAAAGAGCACCAGCGAGAGCGCGTTAAAATTGGCTAAGAGGCGATAGCCCGTAGCTGCAAAACGCCCACGTTCGGGGTTATCCCCACAGACAAAGTGCGTGCGCACCCGTCTGGAGCGATCGAGGTAGTTCTGAATAAGCCCACGCGCTGGGGTGAGATGGGGTGTGGCGAGGATCGCCATATAGCGCTTTTTCACCGTACGATCTTTGAATTGTTGGGCTAAAAAGGCGTGCGTCTTGGCATCCTTGGCGCAGATAATCACCCCCGATGTCTCCATATCTAACCGATGGACAATGCCGAGACGCTGTTCGTCATAGATCTCGCCTTGGCTCTGCTGTAGGCGATAAGCCAGCGCATTGGCGAGGGTGTCGCGCTTGCGCCCCGCCCCCGGATGCACCACCATCCCTTGCGCTTTGTTAATCACCCAGACGTGTTCATCTTCATATAATATATCTAGGGGGATATCTTGAGGTAAGAGCGAGAAGCTCTCGGGCGCTTGCCAGGTGAGCATCAAATGATCGCCCACGCGCACCTTTTGGCTCCACTTAGCTTTCTTGCCATTGACGGTGAGGGCATCGATGGTTACGCTCTTGATTTGGCTACGGCTAAGCAACTGTAGATGCTCGCTGATGTAACGATCGAGACGGGCATAGTCGCAGGCGATGTAGTCGTTATATTGCTGGATATTCATACTGCCCCTTTTTGCGAAAGCCAAGAAAGAGATCGATAAGCGAGACGGTAAAGCTCACTCCGCCGGCAATGGCAAGCGAGGTGGTGATCTGTTGGTTCATTGTCCAGGAATTCTGCGTGCTAAAGAGCACAATCGGGTAGCTAATCAGGTAGACCAAGGGGAATGTCCCAATACCTATAATAAAAAAGCGCACCAAGGGATGCACCCCCACTTGCGCTTGCTTGGCTTGATTGAGCGCACGCATTTCGGGGGTCATTGGATCGAAGTTTAAGGTAAGTGGGCGCGCAGAATCGTCAAGCGGTTGCGCCGAAACCTGCATCTCATTTGCTCCCATAAGAGCAAACCCCAGTAAAAGATAGCAAAGCATTTTCATACTATAAAGTGTACATGAAAGGCGCTAAGAGGTCAAGGGCTTGCCCTGCATTGAGGTGGGATAGTGAGAAAAAAAGAGTTCAGCAACTGGGCTAACTAAGTATAGACAACATGTCTATCTGCGTGATACAATGTATAAAGCAGTTGATTGTGTGGGAGGATTTATGGAATCGCAAGAGAAAAAAGGGGATGATGGTTATTGGTTAGGTATTGTTATAATTCTCGTTGCCATTATTATGGGGATCATTCCAGTATTTGCTAACTTTATGCCAAAGCCAGTTGATGTTACTAAGCTTACATTTGAGAAGCCGATAATGGTGCCTTACATGGTAGATGGCGTAGAGGTGGATAAGCAGGCGGAACTGAAGCTAAATGAGGATGCTCTTAGAGAGTTTATTGCCAGCGAGACGGATCGCCACAATCACTATTTAACGGTTGTCTCTATCATGATGGCGCTCTTTGGCATCTTTGGCTCGGTGGTTGCTATTGGTATGGGCATCAGCCTCTCGCTAAAAGAGCGAGGCATTGACCAGCAACTAAAAGAGTACAAAACTAAAATAGAGCAAGAGGCACAGATTCAAATAGATGATATTGTGGTATCAGCAAATAATCGCTTGAATGAGATTAACCAAGAAAAAGATACGATGTTCTATTATTATGTACTAGAAAACATGAAACCAGCCCTTGTGCGTGAGGGTTTTGTATCAGCATCTGATGATACTATACAAGAGGACTGGAGAGAAGCACGTATAGAGTTTGAAAAACTTTTTCGATACGGATATGGGGATGGTGATATAGTTGAAAGATTAACTAAACTGACAAACGATATAGAAAGTAAACTTATTTTAAATAGCCCGTCAGACGATAAATCAATCAATAGACATTTAATAGCTGATGTACTTGTCATGAGGATGTATATAGGCGATGATGATTTTACTTTATGTAATCTACTACTAGAGCGTATTATATTCATTATTGCTGACGAGCTTACTTTGACGATATTTTATCCACCCTTAATGAGCGTTATTGCGAAATATGTTTTAGGATATCAGGATATGTATAAAGTTGCTACAGAAAACAATGATATGAATAACTTCAAAAAATTAGATAAAACAGTTGCACTTGCATTAAATTGGCTGGAAGATAATAACTCCAAAGGGAGAAGCCAACAGGAGCTTTTGGCGGTAAATGCAATCTATAAAAAAGTTAAAGCAGAGGTAGTGGAGCGCGAGCCTAAGCGTTAAGGTAAATCATCTTTGGTGATAGTGGTTAACATTTTAGGAGTAGGGTGCACCACTTTGCATACTCTATGGGCATGGTTCATTACGACTGCATCATAGAGGTTACGGGCTAGCCTTGCATTAGCAAATTCTTCAGTTTTCTCCTCCACGGCTTGTATCAGTATTTGTTTGATAAGGGATAGAGCTTTCTTTTCTACGGAGTAGTGATGCTCTTGACACCGCATGATGAAAATTTTTTCTAGCTCATCGGCAGTATAATCCATAAATTCCACAAAGGTATTAAAACGAGATCGTAAGCCAGGATTAGATTGAAAAAATTTTTCCATAGGTTGCTTATATCCCGCTACGATAACCACTAAATCATCACGATAATCTTCTAGTGCCTTTGTCAGTTCTGTTAGACATTCTCGCCCGTAAGAATCACTATGATCATTCTCCGTAATGCTGTATGCTTCATCAATAAAAAGTACTCCTCCTAATGCTTGTTTAATGATTTTATTTACCTTTAGAGCAGTCTGTCCTTGATATCCTGCAATTAAGTCGGTTCTCGATACTTCTAAGAAGTGTCCTCTTGATAATAAACCAAGGTGCTTGTAGATATGACCCACAATCCGAGCGACGCTTGTTTTTCCAGTTCCAGAATTTCCTATAAATGCTAAATGAAGAGTTCCTTTTGATGCCGGTAAACCATGTTCTTGGCGTAATTGTTGTACTTTTTGATAAGATATAAGGTTGTGGATGACTCGCTTCACCTCATCTAGCCCAACGAGATTATCGAGTTTTTCCATAATCTCTTCGAATGAAGGGTGGGCTTCATTTTCCTGAATACTTAAGTATCGTAGGGTGATTTCGGTATAGCCATAGTAGGTAAATAAGCTTTCTTTGAGTGCTTGACAGAGAAGAAGGACTTCCTTTGGAGAAGTTTTATTAGTATTTACGATGACTTGGATCTGTTTAAGCAATAAATTAGTTGTATCATGATTAAGATTTTCCGTTATGTCAAGTGCCTTCTGCGTAACATTTCCATATCCACCTATTAAAGCATCTAACTTAGAAGCATAATCTAAAAGATCTTTTGTGTACTTACTCACCATTAAATAATGCCAAAAATTGAAAGTACAATAGATCCAGCCCCTAACAACCCAGCGCCTATCGCTACTTGATAAGCACGTGTTATAGATTGCGATAGTGTACTATTTTTTTGCGTGATCGTATCAATGTTCTGTTGCATGTTATCTAATATAAGTTTTGTATCTTTTTCTGAATTAACTTTATATTGATGCATCTCTTGGGTAAACTCTTGAGCTTTTTGTTCGATTAACTGAGCCACGGTACTCTCCTGCTGGGATAAGAGTCGCATAAAATCACAAAATTGTTCTTTGGTGAGCTCTTCTTGTTTGCTTAATTGTTCGCCTAAGCGCCCAATACGTAAAATCTCTTGTTCAAGACCATTTCTAAGAGATTTAACTCCATCGTGTAGAAAGTCAAGGCTTTGTTTTTGAAATGATGCTATATCACTTACTTGATTTTTGAGATCGCTCTTCTCTTTTGTAACCGCATCGATCACGGCTTGATGCTCAGCAATTATAGCGGTGGTAGAGTTCATAAATTGAGTAACATTCTCTTGTATTTGCGCCGACAATGCCTCTTGCTGGCTAATAGCTGAGGCAATATTACGTTGATATTCCTGAATGCCATCATGTAGTTGCCGAATTGTCGTTTCTTGCATAGTAATGGTGTTATCGATGCGATCTTCAAGTTTATCTAACCCAGAAATTAAAACCTCGATGGTTTGTTCTTGAACGGCCACCGTTTTTGCGATTTTTTGGCTATTTCCTTCAATTTTTTCACCATTTTCCTGAGCTCTTTTACTCGTTTCCAAGGCAATTTTTGCACTCTCTATAGCTTGATTACTTGCCTCTTCTGCAGCGTTAAGTGCTCCAACGATCCCAGTAATATATTCTTTGTCCAATGTATTTATGGTGTCATAAACAAGTTCCAAGTTTTTGACTGATTCAATTTGACGCTTATTAACCTCTATAAAAGCATCTTGAACATCTCGTGTAAGACTATTTAGTTCTTCTCCAGTAACTTTATGCTTAAACAAACCTAAAGGTCCAGCACTCGTATCAACTTTTCTAAAAGATATGTTTGATGGGACATTTTCAGCACATGCTTTGAGTTGCTGCATTTTATCATTAAAATCTTTGGGTTGAATTTCGAATTTATTCATTGCCTACCTTCTTTGGGAAAATTTATGGAGTTTATCTGATAATACATCCAGCGTCTCTTCCTCTGCGCTCTTGGTGGATGGTGACGTGATGGTGTGATACTCTGCCTCAATCTCCTCTTTTATGGATTGCATGCGATCTTTATTTGTAAAAAGAGTGTTTAATGATTCTTTCATTGCCTCAGAGGCTTCTTCATGCCGTGCTTGGATATCTTGCATGATGGTAGCTTTGCTTTGCTCGAGTTTTACCTCTTTAAGCATAAGCATGGTTTCTTGCCTATTTAATACCGTATTTCCTTGCTCAATGAGTTGAGAGGTCAATTCACGTTGTTGCCTCTTGGCTAGGAGGCTATCAATGAAGCTCATGGCAATAGCGCCGATGATTCCCGCAACGACTGCGCCTAAAAATATACCAATGATACTAGCGATACTCCCTAGTAGTGGGATTTCGATTGCAAAGAGTGGGAATGCCATCAAGCCCTTTTCAATCGTTTGCCCCAAACTGATGGCGCCAAATCCAGTTAGTCCTACCACGATGATTTTTCCTACATGGAGCATTCGCTCTGCAAAAGGTTTTCCCTTGTTCGCAGGATCTTTAAGCCAATTGATAGCCTCTTTTAAGGAGCGAAATCCTTGTTTGAGCATACTCCAGGCACTTTTGATTGCACGAATGATAGGTCCAAAAATTGCAGTTGCCACGGTGGTACCCGCTATATCAGCACTACTAGATAGGTGTTGCTTCCAGTCATGGAGAAAAGAACTAATCGCTTCTTTAATGGAGTTGATAAGGGTTTGAATAGTTTTTTGAGCTGTTTTTAGCCATACAACTAGTTTACCTACGATTTTCTTAAGAAGTTTGAGCAGGAGTTGCATCAAAACTGCTCTTGCCGTATTTTTTCCCATACGAAGAGCTTCTTCGCGTTGAGATTTTCTACCCTCTTTTTTAAAAGCATCTTTACCCTTTTTGTACCTTTTTTTTAAAGTTTTTTCTGCATGTTCATGATCCTTTAATGCCTGTTCTTCGTTAATCTTGCCACTTTCAATATAGGGATCGGCATCGCCACTAGCTATCCATTCAGGAGTAGTACTATCGCCTTTAGAGCGATTAGCTGAAGCATCCATAAGACGTAAATTATCTTTGCTGTTCACAAAGTCTTTTGATATAGCTTCCTTAGTTGTATTTTCTAGTTCAGCAGTTTTTGTCATATATAAATCAACATCAGCCCTACTCTGGTACTCTGCTATTGAAATCGTATGATCCATGTCCGTACCATCGGCTTTAGATCCTCTTGGTCTTGTGGGGTCGTCAATTCCACTACGATAACCTTCTTTTAACTTTCTTGTACCGTCTGCATTTAGTATGATATTACCTTTATTATCTTTTTGAAAAGTCTTATCCACCCATGTATCGTGTCGCTCTTTATAGTCGCTTGGATTATGGCTGGGAACTTCTCCTATGTTATGATTTTCTGCTGTTTGGATGTGGGCAGAGTTACGTAAATCAAGATTAAGACCACCGTTCTCTTTAATAAAATCCTCACCAGCAGTTACGGCAATCTGATTATTGATCTGTTCCAAGATAAGTTTTAAAATAGGATCACCCAAACTTGATGGGTCGCCAATCTTCTTTAAGTCCTCTTCTGGAGAGACCATCCCCGCGAGGTCTGCTTTTAGCTTATCTTCCAAATCTGCTTCAAATGTGTTGAGATCGAATTCAGCGTCTGATGACTCTTCAAAATTCATCTTCATTGGGAGTTTCTCGTTATCATTTGCCATTTTTAGTAACTTCCTTTTGATTATTTTATACTATTAATTAGCAATTTGTCAAGTCGCATCAAGTAAAAAATCTGCTCTGTGTCGGTGGGATATCTCCCCTCATTTTTTGTTGACGTGAATAAATTGTCGTGATAAAATAAGATAAGAATAAAAAGATAAAGAGGTAGAAAATGAACTATTGGTTGATGGCTCTGGGGCATGGTAGTGAGAAGCAAAAGCATGAGATGAGAGAGGATCATTTTAATCAAAACCTTATAGGTATTGGATGGAGTGAGGTTGGTGATTTAAGCAACGTGAAGAGTCGCGCAAGGGTAAATAGATTGGCAGAAAAAGAGGGTTCGGGTGGTGGCAATACTACTTTAGCCTTGTGGCAATTTAGCCATGAGATGGCGATTGGGGATATTGTTTATATTAAAGGAGGGAAAGGGGCAACGCGAACGGTTTTAGCTAGAGGCATTGTGGATTCTGATTATGTGTATGATCCCGAGCGTGATTATGCGCATACTCGTAGTGTACGTTGGACGCATCAAGAGGGGAAAACTTTAGGGTCTAATGCTAAAAATTTACCACAAAAAACGCTAACAAAATACGATGACCCTAAGCGTATTCGTGAGTTAGAGGCACTTTATGGGATAGAGGATACTTTACCTGAGGTGGATGAACTCTTGATGGATGAGCCAGAGGTGGCGGGGAGCTATACCAAAAAAGATTTTTTAAAGGAAGTTTTTATCAGTGAGCCAGAGTATAAAGAGCTAACGAGTCTTTTAGAGCGTAAAAAGAACGTGATTCTGCAAGGTGCTCCGGGAGTGGGCAAGACTTTTGCTGCCAAGCGCCTTGCTTATGCGATAATGGGGGAAAAGGCTGATGATCAAATCAAGATGGTTCAGTTTCATCAAAGCTATAGTTATGAAGATTTTGTGATGGGGTATCGTCCCGATGGTGATGGCTTTTCGCTTAAAGAAGGTCCTTTTTATCAATTTTGCCAAAAAGCGCGAGAAGATAAAGAGAGTGATTACTTTTTTATTATCGACGAAATTAATCGTGGTAACATGAGTAAAATCTTTGGCGAGCTGTTGATGCTAGTGGAAGATGATAAGCGTGGCAGGGAGTACGCGATGCCTTTGATGTACTCTAATAATGATGAGGAAGAAGATTTTTATATTCCAAAAAATCTTTATATTATCGGTATGATGAACACTGCCGATCGCAGTTTAGCGATGATCGATTATGCGTTACGTCGACGGTTTGCATTTTTTGATATGACGCCTGCCTTTGAGAAAGCTGGTTTTATTACATATCAGCAGGAGGTTGGCAATAGTAAATTTAACCAGTTGATAGCGGTGGTAAAAGCTCTTAACGAAGTAATTCGTGGTGATGACTCCTTGGGTTCTGGCTTTGAGATTGGACATAGTTATTTTTGTACATTACTAGATGAAGATGGAAAGCCTAAGTCTACTATTCATCCGGATATTAAAGGCATTGTTACGCATGAGTTGATTCCTTTATTAAAAGAGTACTGGTTTGACGATAGCACAAAGGTTGAAAAGTGGAGTCTCGAGTTGCAATCGGCGATAGGGTAGTTGCAATGGCTAGTCATCATCGTATAAAAAATATTTATTATATGCTTGCCTATGTCTATGATAAATTGCTGATAAAAGATCCTCAATGGTTAGCGAGCGAGAATTTTGAACACTTGGACGATCTTTTTGCTGTGGTTTTAGAAAAAATGGTAGGAAAGTTAGTAAAGCGTGGGCTACAACAGCATTACGTCACACAAGTTGAGCCTTTGGCTGGTTTACGTGGACAGATACGGGTGGAGCAGTCGATTAAACAACAAACCTTTATTATGGGTAGGTTGGTATGCGCTTACGACGAATTCACTGAAGATATCCCATTTAATCAAATTCTAAAATCAACGATGCTTCTTCTCTTACGTAGCGATGCTGATACGAAGTATAAGAAGAAGTTAAGAAAACTTCTCTTATACTTTAACCATATCAGTAATATTGAACCTAAGCAGATCCGCTGGGACGCATTGCATTATCACCGCAATAATAGTAGCTATCAGATGTTGATGGATTTTTGTCGTCTTATCATAGAGACTCAATTACTCGCTGAAGAGCGTGGTACACGTAAGATAAATGCTCCCATTTCAGAAGATAAGTTACACGCCATTTTTGAGAAATTTGTTCTAGCGTATTACCATGTGCATCATTCATGCTTGAACCCAAGAAGTGATATCATTAGGTGGTGTATAGAAGAAGGTGAACTGGGGCATCTTTTACCACAAATGAAAACCGATATAATGCTAAGCAATCAACATCATACACTTATTATTGATACTAAATTTTATCAAAAAAATATGAGTAAGTCTCCGCATGGCGAAAAATTTACCTATCTTTCATTTCATTTGTATCAAATTTATGCGTATGTCAAAAATTACTATAAAGTTACTGTGGACAATGTGAGTGGCGTATTATTATATGCGCATTTGTCGGATATGGAGACGCCAAGCCAGATGTACAACATGAATGGCAACATGATTGGGGTTAAAGTATTGAATTTAGATAAAGAATGGTCTGATATTGTAGTACAATTGGATAGTATTGCAAAAGAATTTTTTGGATAAACGATATGTTTTGATAATTTTTTTGGATAGATAAGTTGTTGTTTAGTATGGATATAGCTTGTGTTGTTGGGCAGGTTTACAACTTTTTTTGTAATTTGTGGGAAAAAGGTGTTGACAAAAGTTGGGCAATGAGTTATAGTATAGGAGGTTGAAGCGAAACGAGATTGATTGAGACGGTAAGTTGAAAGGAGATTGAGTTTTAAATCGGCTAATGGTTTTAAGTTACAGACGAGATTATTAAGTGGTGGCTAAGGCGTAGCGTAAGGCACTAGAAGAGGCTTGATAGTTTTATATAGAGCGAAGGGATAAAGATTAATATGGTCAAGTAAATAAGAGTCCATGGGGAATGCCTTGGAGCTATCCGGCGATGAAGGACGCGGTAAGCAGCGAAATGCGTAGGGGAGATGCAATCAATCTATGATCCTGCGATGTCCGAATGGGGTAACCCACTAAGGTGAAGCCTTAGTATCGCACCTTGAATAAAATAGGGGTGTAGAAGCCAGACGTAGGGAAGTGAATCATCTAAGTACCTACAGGAAAAGAAATCAAACGAGATTCCCTTAGTAGCGGCGAGCGAAAGGGGAGGAGTCTAAACCAGATAAGAGTGTAACTTTACGGTGTTTCTTATTTGGGGTTGCAAGAGTACATGCGAGAGGGCGTAAAACCTCTTGGGTGAGTAAGAAAACTTAGTTATAGCCGAACGGTTTGGGAAGGCCGGTCGAAGAGGGTGAAAGCCCCGTAGGCGAAATGATTAAGACTCACTGGTGTATTTCTTAAGTACGGCGAGACACGAGAAACCTTGTCGGAATCTGCGGGGACCACCCTGCAAGACTAAATACGAGATAGCTACCGATAGTGAACGAGTACTGTGAAGGAAGCGGTGAAAAGCACCCCGGGAGGGGAGTGAAAGAGAACCTGAAACCATGGACTTACAAGCGGTCAAAGCCTCTAAAGGGGGTGATGGCGTGCCTTTTGTAGAATGAGCCTGCGAGTTATCATATGAAGCGAGGTTAAGCAATAGAAGTTGCGGAGCCGGAGGGAAACCGAGTCTGAATAGGGCGTCTTGAGTTTCATGTGGTAGACCCGAATCCGAGTGATCTATTTATGGTCAGGCTGAAGCTTGGGTAAGACCAAGTGGAGGGCCGAACACTAGTCCGCTGAAAAGGGCAGTGATGAACTGTGAATAGGGGTGAAAGGCTAATCAAACTCGGAGATAGCTGGTTCTCCTCGAAATGTATTTAGGTACAGCCTCAATTGTTTAGTTAGCGGGGTAAAGCACTGATTAGGCTAGGGCCCGTCACTGGGTACCAAACTTAGTTAAACTAAGAATACGCTAACTCAAAAGATTGGGAGTGAGACTGCGGGCGATAAGGTTCGTGGTCGAAAGGGAAAAAGCCCAGACCGTCGATTAAGGTCCCAAAATTATGCTAAGTGGAGAAGGAAGTGCCACGGCAAAGACAGCTAGGAGGTTGGCTTAGAAGCAGCCATTCCTTAAAAGAGTGCGTAATAGCTCACTAGTCGAGTCGTGGTGCGCCCAAAATGTAACGGGGCTAAGCATAATACCGAAATCACGGATTGCACACATTAGTGTGTGATGGTAGAGGAGCATTCCCTAGGGCGATGAAGGTAACTTGAGAAGGTTGCTGGAGCCATGGGAAGAGAGAATGCAGGCATGAGTAACGAAAAGGAAGGTGAGAGTCCTTCCCGCCGAAAATGTAAGGTTTCCAGGGTAAAGGTTGTCTTCCCTGGGTGAGTCGACCCCTAAGGCGAGGCTGAAAAGCGTAGTCGATGGGAAGCAGGTTAATATTCCTGCACTTCTGATAGTTTCGAAGGAATGACGCAGAAAGAGAATATCCGCCACTTATTGGATTGTGGTCTAAGCATTAAGCTGATTGAAAGAGTACAGGTAAATCCGTACTTTTAGGTAAGATGTGAAGGAGAAGGCTGTAAGAAGCTGGGAGGGATAGGATTTATGCTGCCAAGAAATAATTTCTAAGGTTAGGCTATTGGGAATCGTACCGTAAACCGACACAGGTACATGAGAAGAGTATTCTAAGGCGTACGAGAGAACTAGAGTTAAGGAACTCGGCAAAATACATACGTAACTTCGGGATAAGTATGACCACTGAGAAGTGGTGGCACAAGAGAGGTTCGGGCGACTGTTTACCAAAAACACAGGTCTCTGCTAACTCGCAAGAGGAGGTATAGGGGCTGACGCCTGCCCGGTGCTGGAAGGTTAAGAGGATTGGTTAGCGGGTAACTGCGAAGCTGAGAATTGAAGCCCCAGTAAACGGCGGCCGTAACTATGACGGTCCTAAGGTAGCGAAATTCCTCGTCGGGTAATTTCCGACCCGCACGAATGGCGTAACGATCCGGACACTGTCTCAACTCTAGACTCGGTGAAATTGAAGTATCGGTGAAGATGCCGATTACCCACAGTTAGACGAAAAGACCCCGTGAACCTTTACTGTAACCTGATATTGAGATTTGGGCAATCATGCGTAGGATAGGTGGGAGACTATGAAGCTTGGGCTTTGGCTTGAGTGGAGTCGTTGGTGAAATACCACCCTTGATTGTTTAGATTTCTAACTGGTGCCATAGAACTGGTACTAGGACATTGTCAGGCGGGCAGTTTGGCTGGGGCGGTCGCCTCCTAAAGAGTAACGGAGGCGCGCGAAGGTTACCTTATCTTGGTTGGAAATCAAGAGGAAAGTGCAAAGGCAGAAGGTAGCTTGACTGCAAGACGCAACAGGTCGAGCAGGTACGAAAGTAGGTCTTAGTGATCCGGCGGTCGCGAGTGGAAGCGCCGTCGCTTAACGGATAAAAGGTACTCCGGGGATAACAGGCTGATTTCACCCAAGCGTCCATAGCGACGGTGAAGTTTGGCACCTCGATGTCGGCTCATCGCATCCTGGGGCTGTAGCAGGTCCCAAGGGTATGGCTGTTCGCCATTTAAAGCGGTACGTGAGCTGGGTTCAGAACGTCGCGAGACAGTTCGGTCTCTATCTGCTGTGGGCGTTGGAATTTTGAGGAGATCTGCATTTAGTACGAGAGGACCGATGTGGACTAACCTCTGGCGTACCAGTTGTTCCGCCAGGAGCAATCGCTGGGTAACTATGTTAGGAACGGATAACCGCTGAAAGCATCTAAGTGGGAAGCCGGCTTCAAGATGAGAATTCCCTGAGGTTTTATGCCTCCTAAAGAACCCGTAAAGAACATGCGGTTGATAGGTTGCAGACGTAAGCATAGCAATATGTTCAATCGAGCAATACTAATGAGTCGTGAGGCTTGACCATATTACTCTTTATCTCTTGGTGATAGGAGATAATTTAGAACTATATAAAGAATAGTAATAAATATCCTAGCGATGATGAAAAGAGGGGAAATACCCGTTCCCATCCCGAACACGGAAGTGAAGTCCTCTTTTGCCGATGGTACTGCAGTAATGTGGGAGAGTAGGTTATCGCTAGGTTTTTTTATTTCTCAAGGACAAATAAATCAAGACATACCACGAAGAATAGAAGCCATGAGCTTCTTTTTTTATGTATCTTATTTCTATTGTGCGCTATAAAATTAGACAGAAGATAAATTATGCATAACCTAAGACTAATTTTAATATACATATATAAAAGCATATTCTCTTGTTTATTTTGCTTTTTTACTATAATATAACGAGTAAAAGGTTATAAAGTGAGGAGCTTATTTTGATTGTAAATATTTGGGGCGTGTTGTTAGGCTTGGGGTTGATTGTTTGGCTTATTCTTAAAAAGATTCCGCCGGTGTATGCGATGATGTTTGGATCTTTTTTTGCTGGTGTGATTGGGTTGATGCCCTATGTAGGTCAGAGCAATCTTGATGGCGAGGCGATAACCTTTTTTGATCTGCTTAATGAGGTGGTCGGCTTGATGATCGATGGGGGAAAGTCGGTAACTTCGGTGATTTTACGCATTTTTGGCGCGGGCATCTTGGCTGGCATCTTGATTGGTACGCGTGCGACTGATGTGATTGCTAATAAAATTATTACTATTTTTGGTGAGAAAAAAGCCTTGTTGGCGATTGTTGTAACGACGGCATTATTGACGATGTCTGGCGTTTTTATCGGGGTGGCGATCGTAACACTTGCGCCCATCGCTTTAGCCGTGGCGGCGAGAACAAAACTCTCCCTGCTCTCGGTGAGCATGGCACTGGTTGGTGGCGGCAAGGCGGGTAACGTCATCTCGGTGAGCCCTAATTCCATTGCACTGATGGATCGATTCGGCGTTTCCCTCTCGCAGTTAATGATGGTAGGGCTAATTCCGGCACTATTGGGAATGGGGTTGACGCTCCTCTTCGCCCATCTGCTTAAAAAGCGAGGCAAGATGGTGATATTGGAAGAGAAGAGTGATAACGCAACGCATCATGGTGCGTACCCTTCATTTGGATCGGCAATTAGTGGCCCTATTACGGCGATTATCTTGTTGGTGTTGCGCCCGATTGTTGGTATCTCCATCGATCCGATGATTGCATTACCGATTGGTGGCTTGGTGGGGCTCTTCTTTATGAAAAAAATGGCTAATATTCAACAATATTTAGCCCTTGGCTTAGAGCGCATGAGTGGCATCGCACTATTGCTCTTGTCTACGGGGACATTAGCCGGAATTTTGGGCGCATCGGAGTTGAGTAGCCTGTTGAAAGATGGCTTATCGCATGCCGGACTTCCGCTCTTTCTCTTAGCCCCGATATCGGGAATTTTAATGGCGTTCGCTGCCTCTTCTACGGTGGTGGGCGTAACGCTTGCCGGCGATATCTTTGCGGAAATCTTGCTGGCTGGGGGGGTAGGCGCGCTCTCCAGCGTGGCGATGATCCACACGGGGGCGGTGGTGTTAGACAGCATGCCTCATGGAAGCTTTTTTTACATCACTGCCGATGCGACAAAGCTCACCTTTGCCGAGCGCCTTAAACTTGTGCCTTACGAATTTATGGTGGGGCTAAGCATGGTGATTGTTTCGACGATTCTGTTTGGTGTCATGATGAATATTTAGTATATTTATTACGGAAAGCTGTTGACATGATATATATTTATAGATATAATTTTAATCAGTATTAGGAGGATGGTGAATGGAGAGAAATGAGCGCTTTGAGGCGATGGTGAAGGAGTATGAGGCTGATTCGGTAAATTACAATGTCTTATTAAATTTGCTCTTTTTATTAATGAATGAAGGGAAGAAGGTGAGTTCGAATCCCACGGAATTTGATAAGCAGTATGAACAAAATCGAGAGGCGCTAGAGGCGTGTTATCAACAACATGAAGCAAAACTTAAAGGAACGTTTGCATCGCTAACGAAGTTTTTGGCGCAGTATAACTTGGATCGTTGGTTTTATTACATCAAGAAATACCCACTTTATTTTGTGGCTTATCACCTTTTTCATCAGGAGAATCAAGAAAGCGAAGAGAATTTTTCTGCTATGGCGCATTTTGTGCAACTGGCAGAATTCAACAGCCTCTTTAGTAAAAGAGCATCATGGAAGGCAACGGTTGCGGTGCAAAAATCTTTCGCAATCATGAAGGCGCATCAGGGTGAGGCTTTTCCCATTAATGCGTTATTGGCACTATACGAGCAACAGTTGCCTGAATTTCAAGCTAAGGTTACCGAAAAAAATATACTAAAGGTCTTTAATAAAACCACGCTTAATAAAAAATTTCTCCTCTATTTAATCTATGATGGTGAGTTGGGCTACAAAGGATATACCAAAACGATTCGCTATGAGGATGACCATATTCACTCTTGTGCTGCGTTGAAGAAGGCGGGATTTAAGCCTCACTACTTTGCTAATCGGCAGTTACTTTTGCGTAAAGAGAATCGATCGAAAGGTGGAAAGGCGTTCGGTAAGTGGGTGATGCAGGCGTATAAAACCGAAGCAGATCGAGATGCATACTTAAAGCGCCATCTCATTCCGTCGAACCCAGAGCTATGGAAGATGGAAAATTATCATGAATTTTTAGTGGCACGCAGTAAACTCATTTTAGATAAAATTAAGTTGGTGACTCCTGCTTTGGTAGATTCATAGATATCGGGGGTAGTGGGTAATGTATTAGCGCCGTTGATTACTCCCACCACCCCAAATCCACCGTCCGCCGGTGTGTGCCGTTCCGTCGTGGATGACTTTATCGACCAACTGCATCTTCCCGATGGGCGCATCGTGGTGCCAAACATAGCCGATGGGGATTTTATTATCACGGATCATCTGCTGTTGCTTGCGATTAAACTTGCGTCGCAACCGCGCATCTTTTTCTATCGCCTCTTTAAGTTGCCGATTGAGGTATCGTTTTTGTCTGGCATCGCTGGCAAGCAAGAGGTTGTCAGGAAGGAGATGCGCGAAGGGCGCATCAAACTGCGGAACAATCACCGCAACAGGATCGCCATCTGGCGTACGATGGGTAATGACGCGCCGATACCACACTTCAGTGATGGGGTGGCGTTGATCTAACATATGCCCATTGATCGAGGGCAAGAGCGGAATATCATCCTCTTGTGTGCTAGAGATAGCAGAGTTGCTACTCTGACACGCAATTGCGAAACCAAGGAGGAGTGTTATTAACAGAAAACGGTGCATCTTCATCATTTTATCATAGAGAAAAAAGGGGAAAAAGTCTAGGCTATATGCTCACGAATTCGATCATAAAGGTTGACAAAAAAATAAAAATGCGTTACAATTAATATGAATTTAGAATAAGAAGCCTAACGTCTCATGATTGTTATCTTTAATGCATAAGAGACCTTATCGGAGCGCAATGTTGCGTAGGTTATAAACACCATAGAATTGATTAAGTGTCTATAGAAAATTGTCGTTGCTCCGACTATATTTTATACACATTTAGGAAAATATTAAATTTGTGTGAGGCAAGGAGTGTGTAGGATGGATCTGTTGACTATTTTCAAGGCGGTGTTGTCGAATCAGGCGATATTGAGCGCGGTAACAAGTGCTCTCTTTATTATTTTGTTGGGATTTTTTCTCACCAAACGTGGCACATTTAAGGCGTCGTTGGGCAAAGATTTGAGCACGGTTGTCTTGACCGTGGGTCTACCGGCGTTGAGCTTTAATGCGTTTATGTCGGACATCAACCCCGAGACCTTACGCCAAGGGATGATGATTTTGATCTGGGGGTTTATTTTTCAAGGCGCGCTTATCTTTTTGATGAAATTTTACTACGTTCGCTACAATAAAGACCAACAGCAGGCGCTGACGGTGCTTACGGCGCTGGGCAGTACGACGTTTTTTGCGATTCCGATTATTGGCGCGATTTACGGCGCGCAGGGCGTGCTCTTTGCGTCGATTTTTAACATCTCTTACCGCATCTATCTCTATAGCTGGGGATACATTAGCTTTAGTGGGATGCGCATGAGCCGTGAGAATCTCAAGAATATGTTTATGAATCCAATTATTATTGCTACGCTTTTAGGATTATTTATTTGGATTTTTCAAGGATACTTACCACAAGTTACCCTCGCAGACGGATCACGCGTGGCCTTTGCCCGTATCGACAAGACGGCGGTTTGGCTCTTTAAGCCGATGGGCTTTTTAGCTGGGCTTTCCTCGCCCTTGGCATGGTTATCCATTGGTTGTACCTTGGCACAAATCAGCCTCGCCGAAGCCAGTCGCGACCGTACCTCTTGGGTCTATAGCATCACCAAGATTGTGCTTGTGCCATTGGCCGGCATCGTGGTACTGCTCCTTATCAATATCGCTATTCCAGTGAGCTTTACCACCGTGGCTGTCTCCACCTTGATGATGGCAACGCCTCCTGCAACCGTCGCTGTGGCCTATTCAATTAAGTTTGACCGTGAAGCCTTGCTCGCCTCCAACGCCAGCTTGATTGCCACGGTCTTTGCGGTGATTTGGGTGCCGTTCACCATCTTTCTCCTCGAGGTTATCAACCAGATGGGATTATTTCAGGCATAGTTTTACGAAACATTAGAGATGAGGAGCATAGATATGCAACATACAGAGATAAAAATGATTTGTTACGGGGCAAGAGAGAACGAACAGCCCTTCTTTCATCAACTTAACCGTTATGGATTTCAGCTTACCCTAGTAAAAGAGTTGCTCACTGCCGATAATGTTGAGCTGGTCGCAGGGCATCAGGCCGTCTTGTTGCGAGGCAATTGTCCTGCCAAGGGCGATAACCTCACAAAAATGCAAGCGCTAGGGGTAAAGTATCTGCTGACGCGTACGGTGGGCATCGACCACATCGATATTCCGGCGGCGAAGGCGCTGGGCTTTACCCTCGCGCGCGTACCGGGCTACTCCCCCAATGCCATTGCCGAGTTGGCCGTAACCCTCGCGATGATGCTGGTGCGTAATGTGGCAAGCACGGTATCGGCTACCAGTACGGGAGATTTTCGGGTAAACCCCAGCTACTTTAGCAAAGAGATTCGCCACATGCAGGTGGGCATCTTGGGGCTAGGCAAGATTGGTCTTACCACCGCCTCTATTTTGCGAGGCTTTGGCGTGAGTCAACTTTACGGATGGGATCCCTACCCCAGCGCGCAAGCCCAAAGCCGTGTCGAACTTTTGGCAAACAACGAGGCGGTGCTAGCAAAGGCCGAACTTCTCTTTTTGCACATGCCGTACATCAAAGAGCAGAACCACCATCTGGTGAATGCTGATTTTCTGGCTAAGCTACCCAAGGGCGCGCTCTTGGTGAACGCCGCGCGTGGGGAGATTGTCGACACGCAAGCGGTTGTAGACGCCTTGCAACGTGGGCATTTGTCAGGCTTTGCCACCGACGTGTTAGAAGATGAGGCGACGCTCTTTAATAAAGCATTTAGCCCCGATGCAATTAGCAACCCCGCCTTTCGGGCGCTGGTGGAGCTCTACCCGCGCGCACTGATTACGCCACACGTGGGCAGTAATACCGAGGAGGCTTGCCGTAATATGATAGAGCAGAGCTTTGAGAATTTGCACGAATTCTTAACTACGGGCGAGAGCAAAAATAGCCTCTAGCCCCTTTACACCGGCGATGAGAGCGAACCACTATGAGGGGAGATCCTTGGTTGTGGTTCGCTTTTTCGTGTGGTAAGTGCGCTTATGATGAACATGAGCGATACATGGATGTTACACGCGGTATGCAAGAATGTTACGAGCGCTAGACATGTTTGTAGCATCCCCTAGGCATGTTTTTTCACATTTACTTTTTCATTAAGAAATGGATAATATACTTATCGTACGAAATTTTCATTATAGTTGAGTCCTATATATAATGAAAAGATTGAGGAGCGACACTTTTTAATTTTCTGGGTTTAGTTAGGTGAAAAACTTTCTTTATTTTAAATGCATAGCCATGATTTCTATTTTTAAAATAGATATAAAAATCGTGTTGAGAGATACCGGCTGTAGCAGAAGTTTCTTGCCAGAGATCATCAACATGTTTATAGATAATTTCTTCTACAGTAAAGTATCCGACAATTTTTTTTATTGGTGATGTTACATAAATGTAGACTCGGGCGATTTTCTTTTTTGGAATACTCTTACGATATTCGTAACGTTTTTCTCCTGATAAAATTAAAGATGCATATTGTGGTTTTATCGATAAAACAATGTTAGCTGTTTCTTGACATTCTTTCAAATTACTTTCTCCATGTTTCATCAAGCTAATTTTGAATATAATGAGTCGTTGGAAGTTCGGCTTGCTCTAAAATCCACATTGCATGCTGTTTACTTATGGGATAACAACGAATTGGCTCTTTATTAATAATATTGTTTTCTAATAAATTTTGTCTGGTAGGTTTTTTAGGGAAATTGGTAATATAAAGGAGTTTGATGATTATTAGCGTATTTTTCTTCCAAAACCCATGAATATCACTATCTGAAAATACCGAGCGACCTTTACAGTATTCAAGTAACGCTTCTACATCCTTAAAATCATATTTATACTTAACCTCCTCCACGATGCATAAAGATGTTACGACAGAGCAATAGCGGGCAGACTTATTGTCTTCTGATGTACGATAAATGATTGCTGCATCACCTGTTTTTAACTCGTATGGATAAAACGCTATATAAATTTTAGTGATACTATTGCTGGAGGTTAAGTCTAGATGTTTATGATTTTTTTCTGTTTTTAACTTTGATTGAGGAAACAATGACGTATGCCATTGAGGATAAATTGCAAGTAAAAAGAATCGGTTTGCTTGGATAAGGGGATAATTGAAGTAATGAGACTGGCTATTATCGTACTGTAAATTTTTAATGAGTACGGTTTCCCCATTTTTTTCGCCGTAGGTTGTAAAGCCAAACAGCTGAAGACGCTTGGTTAAGCCTTCTTGTTTATTAGCATAGACAGTTACATATATCTTGTCATAATTGTTCTTTATTGCTTGAGAGAACATAATAAAAATAAATTGTTCGGCAAATTTTGTACCATGTCCATTGACTTTAAACGTGCCTATTTTTAAGAGTTTTCCTGAAAAGTTGATAGGTGGTTCAACATCACCAACAGGCATTTCTTCGCGCTTTAAATACATGAAGCCTTCAATTCTTTTTTCTTGATTATAGGTTACAAAAGCTTTTTCTTGAGGGGCTTTACTTTTCTTGGTAAACCATTGTTCAAAGTCTAGATAGTCTTTTCGTAAGGAGTCAAAAAAAGGATCATTTAAGTCAATTTCACTAAATGGTATGAAATATATTTTTGGTTCAATCATAGTTTTCTCCTGTTAATTAATGGGTTTTTCGTTATCATCTGCGGGGTGAAAGAGCGTATCGGTGTAGAGCTTGTATTGGCTCAAGAGGAATGTGATGCGATCCATGTTCGAGAGCGAGGCATCAAAAGGCTCTTTGCGATAACAACGCTCCACGGCCTTGTCTAGCTCTCTATGTACCTTTACTAAATCTTGATAAAGATAAAATTTACTCTTATCGTATAAATTAGCCAGCGTAGCTCCTTGGCTAAGATACTTGTTGCGCACCTCTAGCATCTGCTGGGCAAGACCTGCCACCTTAGCTTGCTGGGCAGGCGTGGGCTTGCTGGGAAAGGGAAACGTGTTGTATACCAATCCCACACTATAGCGGTAATCACTTTTCATACGTCCACCCACGCTAGCAAGCCACACTTGGTGCATACGAGAGGAGAGTACGCCAAAGAGGTAAGGTGTAACATTTTCTAAAGAGAATGCAGAGTTTGTCATGATAGTATTTTTATCCAGATAGCCCATAGGTGAGTATACACGATGTTCAGAGCTAACACTAGGAATAATAATATACTTTGCACTTGGTTGGCGTATTTCGCCAAAGAGGTGAGCGGTATCGGCTAATTTACGGGTTGCTTCTCTTTTACTGTTTAATCGATATTCTCGCACGGCGTTTACTCGCGCCATAACGTGGGGCATCTTGGCTAGCTCTAAAGGGTTGGCATCTAGTAGCCACAGGCAGTAGCGTTCTTTACTATTGAGGAATTCATCAGAACCCATCACTCTTCTAAAGAATGGTTCGGCTTTAGGCTCGAGTGTTAAAAATGCTTGCTTCTCTTCCGCGCTAAAGAGTAGATGTCCGCCATCGTTAGGCATGCTTCCAAAGGCCATTTTCGGCGATGTTGGGTCGAGCGGTGTTTTTAGCTCTTGCACTATAATCATTTCGTCATCAAAGACCAAATAGGGATTAATCGCTAACGCAGACTTCCGCTCGGAGACTTGTTCTACTCTTTCGCCTTCTTTATTCGTGATTATATCATAATCCCAAAGACGCTTTTTTTCTATCGGAAAACGTGCAAAGCCGATAACCACACAATGGATTTGTGCCTTATCTTTAGCCTCGTTAAACCATTTAAACGTGCGGTGTGCAAAGTGAATGTGTAGATTTTCCTCTCTCATCAATCGATGCCACAATGGAAAGACTTGCGCTCCTTGCGTAATGCTATTGGTGCTAACCAATGCACCTTTAATTTTGTCGTTCAATTGCATCATCTCTACACTTTTCTGATACCAGCAGGCGACATAATCTAATTGACTTGCGCCCTTAACCTCACGGAAGAGCCTCTTCATTTCTGTGCGCTGTTCTTTGGTCTGCTTGCGCGCTCCATAAAAAGGCGGATTACCCACAATATAGTTTAACTTTTTGGCATTAATAAGTTCATTCCAATCGCAGGTTAAGGCATTCTTATTCCAGATGGTGGCGCTTGCGGTAAGTGGTAGTCGGGTATAGTTAAAGCCAAAGGTTGATACCACTTGCATGTTCATTTGGTGGTCGGTTAGCCATAGCGCGAGTTGGGCTATCTTGCTAGGCAGTGCCTCAATCTCTATGCCATAAAATTGATGCACATTCACCTTAATTTGCGCGTGCATGGCTTCTTGTATCATGTGGCGTTCGCGTTTATCTTTATGCAAGTGCTTTAGTGCCTTCAGCTCTAGTTCCCGTAGCTCACGATAGGCCACTACTAAAAAGTTACCACTACCACAAGCGGGGTCTAGTACGGTTATGCTTGCTAGCTTCTCGATAAACTGGGTTAGGTCAGCTAGATTCTCCTTACAGAGCTCATACTCTTGTTCTAAATCATCTAAAAAGAGCGGATTAATTGCTTTTAAAATATTGGTCTCGCTGGTGTAGTGTTCGCCTCGTATTTGGCGGGTTTTGGGGTCGGTAATGGTTTGAAAGAGCGTGCCAAAGATAGCCGGACTAATATCTGCCCAGTTAAAATTAGCCACCTCTAGGAGACGTTCTCGGATCGTTGCATTGCTGTATAGGCGATAGCTAGTGTCAGCAAAAAGGTCGCCATTGACATAAGGAAAACTTTTTAAATCATCTGGTAAGCGGGCATCTCGCTCTTCCTTGGGCGTATTGAGAACCTCAAAGATCTCTCTAATATGATTATGTAAATCTCGCCCGTCTGGGTTACTATGTTTTTCTAGGTAATGTTGAAAAGGGCGTGCTGATTTACTATCCGTAAATAAAGAGGTATGGTCGGCAAAAAAGCAGTAGAGCAGTTGCACCATGAAAAAGTTAAGCTCTAGCGATGGCTGATTATCCCCATCCTCAATAGCCGTGTAGAGTTTCGCGAGTAATTCTGCCGCCTGTAGCGAGATTTCCTCCTCTTGATAGGTGATAAATTCGCTATAGCCGGCAATAAACATAAAGGCTTGATAATAATGCTTGGCAAAGTCAGCTAAGCTAAATTCTGTGATCTCTCCGCTGGCACGCTCTAGTAACTTAAATTGATGAAAATTGCACAATACTACAAACTTTGGCTTCTCCGCCTCAGGCAACACCTCCACATAGCCTACGGCCTGTTGCATTACCGTATCATCTAGGGTAACATGTGGCGCTTTTTGCTCCACTAATAACTGTCCTGGCCAAAAGACATCAATACGCCCACTGGATCCCGTCATTTTTTTGATGCTAGCCTCAAAGCTCGCCAATTTAAGCCGATGTCTGCCATACACCATAAAGAGATCATTCCAGAAGGTTTGCGCTTCGGCAATCTCTTTTCCTTCATAATCTTGCCAATCGTAGACAAAACTTCGCGCCCGATCGGCAATTTCATCAATAGATAGATACATGAATACCTCGTTTTTCTTTAGTGTCAACAGTATAGCACATATCGCGAGTAATCGCAATGTAATATCTAGTAAAAAGAGACATAGGTTACACTACGTTACTTTAAATTTGACACTTCTTTGTATAGCGTGACGAGCACATCAATGGGCGTATCAATGAGTGGTTCATACATAAAGGCATTAATATGAATAAATTCGGGCGTGATGATTAAAACTTTTTGCAGTGTTTGATGATCGGAGAATTCTTTGTGATACTTCTTAAAAAGCTCTCTGGTTTGATTTTCCTCAATGTCATCTGTAGAATCATCACCTAACTTGGATATCATAAATTCTTCTGCTTTTAGGCGAATAGCAATGGCAAGAACTAATTTGTCTATAATTTGTTCAAATGCCATTTCTTCTGTGGAAATTATACTATCAGCTACATGGTAGATTACATCTAAGGCTTTTTTATTTTCATTGTTTGCTGATAGATTATGGTCTGGTAATACTTGACTTATGAGCTTTGATAGGGTAATGTCTTTTGTCTCTTTTTTTATGTGCAGTAGTTTTGTGAAAAAGCTTACACTACATTCATCCCCTTGATATTCGGCTAAATTTCTAACAAAGGGAATGGCTGCAACAAGATGTTTATTGATCTCGTTTTCTTCCTTTGATTTTTTTAATTTTTTAAGAATCATACCATTGAAGAAATTTCTGAAATAGTTTGCTTTTGTGATTATAATTTCCGCATTATTATTCCTTGTGGCTCTGTAGCCTTTGCAGCGATCATCGCCTAGTCGGGAGTAGACCGAACGATAAAAATCGTAGTTATGGGTGAGGAGGATAAGATAGAAGAGTGGTTGGTTTGTATTCTCTCTCTTTTTTTCTGCTAGGTATATGAGGTATTCAATAACGGCGTGCTTGCTGCCATAATCAAAAGAGTCAACGATGTCATCAATAATTACATACGAAGGATGTACTGCTTCTGTGTATTTATTTAAGCGCATTAGTTCTTGCATTTTCAATATTGTAAATTCTCCTTCTGATAGTATTTCCGATGCTTCTTTAATAGAAATAGTAGAATTATTTTTTTGTATACTTTCTATCTTGAAGTCATATTTTAATATAGAACCAGAATTATAATCTAAGGATATTAGATTTGTGAAAAACTGCTGCATGTCATCATTTAATTGCATTATTAAACTGTTATCGTAGTCAAGTGTAATTTTTTCAACTTGATTATTAATATATTCTTTGTATGCGCTATCTGTAGTGTATTGATTTTTGTCTATATTCTTGCCTAAATAATGAAATATCATATTTTGAGTAAGATGCGTGGGTTTATTTTTTCCTTTTAAGTCTTCATCAGTATTAATGATAGATTGAGTTAAATCTTTTAAATTTTTTGCAGTAGGAGGTAAAACTGTTAACATAAATCGTTCAAATTTGCTACCACTTATGGTAACTGTTGAGTTTTCATTTGAATCTAAGCATGTGATATCCTTTTCTTTACCGTCTCTATATAGGTAAAGGGTTTTTGTAAAAGATGTCTTCATCACTCCATTAGATGCATAAATAAGTGATACATTGTGTGCATCATCAAACTGAAAGGTATGATTCAATGAGCCGATACCAAAGCAGTTCTTCATTTCAATTTTTAGATTAATTGGATTATTTTTTTTCTCATTTTCAGACATATAAAACCTCTTTTTAAGATTGATTAACTAAATTGTATCATGTTAATAACAGATTGTCAACAAAAAAAGAGGCACAATCGTGCCTCTTTGCTTACCCTGCTACTTTTTTGGCTGGGCGATAATTTTATCTAGTCCGGGGCGCTTGGTGAGGTCTTTGGGCAAGCCCGCCTCGCGCGCCTTGTTTACATAGCTGGCCTCTTCAAAAATGTAGCGATACTCGGTGTGCGGTTTGTACGTGCCGTTGCTAATGGCTACGGTGTCCTCGGTCATCACAATCTCTTCGTCGGTCGGAATCACAAAGACTTTCACCTTGCTGTCGTCGGCGCTAATGCACGTCTCGGCGTTGCGCGTCATGGCAAGTTTGTTCTTGGCGAGATCTACCTTGATGCCCAAGTGCTCCATCCCGATAAGCGCACCAGCGCGGATATCCGCCCCAAATTCGCCCACGCCCGCGGTAAAGACAATCGCATCTAGCTCTGGCCCCACCACCGCCGCGTATGCGCCAATGTACTTCTTAATGCGATAAATTTCCATGTTCTGCGCCAAGATACAATCGGCCTCGCCCTTGGCAACGCCATCTTCTACATCACGACGATCGGTAAAGCGCCCGGTAATGCCCAACAATCCGCTCTCTTTACTCAAGGCTGCGTCGAGTTGATCGATGCTCATGCCCGCCTCGCGCGCCATGTAGGGCATAATCGCGGGGTCAATATCGCCCGATCGCGATCCCATCACCAAGCCTTCTAGGGGCGTCATGCCCATGCTGGTGTCCACACTCACGCCGTTCTTTACCGCACACGCCGAAGCGCCGTTGCCAATATGACAGATAACAAGATTAGTTTGATTAGCAGGTTTCCCTAAGAGCAGTGCCGCACGTTTGGAGGTGTACAAAAAGCTCGATCCATGAAAACCATAGCGACGCACCTGATGCTTATCATACCACGCATGAGGCAAGGCATACATAAATGCCGTATCGGGCATGGTCTGATGCCACGCGGTATCCAAAATGGCACAGTGCGTAACCTTAGGCAAGAGCGCTCGCGCTGCCTCAACGCCCATGATGTTGGCAGGGTTGTGGAGGGGAGCAAGTGGCTCAACCTTTTTGAACTGGGCAAGCACCTCATCGGTAATCTCCACCGACTGCGTAAAGACCGAACCCCCATGCACAATGCGATGCCCCACCGCCGTTACTTGGTTAATATCGGTGATACAGCCGTAGGTTGGGTCGAGAATGCTCTCCATTACCCAAGCAATCGCCTCTTTGTGGGTAGGGCAGGGGCGCTTTGCCACAAGCTCGTCTTTGCCCTTGCTCTTGTACTCAAGGTCGCTCTGGCTCTGCCCCACGCGCTCTACCACGCCACTACCCAATACGTCTTTGTTCGCCCAGTCGTACACTTGGTACTTAACCGAGGAGCTACCACAGTTCAATGTTAAAATAATCATGCTATCATCCTTTGTTCATAAGATTCTATCCTTAGATGATAGCCGATAAAAGCGAAAAAATCAACTAAAAGCAGCTAGCTTTCTTGTCGATTCTATTTTTTGAAGTGTTCATAATCCTCATCGAGGGTTTTGATGGTATGGGTTTTTACACCGATATTGTACTTAATCAAAAGGCTAGCAAGACGATTTCCATCAATGAGTTCAATCTTATCTTCTTCGGCGACTTTAATAGCACCAGACTCAAAGCTACCAGAAGTAATGAAAATGCCTAGTCTTGCTTTATTTTTTGTAACGGTATGAGCGAATGCTCTCATAGCTTCAACGGAAATGTTATACTTGTAGCGTTTTACTTGGAAGCAAATATTTTCTGGTTTTAGTTCATCTCTTATGATGAATCCGTCGATACCGCCATCGCCAGATCCCTTCGTTACTTCTACCTCGTACCCCATGGCTTCAAATAAAGCTCCAACCAAGTGTTCAAAGGCATAGGGGTTCATTGTGCTGATTTTTTCCAGTAAACCCTTGTTAAGATCCTCGGTAAATTTGATATCAGCATCCACTAGTTCGTCTCCAAGCTTAGTTTCAGGCAATGCTTCCACCTCGGCTAATTGCTCGCTATCGCTACCTTCGTTGGTTAGCTCCCATACTCCCCATCTAGGGTTGTTCGTGAGATGGGATTTCTTTAACTGATCCATGATGCCTGTAAGAGGGTAGTAAATTTTACGGGTATCTTCTTCGTCTAACTGAAATTTGTTAGACATATGCTTGTGAATCTCTTTTAGGGGTTGCTCTCCGTTTTTAAGGAATTCTAAAACAGTTGCACGCATTTCGCTCGATGTTGGTCTTGGCATAATATGCCTCCTTCTAAAAAATTGATACTTTAATTTTACCACGGGTATATTTATCTTGTCAAGAAAAATTTTTATAAAATGATAAATTTTATCTAAAGCCCACCAAGAGGTTGCTCCCCAAGATGCGGATGCGTTGATGCTCTTTGACGATGATGGCGATACGGCTCTCGTGGGGGCTTAGGTAGCTGGCGATAAGCTCTGCGTTGTGGGCGAGGTTTTGTGCCACAATCTTCTGGCTCTTGCCTTGGCGCAGAATCAGTTGGTGCGCTTCGTGGGCAAGCGAGAAGCTCTTACCGGCGGCGCTAAAGGTGGCGCGTAGCGCATGGTTGCCGGCGGGGCGTATCTGGTGCTGGGTCATCTGGATTTGAAAGGGTGCTTGCCACTGGCGCGTAAGGAGATTTTTGGCATGTTCGGCGCTGTTATCTTTATTCATCACATCAAATTGGACAATCACTTCATCGTCTAGTAGGTTGACAAGCAGATAGCTTGCGTCGTAGCCGTTAAAGGGATTTTCATGGACAATCTGCAGGGCAAGTTTCCCCGAGGTTGACCAGCCGAGGATCTCGATGCTTGCCTCTGCCCATAGCGACAGGGGCGTGCAAAGCACTAGGAGGATGGCGAGGTATTTAGTCATAGCGGCTAAGGCTTGCGAGGCTTTTTGGCGCACGGGGGAGCATGGCGAGAAAGGCCTGCCGAATGGCATCGCGTTTGGGGCGATTCTCTGCCCATGCGTGGAGGATGGCTCGGCGCGTTTGGCTATCGTAGTCGACCAATTGCGCAAAGCTTGGTGCCTCGGCAAGGTGGCTAGGTAGCACCCCGTGAATCACCAGCGAGTAGTAAAAGAAGGGCGTATCTAACAGTTCAGGCGCGAGGGTGGGATCGTTAAGCCACTGAAGCAGGTGGTAGTAAAAGAGAAAGAATTGGCTCTCTTCTGCCCCGCGATAGGTGAGAAGCAGAGCTTCTGTCCACAACGAGATACGGGCGAGGCGGGCGAGATCGTGATGAATCAGGCTAAAAGGATAGTGTTGCGCCACGGCGTGCAACTGGGCATATCCCTTGGCATTGTATGAGATTAGCACTTGCGCCATGCTTACGTCGTGGCTGTAGGCGCGCAAACTCTGGTCGCTAATGCTAAGCATCTGCAACCCGCGCTCCTTGGTGAGCAGGTTAAAGCGTAGCGTCGCTTGACGCACACTAGGCAAAAAAATTGCCCAGTCATAAACTTTTAGCAAGGCAAATCGCGAACTCTTCACTCTCTCCCTTATCGATCGAAATAGGAATTTAATTGAGTAAAAAGTGATAAATCCCCTTGATTTTTAGGGATTGCATGCGATATAATAATAGTGGATGGAAAAATAGGGGAAGCAAGCGTGCATCAAGGAGAGCCTAGTACTTTTTGGCAAGTAGCAAAACAGGAATTTTTACGAAAATTCATTCACATGGCCAGTGTTTTATCTATTTTTGTGGCGCGTTATAGCGAACCGCTCTTGATTTGGGGCTTAGCCATCATCACTATTATCTTTATCGTGGGGGAGAGCATTCGCTTGATTTTAGGGGGAACATCATTGATCACGCAGTTGGTTGCCTTGGTTAAGCGTGGCAGTGAGGATGAGCGTCCTGCCTTGGGGCCCATTACGCTCTCGTTGGGCATTATGAGCGCCTTTCTCCTTTTTCCTACGGTGGCCGCCCGATTGGCCGTGGCAGCGCTTGCCTTTGGCGATGGTATTGCGAGTTTGGTGGGGCGTCTCTTTGGGAGACATCGTCCTAAATTGTTGCGAGGTAAGAGCATCGAAGGATCGCTTAGCTGTTTTCTTGTCGTCTTGGCAGCCAGCTACGTCTTAACCAAGGGCGATCTTACCACCAGCTTTTGGGTCGCGCTCTTAACCACCTTTATCGAGGCCTTACCCCTAAAGAGTTTTGACAATCTGGTGATTCCCTTGTGCGTTGGCTTTCTTAGCTTTCGGCTGGGATACTAAAGCGAGCGTACACAGTGAAGATAACCCTAACGTCTATGAAACATATCAATAAAATTCTCCTTTTGGTTGCCGGCTTAACGCTATTGCTGTTGGGATTACTAATTTTTAGTCCTAAGCAAGTGGAGAGTGGCTACTATGATTTTGAAGAGCTCTCGCCGGTGGTTAGTCGCTACCCTAATTTTTATGCGCTAATGGTTGAGGTCAACGATTTTAAGCTTGATTTGGAGAGCGCCTCGCTAAGCGCAACTGCTGATCTTGCCGATAAGCTCGGATTTTCGCACTTTATTCTCTTGCACCGTGAGGCGATTACGTTTAACCCCGCGGCCTTTGCGTTGTGGGCGACGGTCTTTAATTTACGCGGGCAAGATGTGCAGATCGCCAGCGCCCCTGATCGTAGTGGCGCTCGCAGCGGCTACTTTGTGATGGCCTTCTTTTATAATGAAGAGAGTGAGGCCAGTGGCTATGCGCTTCTCAACTCACAATTAGATAGCGATGTGAAGTATTTTGAGGTAGCTACGCTGAAAAAAAAGTATCGACAAGCATGGCTCTCGCCCTCTACGGCGGTAGATTTACAAGCCGAAGCGCGGTTACGGTTGGTGCATAACGAGGCACTTAACGAGAGCATCAATATGGTTATTTTCCATAACGATGACTCTAGGCGTTGGCCCTTTCTCTTAGCAATTGATACATCACGTCAAGAGGCGATTGCCAACGGTTACCCGTATTTTATCGTGTTAGAGGCAAACATTAGTGGCGCGCAAGAAGTGGTTGCTATGCAGGTGCGCACGCGCTATCTCTCTAGCGCCGATTTGCCAGAGGATCTTTATAAAAAGGGCTATCGCTCCTTTATGATTTGGTCTTCTGGCGAATCGGTGTTACCTTAGAGTTATAAAGAACATAGAAATGGATGAGGCAGAGCAATGAGAATAAAGATTGATGTAGCAATTATTGGAGCAGGTCCTGCGGGATTAAGCGCAGGTCAGTATGGAGCGCGTGCAGGGCTCTCGTGTGTGGTTTTTGACGGGGCAATGAGCGGAGGGCAGACCCTCCTTATTGATATGCTAGATAATTATCCGGGCATCTTAGCGATTGACGGCTTTGGTTTTGCTGGTGCGATGGAACAGCAGGCAAAGAATTTTGGGGTGCAGTTTGTCTTGAGCATGGTGCATCGGGTCTATCAGGAATCACATAAGCATGTTATCGAGCTAGCCAATGGCGATATTTATGAGGCTTATGCGGTAATTGTGGCTACGGGGGCGAAGTATGCTAAGTTGGGCGTTCCGGGGGAGGAGGCATTTTTGGGCAAGGGGGTAAGCTATTGTGCGACGTGCGATGGTCCCTTCTTTAAGAATCAGCCGATTTTGGTGGTGGGTGGTGGCGATACGGCCTTTTCTGATGCGCTCTTTTTAAGTGGCTTGAGCGATCGAATTGTTTTGATTCATCGTCGTGATAAATTCCGCGCGCAACATTACCTGGTGGAGCAGGTTAAAGCCAATCCGCGGATCGAGATTCGCACCTTTACCGAGCTCAAGGAGATTCAGGGGGAACAAAAGGTCTCGCGCGTGGTTCTTCTTGAGAATCAGAGCGGGCGCACCTATGAGGAAGAATTTGGTGCGGTCTTTATCTTTGTTGGCACCTATCCGCAAACCGAACTCTTCCCTTATTTGGATAAAGATGAGAGCGGATACATTATCACCAATTCTAAGTTAGAGAGCTCGGTTAAGGGCATCTATGTGGCAGGCGATGTGCGTAATACGCACTTTCGTCAGGTGGTTACTGCCTGTGCCGATGGCGCGTTGACAGCGCATATGGCCGGCGCGTATATCGACACCCAGCGCACCTTAACCTTATAGGATCTCTTCTGGTGATACGTTGGTCTTACTGGCAAAGCGATGCCGATGAGTGCGCTCTTTTGGCTTATTTTGAGAAGCGCGAGTGGGCGCATCTCTACCTTGCCCATTGGGTTTATCGCGCGTGTCAGGAGGTGGCGCTACGCAAATATATCCTCTTGGCGTATCACCATTCGGGAGAGTTGCTCGGGGTTATCGCACTAGACAAAGATGCGCGTTTACTGGTAGATGCCACCACCACGCTCTCCTTGGGTGCCGATGGCGCGTGGTTGATTTTGGCGCAGTGGCCTAAGCCCTATTGCCTGATCGGTACGCCTACGGAGCTCTTTTGGTTGGAGCAACGCTATGAACGTAGTATGCATTTTATCGGGGTTAATTACTTCTCGATGACGATAAATCCTCAGGCGATGCGAAATTTTTCATTGGTAACCCCTGATGCGATTGATTTTGTACCTAGTACATTGGCTGATTTTTCGACATTATTAACCTTAGAGATTGGCTATCAACAAGAGGAGGTGATGGTTGCTAAGCACCACCTCTTGAGCGAGAATGCCATCGCAACGCATTTTCGTCGGCGTTTAACGCAAGAAGAGGGCTATCACTTGCAGTACAAAGAGCATATTTTGAGCAAGGCTTCTATCAATGTGGCAGGTCGCGCGTATGATCAGGTAGCAGGGGTCTATACCACCCCCAGATTGCGAGGCAAGGGCTTAGCCAAGATTTTATTTTATCATCTTTTTCAGTTATATATTGTTCGCAATAAAGCACTTGTGCTCTTTGTGAAGCAGGAGAATCGATCGGCATTACGACTGTATCAGTCGGTGGGTTTTCGCGAAAAACAGACATATCGCATTAGTTACTTATGAAATAAACCGTGATGATGGAAGGAATGATGAACAATAATGAAATTCTTGAGGGTAAATTTCCTCTTGCTTATATAAAAAGTCTCCCTGCCCAGCAACTTGCCGATGTTGCTCAGCGGATGAGGAGTGCGATGGTAGAGTCGCTTTTGGAGAGTGGCGGGCATTTTAGTAGCAACTTAGGCACGATTGAGTTGACACTGGCGCTCCATTATGTCTTTAACTCACCAAGAGATAAATTTCTCTTTGACGTGGGGCATCAATGTTATGCGCACAAGATTATCACCGGACGGGGCGAAGCGTTTGCAAGCATACGTCAATTTGGGGGATTATCGGGCTTTACGCGTCCGCAAGAGAGCGAGCATGATATTCTCTCGAGTGGGCATGCTTCGGTGAGCTTGAGTGTGGCTGCCGGAATGGTGGCTGGGCAAGCGTTAGAGATGCGTAAACAGGAACGGGTGCTTGCCATCATTGGCGATGCGGGTTTGAGCGGTGGTATCGCCTTTGAGGCGCTTAATCATATTGGGGCGATGGGCTTACCGGTTATTGTTATCCTTAATGACAATCAGATGTCGATTGCCCCCGGCTGTGGTGCGTTGCATGAGCATTTGGCGATCTTGGAGGATAGAAATTTTTTCACCACCCTTGGCTTTGAGTATTGGGGCGACTACGATGGGCATGATTGCGCATTGATGGTCGATCTCTTTACGAAAGCAAAAGCGGTGCAACGTCCTCTACTTATCCACCTAAAGACGCAAAAGGGCAAAGGCTATCCGGCAGCCGAGATCGATCCGATTGCCTATCATGGGATTACTGGTAAGGGGCAGGCTAAGGCGAGTGCGCCTTCTTATACGCAGATTTTTAGCGAGGCGTTGGTTGGGCTTGCCCAAAAGCATGAGGATGTCGTAGCAATTACCGCGGCGATGCCTAGTGGTACGGGGGTGGATAAGTTAGAGAAGCTGATGCCCCAGCGTTGCTATGATGTGGGGATTGCCGAACAGCATGCGGTGGCTTTTGCTAGTGGCTTGGCGTTGGCAGGTAAGCGCGTGGTGGTGGCACTATACGCAACATTTTTACAGCGGGCGGTGGATCAGGTGATTCATGATGTGGTGATGCAACGTCTACCGATGATTATCACCCTAGATCGGGCGGGGGTGGTGGCGGGTGATGGCGAGAGTCATCAAGGGGTTTACGACATTGCGTTGCTCCAGAGCTTGCCGAATCTTATCTTTTTGGCACCAGCATCAGGAGAAGAGCTCAAGCTGATGCTTAGCTGGGCAAGCGAGCAGTCAACATTGGTGGTGATTCGCTACGCCAAGGCAGAGATTCCTGATGCGCAGTTGAAGATTCCGCTTGAGCCTTTGGTCTTGGGCGTGGGAGTCTTCTGGCATCGGGTTGAGGATGCCGCGATTTTACTGGTAAGCTTGGGCTCTTTGGCAATCGAGGTGGAGCGAGCGATTGAATATTTGGGTGAGCGTAATATTGCTGTGGATCATTGTCATGCGCGCTTTATTAAGCCACTCAATGTGGAGTATTGGCAGTCGTTATTGGCGAAGTATTCATTGGTGGTTACGCTGGAAGAGGCGGTGGTGGATGGTGGCTGGGGCGTGCAGTTGGCTAGTTTGATGAGCATGGCGCAGGAGCGTCCGCGCTTTTTGCACCTAGGTGTGGAGAGCTCGCTCTTGCCACATGGGAGTCGAGACGACTTATTACGCTTTTGTCAGTTAGATGGTACCTCGATAGCCCAACGCGTGGCGAGTTACTATCAATATTTAGATGATAAGAGTAGCGCCGATGTGGTGTAATATGGGAGCATCTTTTGGGTGACGATGGGAGAGAGATGATGGCATTTGATGTAGAGGCGTATCGAGCGCAAGCGTATCAAGGCAAGCGCGTGGTGGTGATGGGCTATGGGCTTTATGCGCATGGCTCGGGCATCGCTGCGACGCGATATCTAGCTGAGGCGGGGGCAGAGATTATTGTTAGCGATCTGCGTAGTCAGGAGGTTCTCCAAGAGAATGTGGCGCGTCTGGCGCATTATCCTAACATCATTTGGAAGTTGGGGATGCCTCATGCAATGCAGGATTTTATCGATGCGGATATCGTGATTAAGAATCCGGGAGTACATAAGAGTTCGCCCTTTTTGGCGCAGGCAAAGCGCATCGAGAGCGATATTTCGCTCTTTTTATACGAATATCAAGCGATGCAGGCAACGCACCAGCATCAGATGATCGCAGTAACGGGCAGTAAGGGGAAATCCTCCACGGTAAGTTTACTTTATCATCTTTTATCCGAGGAGCCTCACGCCTGCTTTTTGGCAGGAAATATTACCGTCTCGCCGTTGTTTCACCTTCAAGCGCTTTGGGATAAGCCTCATTCTCGGATCATTTTGGAGCTCTCTAGCTGGCAACTGGGCGATCTTGCGGGCAAGGATTTGCTCAAGCCGACGATCGCTCTGCTGACAAATCTTATGGCTGATCATCTGAATTACTATCAATGGGATATGCGCGCCTATGCCGAGGATAAGGCGGAGATTTTTGCGCACCAAGGGCAAGATGCCTTGGCGATTCTTCCCTTAAACGATCTACACATGCCCTACTTTTTGCTCAAGATTAAGGCGCGGGTTGCCTTCTTTAGCGAGAACGCATTACCTTCGATTTATGCTGATGGCATTTATTGGCGTGATGAGCGGACGTTAGTGATACGCGAACATTTTGAGGAGCGGGTCTTTCCGCTTACGGTATCGAGTGTGGCGATGGTACGGGTGAATCTGGCAAATGCGATCTGGATTGCGCATCTGATGGGGGTGGCTTTTCACGATATACAAGCACGATTGGCAAGCTATACTGGGTTGATCTATCGCTATCAAGTGATCGCAGAGGATAGAGATCACTGTTACATCAACGACAGCGCTGCCACCATCCCCGAGGCGACGATCGAGGCGATTAAATTCCATCGCACGACGAGCAAACAACTCGCGCTCATTCTAGGTGGGGCAGACAAAGGCAGTAATGTCGTAATTCTCTTGCCTTGGTTAAAAGAGGTTGCTTATGTCTATCTTTTGCAGGGTACGGCGAGTGCCTCATTAGAGGCGATCTTGCATACTTCAGGGGTGGCATTTTCGCATAACTGGAGCGATTTGTCGGCGATTGTGCATGATTTTCGCACGCGCTTTGCCGATCAATCTGTCGATCTTTTGTTAAGCCCTGCGGTGGCCAGCTTTGGACTTTTCAGCAATGAATTTGAGCGTGGACGTGCCTTTGATGAAGCCATCAAGGGCTTGCGATAAAAGAGGAGAGCGCGTATGAATATGGACGAAAAAGAGCTGTTACAGCACTACGAAGAGGAGATCAAGGAGTATCAAGCCGACCAAAAGAACATGAAGAAGATGCTTGGTGCGATTGGTGGCTCTAGCCATGCGCGCAAGGAGAAGTGGATCTCTATTTTTTTTATTATTGCTATGGTTGGCACCTTTGGTATGGGCTATCTCGTGCCGGGGTTTTCTAAATACTTATCTATCGAGATTGGGGTGTTGTTGGTTTCGGTTAAGGTGCTCATGTTGATGCACCAACAGCAGAAGATGCAACATTTTCAATTCTGGATTCTCAATAGCATCGAGTGGAAAATCACCAGTTTGGAGAAGAAGCAGGCCAAGCTACAACAGGCACTAAAAGAGGTGGAAGGTAAAGAAGCGAAGATTTTAGATATCTTGGAGCGCGAGCCTTGATGCTTACTTTATATAAGGTATAGCGTGGTTGAGTAAAAGAGGGGAAAGGTAAAGAAGCAAGAGTCTTAGACATTTTAGCGCATAAGCTCTAATTTGTTTAGGGTAGAACATTTTTGAAGGAAGGAATAGTGTGCAAAAAAATATAAAAAAACCCGAGCTATTGGCTCCGGCGGGAGATTTTGCTAAGCTTAAGGTGGCGTTGCTTTATGGAGCAGATGCGGTGTATGTGGGTGCGCCTGCGTTGGGATTGCGTGCGAAGTCGGGCTTTAGCGCCGAGGAGTTGGCAGAGGCGGTGGCGTATGTGCATGAGCGTGGCAAGAAGATCTATCTTACGCTCAATCTCTTTGCCAAGGATAGCGATGAGAAGCGTCTGGCTTATTTTGTTGAGGTTGCCCAGACGGTAAAGGCTGATGGCTTAATTATTGCCGATCCTGGGGTCTTCAACTATATGAAGGAGGCGAATTTGGGCATTTCACTACACATTTCGACACAGGCTAATGTCAGTTCGTCGCACACAGCGAAATTTTGGCAGGCACAAGGTGCAGATCTCTGTGTGTTGGCGCGCGAGTTGACCCTTGCCGAGGCGAAAAAGCTTAAAGAAGAGGTGGGCGACTTTGGCGTGGAGATCTTCATTCATGGGGCGATGTGTATGGCGATGTCCGGACGTTGCCTTATCTCTGCCTACACCGATTCGCGTAGTGGCAATCGTGGGGCGTGTAATCATGCGTGTCGAAAGAATTACAGCACCAAGTTGGTGGTTACCGAGCAAGAGGGGCGCGAGGTAGAACCCTTTGAGCTCTTTGAGGATGAGGATGGATCGTACCTCTTTAACTCGAAGGATCTCTGCTTGATGCCGGTGTTGGATGAGGTTTTATCGGCAGGGTTTGATAGCCTAAAGATTGAGGGGCGTAATAAGAGTTTGTATTATGCAGGTGCCGTTACGCGCGTCTATCGTCATGCGATTGATGCGTGGTTTGCTGACCCCGAACATTGGGATGCGAAGCTCTTTATTGATGAGGTTAATACCTTGCAAAATCGCGGATATACCTTAGGATTCGCTCATGGGTTTGCCGGTAAAGATGCCCAAGCATATCATACCACGGTGAGCACTAGTAGCTATCGTACGGCGGGATTTATTCGAGAATTACGTCCAGAAGAATTTGTCTTAGAGATTAAACATAAGCTTAAGATCGGCGATACGATCGAAATTTTAAGTCCATATCAATTTAAACCGCTTGCCTATACCATAAAAAGTATGTATGATGAAGAGAGTGGTGAGCCACTTGAGGAGAAAAATCCCGGTCAGGCAGGCTGGGCGGTGCGTCTTCCTCTCCCCGATGGCGTGGATGTGCATTTGTTACCGGTCTATACCCTCACGCGCATACAGGTGGCAGATGGATCAGGAGCAACCTAAATAAAGAAGGATAGCATATGAAAGAAAGAGAGGTAAGTACAGGATCGCCCTTAATATTGGGGGCGACTGTGCATAAAGATGGCGTTAATTTTGCCATTTACAGTCATCATGCAGAGGCAGTGGCGTTGGCGATTTTCGCGAAAGCCCAAGATTACGAACCTAGAGAGCGATATCAATTAGATCCAACGCTTAATCGTACAGGAGATGTCTGGCATATTTTTGTGCACGATCTGCCTTTGGGTGCATTTTATGGGTATTATATCGATGGGATTCATCAACCACAGCTGGGGCATCGCTTCGATTCTTCTCTCTTGTTGCTTGATCCTTATGCGCGGGCGGTTACGGGAAGTTTTGAGTGGGATTTTTTCACCAAAGAGAAGCGCCCTAAGTCGATTGTCTATGAAGACACATTCGATTGGCAGGGTGATCGCCCGATTCATTATCCACTTCAAGATTCTGTCATTTATGAGGTGCATCTTAAAGGACTCTCCCATACCGCTGGGAAGTCTTACGCGGGCACTTACCTAGGGGTCATCGAGATGATTCCGTACTTTAAGGAGCTGGGGATTACTTCGGTTGAATTTTTACCTTTGATGGAATTTGACGATATGGAGTATGCGCAAAATGGTAGTGAGGAGCATCCTTTACGCAACTACTGGGGTTACTCTACCATGTCATTTTTTGCACCCAAGGCGCGCTATGCGGTGGGCTCGCGTGATGGCGATCAGGTGATAGAATTCAAAACTATGGTGCGCGAGCTTCATAAAGCAGGCATCGAGGTGATTATGGATGTGGTCTACAACCACACGCATGAGGGGAATGAGCACGGGCCTGTGGTTAGCTTTAAGGGTATCGACAATAGTGTATACTATATGCTATATGAAGATAAACGCTATTATTGGAATTATGCGGGCACGGGCAATACGACACACTGCTATGCTCAGGTGATGACCAATCTTATTATTGATTCGTTGCGCTATTGGGTGGTGGAGATGCATGTGGATGGCTTTCGTTTTGATTTAGCCACAATCTTATCGCGTGATAGTCGTGGGTATATTTTGGATAATCCGCCCCTGTTGCGGTCGATTATGGAAGATCCAGTGTTGCAGAAAGTCAAGATGATTGCCGAACCTTGGGATGCTGGTGGTGGCTATCAAGTGGGGCACTTTCCTGGAAAGAATTTTGCCGAGTGGAACGATCGCTATCGTGATGATGTGCGTCGATATTGGCGCAACGATTACGACATGGCAGCGGCCTTTGCCACGCGTGTGGCGGGGAGTCATGATCTCTACGGCGCAAGTGGCAAGCGTCCTTATCTAAGCATCAATTACGTAACGGCGCACGACGGCTTTACTCTGCATGATTTGGTGAGCTATTCGCATAAGTACAATTACGCTAATGGACAGAATAATACCGATGGTACCGATAATAATTTGAGCTGGAATTCGGGTGTGGAGGGAGAGAGTAGCGATCCGAATATTCTTAAATTTCGTAAACAGCGCATGAAAAATTTCTTGGCTACGCTCTTTTTATCGCAAGGCACGCCGATGATGTTGGGGGGTGATGAATTTGGGCGCACGCAGTATGGCAACAATAATACTTATTGTCAGGACAACGAGCTAAGTTGGTTTGATTGGCAACTGGCGAAGAGCGAAGAGAGCGATTTGATGCGATTTACCAAGGAGTTGATCCACTTTCGTCGTCGTCATAATGTCTTTGGTCGTAAGGAATTCTTTAAGGGCTATGTGCCTGCAGGCGGTACAAAGCCTGATATCATCTGGTTTGGGTGCGACGGGCATCAATATAAGTGGCATAAGCAAGATAACGCGTTGGGCGTGCGCTACTCTGGCGAGCGCGAGGCGACGGGGTTGTCTAGTGAGTCTGAAGATGTGATGATCTTGTTCAATCCTACGCATGAGTCTAAGACCTTTTACTTTCCGCTCACTAGCGATAAGATGCGCTGGAAGCTCAAAATCGATACCGGCTTGCCTAGTCCACGCGATATCTTACCCGAAGGTGTCTATGAGGAGCTGGTTGATCCTTACTCGTACACCTTAATGCCACACTCCTTAGCCGTGCTTATCTGTTTTCCTCAATAAATACAGTAAAGAAGAAGAGTCTCAAACGAGACTCTTCTTCTTACTATCAATAAGAGAGGCTTGCTCTACTTAGCGCTAACTATTATGGGATAAAACGTTACCCCGACGATAATGAGGATGGTGAGGGGAATGAGGATTCGCACAATCCATAAGAGCACGGTTGGATAGGGCAACTTCAAGCTATGTTGGTTACTCAACTCGGTGAGGAAGCCACGCTTTTTCCAGAACCAGCCGGCAAGAATCACGACAATAAGCGTATTGAGTGGCAATAAAATAGAGTCGGTGAGAAAGTCTAGGGTGTTAAAAAGATTCTTTCCGTTAATCGTCCAGCCACTAAAGCGTCCATGTGCTAGTGCAATAGGTGTGTTTAGCACTAAGGTGATGAGGGTAAGGGAGATGGTTGCCTTTTTTCGCGATAGGTTGAATTTGTGCATCAGGTAAGAGACAATTGGCTCGATGATGGAGACGGCACTGGTGATGGCAGCAAAGAAGGTTGCGACAAAGAAGGCCACGGCAAAAATGGTACCCCCGCTCATTTTGGCAAAGACCTCGGGCAAGACGATAAAGAGGAGACCTGCGCCTCCTTCGGGGCTAAAGCCCATGGCAAAGAGCGCGGGAAAGATAGCAAAGCCCATCAAGATTGCCATAATCAAGGTGGAAAAGCTGACGATTAAACTAGACTTTAGGATCTTCGATTGCTTGGGTACGTAGCTACCATAAGTTACCATGATGCCCATGCCTAAAGAGAGGCTAAAGAGCGCTTGACCGGTAGCGGTGAGCCAGATTTTAGGGTTGCTGAAGGCGCTTGGATCGGGCTTGAGGAGAAAGTCGATACCGGCTTTGGCGTTGGGCAGAGAGAGACCTCTTATCGCCACCAAGATAATGAGGGCAAAGAGCAAGATATTCATCACCGTGCTATACTTTTCGATACCTTTGGCTACCCCTTGCCCCACAATCCACATGGTGGCTAGGGTGAATAAAATCTGCCAGATCAACGCCTCATCGCTTTGCATGAAGCTAGAAAAGTAGGTGCTGGTTGCCACATTTTGTAGCTGAAAGGTGCCAAGCTTAAAGAGATAATGCAAGACCCACCCACCTAAGACACTGTAAATAAGAAAGACAAGAAAGGCCCCAAGGAGGGCGATGGTTCCTAGCCACTTGGCTTTGGGGTGAATTTTTGCATAACTATCCACCACGTTGGTGCCACCAAAGCGACCCACACTATTTTCTACGCTTAGTCCCAGAATACCAATCAGAATAATCAATATTGTATATATAATAATAAAGGCGCTACCGCCATTGCTCCCCACCAAATAGGGGAATTTCCAGATACTACCCAAGCCTACCGCACTCGCGATGGTTGCCATTAAGAAGCCAAAATTGGAACTCCATTGTTCTTTTTGCGAAGACATATATAACTCCTTGTTGATATAGAGCTCTATGTTATCATATATTCATAAGAATATCAACACTTTTGGTATAAATATTTAATGATTGTGGCGTAATCATGCAGGGAGAAGGTATGATTGAGATAAAAATAAAGAAAGTGTTCGTGATGCTGGGGAAGATAAAGGTCTTGACAGTGGATGAAAGAGTGCATTATAATGAGTTACATTGTTAATGAGAAAAAAGGATAGAGGATGAGTAATCAACTGTTTAGTGTGGAGTCGTTGAGAGATTTTTTAGGGCAAACTTGGTTGGATAGCGCGATTGAGTCGGTAGATAGAGATGCTTTCTTAAAGCGATTTAAGGCCTATCATCGAGAGATTGTGAGAATCAAAGCAGAGAAGCTATCGGAAAGTTCGGTGGAGCATGCCATACAAGAGTTAATGGCGCAACCTATCAAAGAGCTTGGCGGTAAGTTAGACCTTAATAAAGGCGATAATTATGACCTCATCGTTAAGAATAGTAGTGATGCGCTGGTTACGTTGCTTGAGTGTAAGAAAGTCAAGACATCGGAGATGGTCTCTTTAGCAGATCTCAATAAGAAGGCGTTGCAACAACTTATCTATTATTACTTAAATGAAATCATTAAGGATAAGAAGACCACCCCCACGTTTCAGCGAAGTATGTCCATTAAACAGGTGATGATTAGTAATGGCTTTACGTGGCTGGTGTGGAAAGAAGAACATTTTTACGCGTTAGTTACGCAATCCTTTACGTATAATGGTGTTAAGACAAATTTGGCGAAGGTTCAGAGCGACATTAAGAGCAGCCAAGAGAATTATCCTATTATCGAGGATTACATTACGGAAGTTGGTGTAGAGCACTTTAAAGAGAAGTGCTACCTGCTGGATTTGAACCCCATCGACGATATCGAGGCGCTTGAAGATGAGAAGTGGAATGTGCTCTATCACTTTTTTTCTGCACCTGTTTGGCTGGGGCATAGCGCGTATTTGGATGCTAATAGCCTCAATGCAAAATTTTATCATGAGCTGCTGCATGTTATGGGGCTAAAAGAGGTCGAGATGCAGGTGGATGAGAAGGCAAAGAAGGAGAGCGATGGCGCGAAGATGAAGATTATCGTGCCAAACCCTGATGCGGTGAACTCGATATATTACAATATCTTGAGGAAGAAATTTAGAGTCAAGCCAACCGAAGAGATCCATGAGCTGGCCTTTCAAGTTTTAATCGTCTGGATTAACCGCATTCTCTTTTTGAAGCTCTTTGAGGCGCACTTGGTCAATGTGCGATCGAATCCTAGTGGGAGCAATCGGGTGAACTACGCCTTTATGGCGTATCATCCGGAGACGATTGGTAGTTGGAGCGATTTGGATTATCTCTTTTTTCAGGTGTTGGCGCAAGAACCAGAGCATCGCGAAGAGCGGATCAAGAGTGCGTTTACGCATATCCCGTATCTCAATAGCTCGCTCTTTATGAAACGGGTGGATCTGATTTATCGAGAGGACGAAGAGGATGCTTATGGCATTATTTTGGACGAGATCTCCACGCTAGACAATGAACCTTTAGCGTTGTATAAAGGGGATCATGGATCGGTGTTGGCGTACGAGGGCGTTAAGGAGATGCCGTTGCTGGAGTACCTCTTAAAGTTCTTGAGCGCCTACAGCTTTACGACCGATGGCAAAAGTAAGGTGCAAGGTATCGAGAGTAGGCTGATTAATGCCAGCGTGTTAGGCAATGTCTTTGAGAAGCTTAACGGGTATAAGGACGGATCGTTTTATACGCCAAGCTTTATCACCACGTATATTTGTAAAGAGAGCATGCAAGAAGCCTTGGTGGGTCGGGTGAATGCCGAAATGCAAGAGAACTTTGCGGATTATAGCGCGTTAAAAAAAGCCTTTAAGAAGATGGATGAGGAGGAGGAGAAGCAACTCCACGGCATTATTCGTAGCTTGACGGTGCTAGATCCTGCGGTGGGATCGGGACACTTTTTGGTCTCGGCGCTGAATGAGCTGATTAGTATCCGCTATGACTTTATGATGTTTGATCATATCCACCCCAAAGATGGCTTAACGCTATCGGTGCTTAACGACGAAATTATGATCCTCAATAGCGCAACGAAAAAACCCCTGCACTATACGGTGTACGATAGCCATACACAAAGCTTTCAAGAAGAGCTCTTCCATGCCAAAGTAGAGATCATTGAGCATAACCTCTTTGGGGTGGACATTAACCCCAATAGTGTGGAGATATGTCGGCTGCGGTTGTGGATTGAGCTGTTGAAGAATAGCTATTATATCATGGATGCAACGAAGGAGTTGGCGAGCCTGGATAGGCTGAAAAGCACGCGGGAGTACGTGCCGATGGCGACGCTACCTAATATCGACATTAATATTAAAACGGGCAATAGCTTGTTATATCATATTAGTTTAGAGGATAAGCAAGATGATAATGACTTACTAACAAGCAACTTACCCGAGGTGATTAAGCGTTATACCCAACTGCATCATGACTATATCAAAACCCGTAGTGCGAAAGACCGTAAAGCGCTAGATAAGGCGATTGCCAAGATGAAAAAGGAAGAATTTCCTATCCTCTTTGGCATGACCAGTGAGCAAAAACCCGCCGATATTGAGTGGCGCTACCTCTTTCCGGAGAGCTTGGACAAGAAGAGCGGAGCGTTTGTTGGGTTTGATGTGGTGGTAGGCAACCCACCGTATGGAGTGAGTTTAACGCCAACGGAGAGAAAATTTTTTGGTCGGTTTTATGGTATCAATAATACTGATACTGCGGTACTCTTTATGCTCTTAATGAAGAGATTAATCAAGGATAATGGCAAAGGGGGATTTATTGTTCCTAAGGCGTTAACTTATGCTTCGAATTGGGCGAGAATACGAGAAATTATCCTACCCAATTTAACAAAACTATATGATTGTGGCAAGGTATGGAAGGTGGTGAAGCTAGAAATGGTTGTCTATCTATATGATAACAAAAATACACCAACTTCTTATCATACAGGCTCTTTATCAGAAGAGGAAACGGTCTTTTTACCCACTCCTATAGATAAAAAAAATGTTGAGTCCTTTGGCTTTTTCTTAAATAATATCGAGGCAAATACAATAGAGTTGGGTACTAAGATAAAATCTAGTCATAAAGTGCTGAATGACTTTGTGACTAACAAGAGGGGTGCGCCGTTACAAAAGCATACAACGCAACACGAAGATAGATTTAAGGTATTAGGCGGTAAAGAGCTAGAGCGTTATGGCATTAAAGATCGTATTAAGGGGTACATGAGTCAAGAAATTGTTGCTCAAAATGAGTCATTTATCTTGCACCCAAATGCAATCCTCGTGCAACGCATTGTTGCTCACATCACCAAGCCATACCCACAGTTAAAAATTATGGCAACAAGTGTAGATATTTTGCCTAATCTCGAAGATTACGTAATCGTAGATACGATAAATCAATTGAAAAACATAAGTTATTTAAATTCTAAATATCTAGTAGGATTACTCAACTCAACTCTTATTAATTGGTATGTTTATAATTTTATTGTAGGTAAAGCGATTCGTACCATTCAGTTTGATAATCCACTAACATCACGCATCCCCATCATCGAGCCCACGCCAGCACAAGAGGCGCACGTGGTTGCTCTGGTCGATCAGATTATCGCCGCCAAGCAGGCCCTCACCTCATCACGCGCCTTAGAGCAAGAGCTGGATGCCTACATCTTTGCCCTCTATGGCTTAACCGATGATCAGATCGCCCTTGTGCGCGCCACGCCCAAACCCACCAAGGAGTAACCCCATGCCAGAGACCGTTGATTTTTTATTGTGAGTTGTGGTATGCTGTGGTTTAGAAAAGTGTATTTGGTTTTTACTCCAAAATGTGCACTGGAACGTAAATGAATACAATTGTTGCCCTCCGCGCGAGGGCATGAATTGAAACATGTATTGGAGTATAAACAACATCTTTTTTACGAGGCAATCATTTTGATTGCCTTTTTTATTGTTATCGCTTGACAAATAGCGTTTAAATAGAGTATAATTAGGGTATTCTCCTGTTTATGTATTGGAGAATAAAACAAATTATGGAGGTAGTGTCATGGGTACTACAAATCGGGATCAAGAGATCATTCGTTTCACGTTAAAGGGAGTTGAGGTAGATAGGCAGAATATTAGCCTCAATTTTTATCGTCAACAATTAGTACATTTTAATAATTTTCTTTCTAATGGATTAAGTTGTTTGTCTTTAGAGAGAGTTGATCTTAGTGTTAAGCCATTTGGGCGAGGATCTTTTATTCAAGATATTTTGATTGCTGCATCGGGAGATATGCTAAACGATGTCTTAAAAGAAGCTCTAAGAGTTCTTTTTAAAGTAATTAAAGGGAAATTAACCACTTCAGAAGAACCAGATTTTATGCTTGGCGACAATCTTTTACCTGAAGATACAAAGGCTAAGAACCTTTATATAGACCCCAAATTCAATATTTACTTTAACGGAATGCTTGAGGGTGCTTTTCGGTTTGGGGTTGATATCATGGAATTAAGAGTGTCAGAAGATCCCGATCTTGTGTATGTAATTACAAGAGATAAAGTGGGGGATTATTTTGTAGATGCTAAAAGTCAAGCATATTTACCTCAGAAGAATAAGGGGCAGATTTTAAAAATAAATGTAAAAACGATGTTGACTTTTCATGCTTTTAAGGGAGAAAAAGTAAGTAGTCATTTGATGTGGGATTATGTTGATGAGACGGGAAAGAGTCATCCATTAACATTACATCCATCTATTGTTGATAATGTATTTGCGGAGCAATACACGAATGGACTTCCTGATGGAACTATGATTGAAGCAGATTTGTATGTTGTATTAAAACATGTTAAAAAATATCGTGTACAAATCGCTCGTATTGATAATGTTCGACTAGTGTAGTTTTTTAGGGGGCAGTGTCCCCCTTTGACACTTCGCGCGCCCTGTGCTATACTAAGAGTATGTACGCGATTACTTTTGATTTAAAAATTAGCGACTTAGAGCGCCTCTATCCCGGCAATACCTATCATAACGCCTATGCCGAGATAAAAAATTTCCTCGCCACCCACGGCTTCACTCGCCAGCAAGGCAGTGTCTACTTCGGCGACGAGGGCATCGACGCGGTAAAAACCGTTATGGCGGTAAACAAAATGAGCGCCCAATTCCCTTGGCTTAAAGGCTCGGTTACCGACATCCGCATGCTACGCATCGAAGAAAACAACGATCTCGCTCCCGCCCTTTGACACTTCGCGCGCCCTGTGCTATACTAAGAGTATAAAAAACCCACTCGCTTACTGGAGTGGTCGTTAATGTTTATGTTATTGCGATTGTTGCGCCATCTTCCGTTCGATATTCTCGCTTATCTTCATAAACGGCAGGTACATCATCACATTGATGGCAATTAGCACCGCCTGCACTGCACCGCCAATCCAAGATTGCGTGGCGATAACACCACTAAAGATCGGTGGGGTTGTCCAAGGCACAGCCACTACCGTTAGTGGTACAATGCCGATTCTCATTAAGATATAGCCCACTCCCATGTTAAAAAGCGGGATCAGCACAAAGGGAATCATTAAGGGAAGGTTGTAGACGATGGGGTAGCCAAAGATGATTGGCTCGTTGATGTTGAAGAGCGCGGGCGCGAGCGAGAGTTTTCCTAGTTGGTTGGAATTTTTATGTTTGGTAAAGAGGATCATCGCAATAACCAGCGAGATGGTTGCACCCGCACCACCCATTTGGGCAAAAATGTCGATAAAGCCACCGGTGAGGATATGCTCGGGGGCTTGTCCGTTGGCAAAGGCGAGGGTATTTTCGTTCATGTTGGCGGTCATAATGGGGTCGACAAACGGCGCGCGAATAACCGTATGGTGAATACCCAAACTAAAGAGGAAGATGCCCATACCAAAGAGTAACATCAATCCTAATATAGAGTTATTAACCTTCGAGAGCGGTGTTTGGATAAGGAAGACGATCATCTGCATGAGATCTTTTCCCGTAAGCAACTGTAGGAGCAGAGAGCCCAAAGAGAGTAAGCTCAAGGTGATGAGGATGGGTAGGAGTACCTCAAAGGAGCGGGCAACACCAGAGGGAACGTCTGGCCCTAGTTTAATTTTGAGGTTCATCTTGGCAAAGAACATTAAGACTTCGCTAGCGATTAAGCCGACCACGATACCACCAATTAAGCCATTAGAGCCGATATCGCCAAAGTTTAACACTCCACCGATGGTTTGCTCTATGCCGTTGGCATCGACGTAGCTGACGCTACTGGGCGAGAGCATCACAAAAGATGCCAGCGAGACGATTCCCGCAACTAAGGGCCCTTCAAACTTAGCATTTTTCGCCAGAATATAGCCAATGCTCGGGGCGATAAGCAGGGCGCTAATCTGCAGTGTACCGTTGTTGATGGCGGCACCCCATCCTTGTAGTTTGGTCAGGAGTTCGACATTCTCCTTAATGATCATCGGTAGTAGGGCAAAGCTCACCATAACCGCCAAACCAGCCATTAAAAAGAGGGGCATCACCAAGATGAAACTCTCCTTAATTGCCGAAAGATGGCGCTGTTGTCCCACTTTCATCGAAATTTTTGTAATGACTTGAATAAACTTATTCTCCATTAATGCATCACTCATCTATTTTCTCCTTAGAAATATGTTCTTATCTACCTATCATTATAAAGGGCAAAAGAGCGATTTGTCAAATGTTATTTAGATAAAAGCGTATATAGAAAAAGAGACCCAGAGGTCTCTTTAATAAAAAAGTGTATAAATATTGATATTTAATGAAGTTTTGTGATAATATAATCATATAGTGGCTTAAGTACCGCGATAGCTACTAAGGTGGGAGCAATCAAGCGTACGAGCCATAATAAGAACGTGCCGAATGCAGAGTTGCTCTTCTCTTCGCCTAAGAGCTCGGTAACGATGCCACGTTTTTTCCAGAGCCAGCCTGCTAAGATAAAGGTAACAATTCCATTGAAGGGCATCATGATTTTGTCGATTAAGAAATTCATTGTGTCGAAAAGATTTAGTCCAAGAATCTTAACCGAAGATAGCAGTCCAGGGGCAAGTGCCATTGGTGCACCTAGCACGACCAATATGGCAAAGAGCGACCATGTCGTTTTTGTTCGGCTGATATTCATTTGGTTGGAAATACGGCGCAATGCAGGTTCAATCATCGATACCGAGCTGGTGAGGGCGGCGAAGACGGTTGCAGCAAAGAAGAGGATCGCGAAGATCGCTCCGCCGGGCATCTTGTTAAAGACTAAAGGCAGTGTAACAAAGAGGAGTCCAGGACCTGCGTTTGGCTCTTGTCCCATGGCAAAGACGGCAGGAAAGATCGCTAAGCCCATCAACAACGCCATAACAATGGAGGCGATGGCGGTAATGGCGCTGGATCGTAGAATGGGACTCTTTTTGTCGACATAAACTCCGTAGGTGAGAATCGCCCCAGATCCTAGCGAAAGACTAAAAAAGGCTTGCCCCGTTGCCATCAACCAAATTGTTGGATCTTTGAATGCTTCAAATTTAGGCGTAAAGAGATAGTATACGCCCGCCATTGCGCCTTCTAGCTGTAAGGAGAAGAATACTATGATTAAGATCATCCCTAAAAGCAGAAAATTCATCAACGTGCTGTACTTTTCGATACCTTTAGAGACCCCTAAACTCAAAATTAACATTGTTAAAAAGAGGAAGAGAATCTGCCAGAAAAGAGGCTCTTGACTGACGCGAAATGCTTCAAAATCGTTATTTCCTAGCTGAAAAAAGAGCGATTGTGCAAAGTAAGAGAGCGCCCAACCACCCAACACCGTGTAGATGGTGGCTAATAAAAATCCCGTTAATACGGGTATATAACCCAAAATCTTGCTTTTCGGGGCTATTTTGGCATAGCTATCCACGGCATCTACACCACTGTTGCGCCCTAAGGCCGTCTCTACCGCCATGCCAATAATGCCCACGACCAACATCATTGTTACATAGATAAAGATAAAGGCACTGCCACCACTTTGCGCTACCATGTAGGGAAAGCGCCAGATGCTTCCCAAGCCCACCGCACTACCGATCATCGCCATCATAAAGCCAAAATTCGAGCTCCAGCTCTCTTCTTTTGCAGACATATTCACTCCTTGTCTTCTCTAGTGTTTATAAAAAAAGAAGGATACCTTTTGAGTATCCTTCTGCTTTATCTTTTATGATGATAAAATCCGTCTACTCAAGCGCGCGCTGCCTTCTTGCAAAGTAAAAATGACCATGGCTACGAGTAGCATTAAACGCACGCGCATAAACGGTGAGTACAGTGTAAATCGTGATAAGTACAGAATGATTGATGTGTCGCATAAAAATACACTGCCTCCATTAAATTAAGAAAAATATACCATAATCTACACAAAAATGCAAGCTCTTTTACGCTTCTATGGATAAAAAGTGAAAATATAATCTATTTTTTTATTAGATAATCGATAAAGGGTTTTAAGACAATCCACGAAATGAGTATGGGTAAGATATAGCGAATGCCCCACCATAGAAGTTTGGGAAAGGGGAGCTTGAGGCTACCTTGGTTGGAGAGTTCGTGGATAATGCCTCGTTTTTTCCAGAACCAGCCGGCAAGAATGAGGGCGACGAGCGCATTGAAGGGGAAGAAGAGTTTGTCGATGATGAAGTTTAGCGCGTCAAAGAGGGTGATATCGTTAATGAGGAGTTTTGAGTTGGCGTGTTGGGAGAGGGCGAGGATAAGACTGATGACAAAGGTGCTGAGCGCGATGAGCCAGACGCCCGTAGATCGTTTGATCTTTTGGGTTTGGATAAAGCTTGCGTTGAGCGGTTCAATCAGACTAGCTCCGCTGGTGAGGGCGGCAAAGAAGGTTGCTAAGAAGAAGAGTGTAGCAAAGAGTCCGCCGGCAGGCATTTGGGCAAAGACGCGGGGTAAAAGATTAAAGAGGAGTCCTGGCCCTTCGGTGGGGCTCTCGCCCATGGCAAAGAGCGCAGGGAAGATCGCCAAGCCCATCAAGAGCGCCATCACGATAGTGGTTAATCCGGCAATGCTTGAGGAGCGCAAAATGTTGCTCTTTTTATCCAAATAGCCACCGTAAGTGATCATCACTCCCCCACCTAGGGACATGCTGAAGAAGGCTTGTCCAGTCGCGCTCAACCAGACGTTTGCGTCGGTAAGTTTATGGAAGTCGGGGTAGAAGAGAAAGCGCACCCCTTCCATTGCCCCAGGGAGGGTAAGGGAGCGTCCGATAATGATAAAGAGAATCAAAATAAGGAGAATATTGAGCCAAATGCTATAGCGCTCGATGCCTTTATTAACCCCACCAATCAAGATGCTTGCGCTGGCAACAATGAAGATGAATTGCCAAAAGATGGGCTGATAACTCTGGGTAAAGTGCCGAAAGTGGTGCGCATCAAGCTGGGTAATCTCTCCGCTAATCGAGAGATAGAGATAGTGTAGCACCCAACCGCCTAGCACGCTATACATCGTCATGAGGAGAAAACTCGTGCCGATAGCGATATAGGCGAGGGGCTTGCTTTTGGGCGCTAGCCGAACGTAACTAGTAATCGTATCGCTTTGACTATGACGCCCAATGGCGATCTCTACCGATACACCGATGATGCCAACAAAGAGCATAATCAGCGTGTAGACTAAAATAAAAGCTCCGCCACCGTTGCTACCCACCAAGTAGGGGAAACGCCAAATGCTTCCCAAGCCCACCGCGCTGGCAATGATTGCCATGAGGAATCCAAAATGAGAGCTCCATTGGGCTCGTTGTTCTGCCATATCAATCTCCTCCTTGAGACGTGATTATAAAATAAAAGAGGGACCTTCATGATCCCTCTTTCCTATCAACTATTTGCCTATGTTTAAGTAAGGATCAATGTTTATAATAGTGCACAGATCCCCACCAACCAGTAGAGGTGTGGAGAAAAGGCGCGTTCTGTGGATTGATCCAACCTAAAATTTGTGTAGGAAGAGATGTCGCTAAGAGACGTTTAGACGCTACATGGGTAGATACAACAGAAAACATCTCATCATCCTCCTTTAACCTAGTGTTATGATACATCAATACAAAAAAAAAGTCAAGAGAAGCATTCACGATTGTTAGCGAGTGATTTGTAGGAGGCGATCGCGGATAAATTCGGACTTGGCTTGAAGATCGATTTTACCGGTTTCAAGGAGAACGGCGGCGGGATTGGTGGGGCTGGGCTTGAGCTTGCCGTGGCTCTCTTGAATGACACGCATGAGGGTGTTGATGTTAATGGCTTGAAATTTGGCGAATTCAACCTCTGCCCAGCCGTTACGTTCACGGATGCTACGGATCTTGAGCTGACGCGCAATAATGCGGATCTCAGCGAGGGAGAGCAGACTATAGACCTCATCGGGGATCTTACCAAAGCGATCAAGAAGCTCGGCATGCAGACTCTCGCTCTCTTCTTGCGTGGTGATGAGGGCGATCTTTTTGTAGACTTCCATCTTCTCCATGGTATTGCTGATATAGCTTTCGGGGATAAATCCGGTGTATTCTAGCTCAAGGTAGCTCTCGATCTCTTCTTCTTGGGTGTTGTCCATGCGTGTACGTATCGCTTCGTCGAGGAGGCGTAAGTAGAGATCAAAGCCGACGGCTTGAATTTCTCCGGACTGCTCAGGCCCTAAGAGATTGCCTGCACCACGTACTTCCATATCTTTCATCGCGATTTTAAAGCCCGATCCCAGTTCGGTAAAGTCGTTGATGATCTGTAGGCGTTTCATGGCAAGCTCGCTCAACGCCGATCGTTCGGGGTAGAGGAGATACGCGTAGGCAATGCGATCGCTACGCCCCACGCGCCCACGTAATTGGTAGAGTTGGCTCACTCCATACATATCGGCACGGTCGATGATGATGGTATTAACATTGGGGATGTCGATACCGCTTTCGATGATGGTGGTGCTTAGCAAAACTTGAAATCCACCTTGAATAAAGCGATGCATGACCTCGTCCATCTCTTCGCCGGTCATCTTGCCGTGGGCAAATTCGACACTGGCCTCGGGCACAAGCTCGCGGATAAATTGACGGATACTCTCCAAGCTCTCCACACGGTTGTGTAGATAAAAGATTTGTCCTTGTCGCTCAAGCTCTTTGCGGATGGCTTTGGCAATGAGATCGGGTTCAAACTCGTGCACAAAGGTCTCTACGGGTTTGCGGTTGGCTGGTGGTGTCTTGAGCATCGAGAGGTCGCGAATCTTTACCAAACTCATATGCAGCGTGCGCGGAATGGGCGTGGCGCTCAAGGTGAGGCAGTCGACCTCCGTTTTGAGATTTTTGATCTTCTCTTTGTCCTTTACACCAAAGCGTTGCTCTTCATCGACGATCAGCAGCCCTAAATTTTTGTAGATAATATCTTTGCTTAAAATACGATGTGTGCCGATGATGATATCAATTTTCCCTTCGGCTAAATCGGCAAGAATGGCGCGTTGCTCTTTGCGATCGACGGTACGACTCAATAATTTAATGGTGATAAAATCAAATTGTTCGAAACGCTTACAAAAATTTTCATAATGTTGCTCGGCGAGGATGGTGGTGGGACACAAGACCGCACACTGCTTGCCACAGAGCACCGATCGCATAGCAGAACGCATGGCAAGCTCGGTCTTACCAAAGCCAACATCGCCACAAACCAGACGATCCATCGGTTTTTGTAGCTCCATGTCGTGATGGATCTCTTCCATAACGGTGAGCTGATCGACCGTCTCTTGGTAGGGGAAATGCGCTTCAAATTCGCGCTCCATTTGGGTGAGCATCGGATCGTTGATGGCAAACGAGAAGCCACGGGATGCCTCGCGTTTGGCGTAGAGATCGACTAAAAATCCCGAGAGCTCTTCGGCACTCTTTTGCGCGCGACTCTTCTTCACGCTCCATGATCGTCCCCCAATCTTATCGAGGCGAGGCATATCTCCCGACGAACCAATGTATCGTTGAATAAGATTAACTTGTTCGATAGGGACAAAGATCTTATCGCCATCTTGGTACTCAAGGGTGATGTAGTCGCGCTCGCTACCAGCAGCCTTCATACGTTCGATGCCTTGGTAGAGACCAATTCCGTAGTTGACATGGACAATTGGATCGCCGACATTAAGCTCGACAAAGCTATCGATGACACTGCTCTCCACGCGCTTACGCGCAACTTTATGTTCGCGTCGCTTGCGCCCAAAGATCTCATGCTCGCAAATGATCATCACCTTGGCCTGCACGAGAGTAAAGCCACTGCTTAGCTCAAAAGGGATGATGGTAACGAGGTCGATGATATCGCTAAGCAAAGTAGTAATACGTAGGGCTTGTTCGGGATTTTCGCTAAAGATGGCAATTTTATAGCCCGATTTGCTGAGCTGTTGGATCTCTTCTTTGAGGAAGTTGACATTGCCAAAGTAACTACGCGACTCTTCATATTGAATGGAATGGGCGGGGGTTTTTGCGTCGGAGAAGTTTTTTAGTTGAATCGTGCGCGAGGCGTAGGGTTGGAGCAGATCGCCTAAAGTAAAGAGCAGATATTGGGGCGCAGGCACGGTGTGTCCGGCACGAATCGCCTCTTTATAGAGCGCTTCCACCTCTTTGGCGAAGGTCTCGGCGACGGTGGTAAGGGCATCAAAGTCGTGCAGAAGAATGGGGCGTTTGGGGTCGATGTAACTGATTATACTGGCGGGATTTTCCTCTAGCATCAGGCTAAAGAGCGCCTTTCTTAGTTGAAATTCCTCGTAAGAGAGCTCGCTATTACCGGTATGGTTGGCTTGCCAGATCGCCTTGCTCTTAAGGAAAAGCTCCTCCTCGTCGAGGGGAAGAATGGGCGTGGTGGGGTAGATATGGAGCTCGTCGATAGCCATAAGACTGCGCTGATCGTCGGGATCGAAGGTTTTAATCGTCTCGATGATGTCAAAGTCGCACTGAATCCGCATCGGGTACTCTTGGGCGTAGGGGAAAATATCGATAAGATCGCCACGCTGGGCAAATTCACCATGCACCAAGACGCGATTGGTTCGGCTATAGCCCATCTGGGTGAGTTGTTGCGCGAGCTTGGGTGGATCAACTGGCGACCTTTTCTTTAGGGTGATGGTACTTGCCAAGAGATCTTCTGGTTGATTAATCTTAAGCAAGAGCGTGCGCAACGGAATAATGATGGTCTCTTGTGCCAGAGGTAGCTGGGCAAGCATGGCGGTTCGCTCGCCAAAACTGTGCGAGGCATCATATAGACGTTGCTGGATTGAGGCAAAGGTAATGCTTTTTTGTCCTAAAAGCTCGAGATCTTCGCTCAAGGTCTGGGCGCTCTGGTGGCTCGATGTGATGATGACAGGCGCGTGGGTAAAGGGTTCTAGCGATAGAAAGAGCGCCAGCCAAGACTTTTTGAGACCCGTAATGGCATGTATTGTCGCATAATCATGCTTGATCTTATCAAGCAACGTGGCGACATCGGGGCTCTTTTTCATTGTCGTTAAGAAAGAAGAAAATTCTACTGGCATCACAATGCCATCAGTATAGCATAAAGACCGCACTCATGCAAAGGGGTGCTATTTGACTTTTTATTTTTTAATGCATATAATAGAGAGGCACGAGGGCAACAGCGTTCTCGGGCGATGGGGTATCGACAAGATAACAGGAGAGAAGAAAATATGCATAAGCTTTATGGACTATTTTTATGTTTACTCACCATGAGTTTGCATGCGCAAGTGCCCAGCTTACGGGCGGTGGTGGGCGAGAGTTCGGCGCAAACCTTAATGACCAATGGCATACTATACAATGAAGATATGGCACCACAAGTGAAATTTGTGCAAAGTGGCGTGCTTCGCGAGCAGATGACCACGTATATTAATGAGGTGGGCGCGAACTTGAGTTTGGAATTTCTCTATTTTGTGCCAGCTAGCCAGCATGCCAAACGCAGTAATAAGGATGTAGTCGAGGCGCTCTTGCATATCCGCACCTTAGGCACTGCCTACATGATCCGTAATGATAAGGAGCAAGCGCTCTTTAGTAATGTGGAGGTGTTAGATAATTTTCAAAACCGAAAGAAGATAAACTCCCCTGTGAGTGTTACTATCCCTTTCTCCTACCAACGCTATATTTCATTGAAAGATGCGCGCTTTGGTAAGATCGATTATCGGGTAGATTACCTTGCCGACAATCAGAACGTGGTGGTAAGTATGCTCAACTTCTCCACCCTTAGCTACATGATGCGTAAAATTGCCGATAGCCAAAAGATGCGTCTCTCCTTTATGCAACAAGAGGTCAGTGAAGGCATGCTCTACGTCGGGCATATTACGGCGCAAATCCACAATTTAGATAAAGCCAAAGAGAGCATCCATCTGCCTTCTTTCTTTTCCCGACGCGTAGAGGGCATGAAGGGTTGGTATTTTCAGCAGGTGCATGGCATCAAGGTGAATCAGGGCGTATATCCGGTAAAGATTGCGCCCTAGTTGATGAGGATAAATGGAGCAGTATCACCTATTAATTGTTGATGATGAGAAGAATATTCGCGAGGGGTTGGCACAGTTCTTTCGTATGGAGGGCTATGCCGTAACCCTTGCCGAAGATGGTGCGCAGGCACTAACTCTTTTGAATAAAGAGAGATATTCGTTGGTTATTTGCGACTTACGCATGCCAAAAATCTCAGGCGACGAGCTTTTGCTTACTACCAAAAAGAGCCAACCCTTTCTTCCCTTTATTATGTTGACAGGTCATGGCACCGTAGAAAATGCCGTCGCGGCCATGCGATCAGGGGCGTACAACTTCTTAACCAAGCCGGTCAATTTAGAGTATTTACTCCTCCTCGTACAGCAAGCCATTACCACGCAAAAACTCCAATCCGATCAAGAGGAGGTGCAACTCTTTTTGGCAAAGGAGAAGCTCAATATTCGCCAACACTTTGTCAGTGGGTCGCCTGCCATGCAACGTGTCTATCAACTTATCGAGCAGGTTGCGCCCTCCAAGGCTAATGTTTTAATTACCGGCGAGAGTGGCGTGGGTAAAGAGATGGTTGCCAACGCCATTCATGCGCTTTCCCCGCGATATAACCAACCATTGATTAAGGTGCACTGTGCGGCCTTGAGCGAGAATCTCTTAGAGAGTGAGCTCTTTGGACATGAAAAAGGTGCGTTTACCGGCGCGCATGCGATGCGTAAGGGGCGCTTTGAGCTGGCTGACAATGGTGATCTATTTCTCGATGAAATTGGCGAGATTTCGCCTACGGTGCAAGTTAAGTTGTTGCGTGTCTTACAAGAGCGACGCTTTGAGCGTGTGGGGGGTGAGGTCAGTGTGGAGGTGGATGTTCGCTTGATTACCGCAACCAATCGTGATCTTTTGCAAGAAGTCAAGGAAGAGCGTTTTCGCGAAGATCTCTACTATCGCTTAAATGTTATCAATATTCATATTCCGCCTTTGCGGGAGCGTCGAGAGGATATTATGCCGTTGGCTGGGCAATTTTTGCGCGAATTTAGCCTTGAGAATCAGAAGCGGATTCAGGGCTTTTCCCCACAGGCTGCGAGCTTACTTCAAGAGTTCGATTGGCCGGGTAATGTGCGTCAATTACGCAACTGTATTGAGAGCGCGGTGGTGCTTAGCGATGGGGAGACAATCGACAAAGAGCATTTGCCGATTTATGTGGAATCTTCCTTAAATGAAGTAAATTTTTGCATTAACGAGGAGCTATTACTTGAAGATTTAGAGCGTAATTATATGGAATTTATGCTTTTACGCCATCAAGGTAATAAGAGTAAGGTGGCAAAAAAATTGGGTATTAGCCGAAAAACGTTGTTACGTAAAATGCAGCTAGAGGAGTAAGCAATGACAGGAGAGATAGATAATTTAACGATTCCCTCAGGGGCGTTGGCTTTGGTGGCGATGTCTGGTGGGGTCGATTCGTCGGTGGTGGCAGCCATGCTTTTGGAGCAACATATCGCGTGTATCGGGGTAACCATGCAACATAAGCCACAGGGACAAGAGCAGGATATCGCCGATGCCAAGACCATTTGCGCGCACTTGGGTATCGACCATTACGTGATTAATATCGTCTCTGAATATGAACAATTTTTAGAAGAGGAAATTCGCGCTGTCTACGCGCAAGGCCGCACGCCAAATCCGTGTGTGCTGTGCAATGAGCGGATGAAATTTGGTCTCTTTTTTGATAAATTTCTTTATCTAATGGAGAATAATCAAATTCCCCTTGCTCAAGGGCGCGAGATCTATTACGCCAGTGGTCATTATGCGCAGGTGGTGCAGTTGCCTAGTGGTGCGTACGCTGTGGCGCGTGCTCCTTATGCGCAGAAAGATCAGAGTTATTTCTTGTATCGTTTACAGCAGTCGCAATTGAGATATTTACGCTTTCCCTTAGGCAAAATGGAGAAGCCTGCAGTGCGTCTCTTGGCAGAAAAGTATGGGCTAGCCGTAAAACAGAAGCCCGATAGTCAGGATTTTTGCATGCATCCATCGGTGCTACGTCCTAAAAAAGAGTTACCTACACTCTTGGTTGACAAAGCTGGCAAGGCCTTGGGTGCGGGAGTTGGGTTGTCGCATTACACCATCGGCATGCGTCGAGGCTTGGGCGTAACGAGCCAGAAGCCCCTCTATGTGGTTGAAATTCGTGGCGATAAGCACGAGGTCGTGTTGGGTGATGAGGCGGATCTCTATCATCATCATTTTAAGGTGAAAGATTTGGTCTATACGCCTGAGTTACGCGCATCGAGCAAGGCTTTTGTAAAAATTCGTTCAACCTCGCCTCCACAAGAAGCACAAATTCGCTGGCAGGGGGATGAGACTATTGTGGTTGAGGTGGTTGAGCCGTTACGGGCGATTACGGTGGGGCAATCAGCCGTATTCTACTCCGCAGACGGGGTGGTGCTGGGCGGAGGGTTTATTAACGCCGAATCAACCTAGGGTGGTAACGATTTGGCTAAAGAAGCCTTTATCTTGATACTCTTGTTGTAGTTGTCGGGCACGCTGGCTATCCTTTATGCGCGCAAATAGCGTGGTACCAGAGCCTGACATCGATGCCCATTGCACATCCGTGTGGGTGCGTAATGCGTGTAAGATGCTACGCGTTTGCGGAAAATCATCGGTGAGCGCCTCGATAAAGTGATTGAAAAAGTGTGGATGCGTCTCGTTGATCGGGTGATCTTCCCACAAATCTCTTAGCTGTTCTGCGGATAGGGTAGCTCTTTTTGTCGATATCTCCTTGGAGAGTGTGCGAAAAGCTTGCGCGGTGGGCATGGCTTCGTTGGGTTTAATAAGGAGAAAGACCAGCGGCGTGGATGGTGATGTGAGCGGAGTGATTCGCTCGCCAATGCCCTCCACTAAAGCAACCGAGGCGCTCTGCACAAAAAAGGGAATATCGGCTCCGATGCTAGCACTGGCGCGGATTAATGTCTCTAGTGGAAGGGGATAGTTAAAATATTTTTGCAAAAATTGCAAGAGCGCGCCAGCATCTGCCGAGCCACCGCCTAGACCCGCTTGCTGTGGGATTTTTTTGGTGAGCTGAAGATCTAATCCAAAGTTAATTCCTGAGAGCTCGCGAAAGAGTTGATAACTTTTGTACAGGATATCTTGCTCTGGGGCGATGGCAAAGCCCTGTAATTGGTAGTTATTATTGTGCAGATCGATTGTAAGATCCAAGCGATCGTAGAGATCGATCTTCACCATCAACGAGCGGAGCTGATGGTAGCCTGTTCGTTCTGGATCTTTGCCCAAAACCTCAAGATGCAGATTAAGCTTAGCCGGCGCAACGATGGAATACAGTGATTATCTCCAGAGTTTCTCAAGTGTATGAGCAACTATCGGTAAAAAGTGATAATTTTTTTAGACTTGCTTGACAAATAAATGATATTAAGGTAATATTTAGTATTATCTGATAAGAAGATAGGAGAAATACTTGATGAAAAAAATGCGTGTATTAGCCTTTGGCTTAATCGCTTCGCTCTTGTTTGTAAGCAATAGTTGGGCAAATTCTGTTCAATTCGAATTGGTTTCTAGCGTGGGAAATGCCTTTAAACGCGAGCAAAAGGCAAAAGTTCCTTCGTTGGCGTTTGAACAATTAATGGAGATCTATGCAAAGATGGGTCAACCTAGCGATTTTGATGATTATGTTGCCCCAGTGATTACCAAAAATCAGGACGCTTTACTCGCGGCATATGAAACGGTTTTCGCGAAATCCGAACTCAATAAAATCAAGAAATTGAATATGTTTAAAGAGAATACGATGCAACGTGATTGGATGATTGCGATGTCTACATCAGGCTTACCCCTAATTAAGAAGATGATGGATAATGCTATGTATGAAGAAACATATCGTTATATGGCATCGATTTGGGGTTCAGAGCAATTCATGAAGCAACGCAATAATGAGATTATCGACTTTTATATTCAAGGCGTCGCCTTTGGTGCTGGCGTTACCGATGAGGCTGAACTGCAAATCCTCCGCGATACTATGCGAACAGCGCTTAATGGATAATCTATTATTTATTGCGTGTCATAAAAGAGAGGCCATCAAGGCTTCTTTTTTATTCCTGTAGAAAGAGGTTCGCCGCTTCTAATAATTTGATAGGATCTTCATGAAAGATGTTGTACATAAACGGATCTTGTTGATCGATAAAGCTGGAATGATGCTCATGTTTATCTACATAAAGGAGATAATGTTGTGCAGTTAAGAGGGGCAAAATCAGTTGGCTTAAAGAGCCATCGCCCAGCAGTAAGACGACTTTTGTCTGGGCAAGCATCTGTGTTAATTGATTACGCAGGAGAATCACATCTTGAATGCTCTCTGGCAGTGGCATGGCGACAGAGGTACTCGGAGCGATGATGAGGGAGCTCTCTTGTTGTAAAAGTTGGTGTATCCACCCACCATTCAGCGCCCCCAGATCGAATGCATTACGAATTGATCCATAGCCGTGAATTTTATTGAGTGTTTTCATGAGATATAACTCTTGTGCATCAGAGATATGCTTTGGGTTAAAAAAAGCAGACATGAGGTCTAATAAGATGCTATTTTGATCGGTGAGTACGTGATGAATTTTGGTACGTTGAGAAAATGTTTCTAGTACAGGCAAGCTCTTTTGAGACAATGAATTGTGTCCAATAATGACGCTTATGTTTTCTTGATTAAGTTGAGATTTCTGAAGAATTTGGCTTAAAAAATAGGCTTGAGATTCTAGCAAACTAAACGTACGTAGCGAGGCCGAACTAAAGAGCGTGAGGTAGGGATTAGATGGATAATTTTTTGGTTGTTGCATGTTCCAAGCGCGTATGCCTTGATACCCACAGAGAATGTAGTCGCCTGCGCGCACTTGATCTAAAAAGATTGTAGATAAGGACTCTTCTCGCCAAGTGATAAGAGTCAATCGTGTGGGATGCAAGAGCCTATGCCATTGATTATTGTAAAGAATTTCAATTGGATTTCCTTGGCATAAATAAAAATCATCAGGAGCAAAGGCATCTTTTTGTGCTATCTTAAAGAGAGCTTCACTCTCTTCTTCTTGGTCCATTCCCAGTGAGTATAAAGATTGGATACAGGATTTTAACTTATGATCTTCATTGGCTTTAAGGGCAATTTTAAAGATACCAATACGTGATTCTGCCTGTAAGTCTAAGTTAATCACGTCAAATTCACATTGAAATTGACGCGTATACGTAATCACTTGATGGAGAATTCCTTTATCGATTGCTTGTCCACGATAAGATAAGATCGCCTGCATGACAGTTTAATAGCTTCTAAATTGCTGGGAGAAACGTAAATCAGCGCTCTGCAGATGGCGAATATCTTCAATACCATAGCGAATCATGGCAAACCGATCCCACCCAAGTCCAAAGGCAAAGCCACTCCACTCGTTGGGGTCAAGCCCCCCGGCAATAAGAACGTTCGGGTGGGTCAGCCCACAGCCACAAAATTCGATCCAGCCACTTCCTTTACAGAAGGAACAGCCTGCTCCTTCGCACAAATGGCAAGTGACATCGAGCTCAAAGCCGGGTTCTACAAAGGGGAAAAAGCCACTGCGCAGGCGCGTTTTCGTGTGATGCCCGAGGATCTCTTGCACGAGTTTTTCGAGGAAGTAGACCATGTGTTGCACGCCGATATTTTTGTCGATGACCATGCCCTCGATTTGATGGAAGGCAGCCTCATGACTGGCATCGATCTCTTCATTACGGAAGACTTTAGCTGGTGCAATAAATTTAAACGGTGGGGTGAGTTCTTGCATGGCTCGGATCTCAATCGGCGAGGCGTGGGTGCGTAGACAATGGACTTTATCGGCAAACCAAAAGGTATCTTGCATATCGCGGGCTGGGTGCGCTTGTGGAATGTTTAGGGCGGTGAAGTTGTGGAATTCATCTTCAATAAAGGGACCATCGAGAATAGCAAAGCCCATGGAGTGGAAGAGATCTTCCATTTCGCGCTTAATGAGCGTGAGTGGGTGATAGCCTCCCTGTAGACGAGAGCGCTTATTCCACTCGGCACGTAGCGAGGTGTCGTACTGGGTTTGGGCGATTTGGGCATTGGCTTGTTCGATAGTGATGGCTTGTAGTTTGTCGTTAAAGAGCTTGGTTACGATCTCTTTAAGGGCGTTAAGCTCTTGCCCGATGCGTTTCTTCTCTTCCACCGATGCGCTTTTGAGTTGCGCACTCAACGCCGTTACCTTGCCCTGTTTACCTAGATATTCGGCTTTGAGTTGAAAAAGCCCCGCTTCGGAGTTGATATGTTGCACGTTTGCGGTGATTTCTTCAATAAGCTGATTGTATGAATCCATGGTTTCCTCACTCTCTTCGAATTTTAGCGATTTTTGGCACTTTTGTAAAGGACTTTTGCAGAAAAAAAGCAATTTTTATTTTCAAAAGATAATTTTTTTGCTAATATGGAGAGTATGAACGGGAAAAATGGTTGGGTTATTGGGTTGGTGATGGTGCTTGCGCCATGGATATATGGACAGAGTTCGCTTGTGTTAGATCTGAATGGTCTTAGCGAGTTGCAGAAGGTAGAGGCCTATGTGGGGCAGGCGGATCGTTTGGATGCGCAGAGTGAGATTCTCTTTTTGGTTTATGCGACCCAGCGAGCAAGTGAAATTTTTGCGCTGTTGGCAGAGAGTGATTTTGTCAATATTGACAAGCGTACGCTAGAGGGGCGTTTGGCGTATCATTGGGGGCGTATTTATCACTTTATGGGCGATGAGACCTTAGCGATGGAGTACTTACAGCGTAGTATTGGGCTTTTGAGTGAGGATTTTTTACGTAGACGATCACAGCTTTTGTTGTTGAATATTCAGATGGAATTTGCGCGTTGGAGCGAGGCATTGGTGAGTAGTGAGCGTATTTTGAGTCAGGATATACGCCCTTTACAGCGATATAATGTTTTTGTGCAACAGGCGCAAATTTATCGAGAACTAGAGCGTTATCCCTCCGCGATAGAGAGCGCACAACGGGCGCTTAGCTTGGCGCAGGGCGATCTTTCGGGAGAGGGCTTTAACGCGCTCCTTGAGTTAGGTTTTATCGCGAAGGCGCAGGGAAATATAGATCAAGCGAGGGATTATTGGCAAAGAAGCTATGACATTGCTAGTCGTCAGGCGAATCATCGCACCATGGCGCAAGCGTTCTATTTTATCGCCCAGCTTAGCATGGAGCTTGAACGCTGGGATGATGCACACTATTTTGCGCAACGTGCATTGCTCCATTTGGCGGGTGAGGATCGGATAGCGCTTTTTGCTGATATTCATTATCTTTTGGCGCAGTATTACTTAGCGATGGAAGCATTTGACTTAGCCTTTACTTCGCTTAGCTTGATGCAACAAGCGCAATTAAGAGCCGAGCAACAAGAGAGCATCTCCAACCGTTTAGCGCTCAATCTCTCGCTGATGCGGGATAATAATGAGTACGCAGTAAGTCAGATAAATCGAAAATTTGTTACGCAACAACGCCTCAATTATGTGCAATTGATCGTGATTGTTGCTTTGATTGTGGCGATTTTCGTCTTGTTGCGTCGCGTTTATGACGCCCAATCGCAACAACGCATTGCCGACTTGGCTTATCGGGCGATTAATAAGCGAATTCGTCGCACCGAGGGCACGTTGAAGGTGCAAATCGCCAATATGTTAAGCCAAGATTACTCGTTTGGTGTGGTGGTGGTGCATGTGATGAATGCAAAAAAAATTCTCGCATTGCCGGAGGGCAGTTTGATTTTAGAGGTGGCTCTGGATAACTTACGCGAACATCTTTTAACATTAAAGATGCCGTTAGAGTCAGCGCCTGCCATACAGATTCATACGTTGGATCATCTAACTTTTTTCTATTTTGAGGATCAAGATGGTGTCAACTTTGTGCAAGACATTGCTACGCTACCAAAGAATCATCAAATTCTGTGGCGTAAGAAGAATTTTACCCTTGAGTTACGCTACGAAAAGCACTTTCATCACCATGGACAAGCAGTGAAGTCGGAAGAGATTTTTGCTTGGCTTAATCGCTTGCATAATGAATAAGCGACATGTCTAAAGAGTGATTTGGCTAATGGCTAAGATAGCTTAGCTCCGTGGGAAGCATGATGTTATTGCCAAAGCGATCTTCACCATAGCCGTTGTAGGCAAGGATTTTGATGTCGCTAAGCACGCGGGTGTCGCCTTCAAAGACGACCATAGTGTCGATAGAGCAATCCATCTTACCAAGTGCCATGTAGCGCGTAAGTGCGCGACGCATAAATTCAAGGAGGGTCTCGCCTGCCTCATCGCGGGTACCGTCGAAATTAAAGAAGGGGTCGTAAGCGACGATTTTTTTCTTTTCTAAGAGCTCAAAGAGGATATCTTTGCCCACGCTACGTAAAAGTTTAAAGTAGAGGGGTTGCGCGTCATTGAGCGTGGAGGGCATCTCACGCATCTCGGCGGCAACGTCGGCAGCAATCTCTTGCACTTTGTCGCGGAGGGTAAAAAATTGGCTCTCCCTCTCACTTTGGAGGTCTGAGCCTAAATAGCGAAAAAAGAAGTCGCAGGAACTACCAAAGCGCTCTATATAGCGGTTATATGCCTCACTAGACTCTAAAATTTCAAAAATTGAGGTGCGTTTTAGCGCATTGATTGTTTCATTTGCACGAAAAAGTTCTAGCGGAAGAGCTGCGTTGTAGAGTTGATCGTAGAGCTTCATACTCACCTCGCTTCCATAATGTAAGACGATTTTGGAAATGAGCGTAGAAGGGCGTACGTGAAATCCACGATAGCTAGGCACGGGGACCTCGATAGTGCCATGCTCGGCATATTGACGGAGCATCTGGTGGGAGAGGTGGCGACCAGCCTTACGGTAACGATCGGCATAGATGAGACTAAATTTGATAATCTCTGGTAGGTGGCGATAACTGTGGTTTTTACTGCGGAAAAAACGTAATTTTCGCTCTTGGGTCACGGTCGTATAGTGGCGTTGGTAGTAGTGAATGCATTGGGTGAGGGTGATGAGTAGGTGAAAAATGAGGGAGATAAGACCGCGGAGTGCTGGGATATTTTTATCTTGTTGGGTAAGGTCAGAGCCAAGCACATAGGTGTCATAAAAGCTTTGAAGGTTGTGGAAGCGAGTTTCAAGCCAGCGAAGGTCTTCGGCGTTTAGGGGGTGGGGGATAAATTTTTCGAGGGGCTCATCTTGGGCAAGATCGCTTGCAGTTTCAAAGATGCGGTTGCCTCCCGATAGCGTGAGGAACTCGGTGGCGAGCTTGACGACGGTGATACCCGGTTGCGTGTCGTGGCGAGTGATACGCGTAGCGGGTAAGAGGTGTTGATAGGGGATATCGGTTTCGAAGCTATCGATGACGGCCTCGCTTTCTAGGTGAATATCGGCGCGTTTTGCCTCTAAAAGGGAGAATTGCACACTCTCTTGGAGAGTGGCTAGGGTAAGGGTGAGGATTCTCTTGATGTCTGTGGGAAAATCGCCGTCGACTTGGGGTAGTTTATAGCGCTCTAGGCTATCAGCAATATGGATGAATTTGTAATGCACCATACTGAAAATTTTTACCATGGCGACAGATTTTCTAAAAGGATACCAATATTTATTGGAAAGAGCACCGGCAACGTCAAGGAATTCCTCAAGTTCACTGCTCTTAATTTGGAGTTGGTTGAGGAGGGAACGACTAAATAGTTCTGGCTCTAGGATATGTTCATTGCAGAAATGCAGTAAGGCTAAAAATGCCTGTGCTTTGCGTTCAAGATTTTTGGCAAAGCTCTTTTCTTTGGCATTAGACTTATCACTTAGAAAGCTAATAATGTTCATAAATTCATACTACACCTTACATAGTTTCGATAGACTGCCCAAAAGAGAACTATTTTTTGTTGGATACAAAAGCAACATGAGGAGAACGCAAGCACAGTCAAAAGATGCATCTCTATGCCATACCCTTGATCCATTATCGTCTAAAGAGCGTGATATTGTCAAGTCAATTAGCAGTTAAAGTAAAAAAAGATGCAATTCTCTTGTATTAGAGTTTAGTTTGTGCTAAGATAGAGAGGAGAGTCCTGTTGGCTGGTGTAGCACAGGCAGGCAGTGAGGAAGGTTGTGCAGTGAAGGATCGATTACTAGAGGATTTTTTTAAGGAAAATGGTCATGAACTCTCTGGCTTACAGCTAGAAAAAATGGCAACTTTTTTGCACAATATTGAGATCTTTGGTACCTCCCTTGGCTTGATTGAGGCGCGTGGTCAGCAATTGATTGTCGATCATCTGTTAGACAGCATGGCTCCGGTAAGGATTTTAGAAGAAATCTCTTTGGCTTCGTTGTGCGATGTGGGCAGTGGCGCGGGTTTTCCCGGCATTGTTTTAGCCATTGCGCTACCAAACTTACCGATCGTTTTAGCCGAGCGTATGCAGAAGCGATCGCGTTTTTTAGCCATGATGCAACAGAAGTTACAGCTCGATAATGTCGAGGTGTATCACGGCGACATTAAACATATCGATCGCCACTTTGATGGGATGACCTTTCGCGCCTTAGAGCAGATGACTTGCGACTTGGCAAAGCTTCTTTTAAGTAAGAGCGATCGTCTCTTTGCCTATAAGGGGCGTGCGGTGAGCGTGCAAGCCGAAGTGGCGCAGTTGGCGCGCTGTGGTTATCGTTGTGAGGTTGAACCCTTGGCGATTGTTGGTCAAGAAAAAGAGCGCCACTTATTGATGATTAGGAAGACGTAGACATATATTAGGAGTAGAGGAAGCATAGCGTGCAAGCGATTGAATTTATCACAAAAAACATTTTGGCGTTGATGCCACTTTTTGCCTTGAGCATCGTAGCGGTAACCATTATTGTGGAGCGATTGCTCTATTTTGCTTCGATTAAAGAAGATAGCGCATTAACGCGTCGCGTGGGAGCTCTCTATACGGCGGGCAAGTACGATGCGACCTTGGAGGCACTGGGAGAGAGTCGATCGCCTGAGAGTGTTTTGTTACGGTATGCAGCATCGAATCGTTTCGCCCTTGAGGATCAGTTGCGTACGCGTTTAGAGATTATCGCACGCAACCGCTTAGCCCTCATGGAGCGCCGTATTACTTATCTATCGACCATCGCTAACGTGGCAACCTTAACCGGACTTTTGGGTACGGTGTTGGGCATGATTCGTGCTTTTGGACAGATGAACCTCATGCAGTCGAGCAACCCGTATGTCTTGGCAGGCGGTATCTCCTCGGCGTTGGTAACGACAGCTGGTGGATTGATCGTGGCGATTCCCTCGCTTATTTTTTACAACTACTTTATCGAGGTGGTAACGCGTCGTGCCGAACACTTTGAGCGCCTCATTTCAGAGATCCTCTCGAACAAAGGGGTGCGATTGTAGCTATGTTGCGACGGACGGGTACACGCCTTAGGGTGGAGAATACATTGATGATTGCTCCGCTGTTGGATATTATGTTTTTGGTCTTGCTCTTCTTTATTCTCAATACCAGTAGTGGGAGTGTGGAGAGTTTTGATGTCGACATTCCGCAAGCTAGTCAGGGGGAGAATCGCCAACCACCTAATCATATTGTGGTGCTTATCCGCGCCAACGATGAGGGATTTGTCCTGAACGAGGTGGAGGTAAATGAGGCGGAATTTCCTGCACGGCTTCAAGCGTTGATGCGCGAACTTGGTACCTCGCAAATTTTATTGCTAGCTTCGCAAGAGGCTGATTATGGTCGTGTTATGCGCAGTATGGATATGATGAAGCGCGCCGGCGCGAGTAGTGTGAGTCTTGGTGTGGAGCGGTTGGAGGAGGCTGATGGTCAACTATAAACGCAAGGATTGGCTCAAAGAAGCCTTACTCATCTCTTTTGTCGCGCACTTGCTTGGGTTTATTCTCTTCTCTTTTGTGAAAATTCCCGCACCAGAGCAGATATTTTATGTAACTATGCAACCAAGTGAGGCATCAGAGCCTTTGGTGGAGAAGCAACCGATCCCCACACGACCTGTCGTGCCTGTTGTCGAGGAGGAAGAGATCGAATTGGATCGTCTGGAAAATACGCTTGAGGCAGAACCCGTTGAGCCAGCAATAGAAAGTGTAGAAAATCCTTCTCGCCCCGCCTCGCCTCGCCCCGTGATTCCGCCACGCCCAACCCCTCCTGCTACGCAAAATCCCCCAAGCACACCTCCCAGTCGACCCAATCCGCCCACAACCAATCCCCCTGCTACGCCCCCTACCAGACCAACCCCTCCGGTTACACCACCGGTGCAAAATCCACCTAGACCCACTGCCCCTGTACAAAACCCACCGATCCCTACGCCCCCACCTGTAACGCAAGATCCGTCTGCGCCTACCATTCCGATTACGCCACCTACCCCGACTAATCCGCCAGTTACTGAAAATCCCCCAGCCCAAGAGCCAGAGAGCACCTCACCTCCTGCTACCGAGGAGCCAAGCCCACCAGCGAATTCCTCGGAAGAGGGAAGCTCCTCCAGTTTGGGCGAGGAGTGGCGATTTCTTGAGCAAGGCAGCGCCTCCGAAGGGCAGAGCGGTGAGGCCGTGGGGCGTGCGCTTTACACCTTACAGAGCGCGAGTCGCACCGTGGTTAAAGAGCCTGACTTTTCTTTTCTCAAGCAATCCACCTTCTACACTAAAAGTGCTTTTATCCGTGTTCGCCTCTCTATCCTTGCCGACGGCTCGGTGTTACAGGCGACGCTTTTAGATAGCGGTAGTGGCGACAAAGAGCTTGATCGCTTGATCTTAGCCAGCCTACTAGATATGATGTTTAACGACATCTCCGCCCAGCGAAACACCACCCAAATCGGCACATTAACGATCCGCTTTGCATAAATCGAGAAAAAAGTGTATAATTAAAGTTACTAAGAGGGAGTTTAACCATTATGGCACAGATACAACATCCAGTTCCTGTTACTACCCAGCGTCGTTACGAATGGCTTCGCTATGTCATTCTATCTTTATTGTTGGTGAGCATTTTCTTTCTGGCAAACACGACACGTCAATATATTCAAGATAAAAGCCGACAGTTTCAAGCAGAGGTTATCGATCAAATCGAGGATGCCTTCGATGTACGTATTCAATACGCCTCGATTTCGCCCACCTTTTGGGGCTGGTTTCATATCAATAATGTTGAGGTCTTTGGCAAGGGAATGCACGTCTCTGCCCAACGCCTTACCGTTCACTTCGATGCTTGGCGTATGCTCTTGGGTAGTAGGGATATTACACTGATCACAAAGATCGATCTTAATCGTGTCTCTGCGGATATTGAGCAGTTGGAGAGTCTTGAGCGTGAACGCCCCGAGGCTAGCGAGACGCCAGCACTGACGCTAGAGGAGAGTTTTACGCTCTTGAGTAACTCGGTGTTTGGCTTCTTGCGTGAGGGCATGAATATGCCTGAGCTTAATTTAGAGCTCTCTTTACGTAATGTGAGTGTCAGTTATCGTGCTGACTGGGGGCTTTTTCAGATGAGCAACTTGCTCTTCACTATCGAGCCTACGGAAGATCTCTATCAAATTGAACTGATTGCCACCCCTGAACTGACTCTTGCTAATGAGCTTTATGTTGCACTGCCTTTACGCATTTCTGGTCGTGTAAATCGCGATCTTTTATCTGGAGATCTTCGCTTTGATGTAACTAATCCCTATCGACATATCATTAATGTGGAACAGCAAGGCATGCGCGTGCAGTGGCGCGACGGCGTGCTTGAGGTGCGTAAGAGTATCGATGTGCTTCCGTTAGATTATGGGATGCGTATCGATGCCATTGAACGTAGTATTCAGCTAGGATTTAGTGCCTATCAATTTACACCAAGCCAATTTATTTCGGGGCTCTCTACCGAGGCTGCCTCGCTGGTAAGCTACGTGGATGGATCGGGATCGTTGCTCTACTACCCTGATATTGGTCTGCTCTATTATGGCTTGAGTACGCAGACACAAATGCAGATGGGGGAGCATCATATCCGTCTCTCTGCCGATGCTACGGGGAATCGTAATGGGGTTAATATTCGTCGCTTGCATGCGCTCTATCAAGAGCAATCTTATCTGGAATTTGCCGGAACCATCGATTGGACTACTGGTTTTCCCGATGGTAGCTTGGAGATCTTTTGGCAAGGGGCAAAAGATCAGTGGGGTGCACAGCTAGAGTTTATCGATCGTCAAAATTTGATGCAGGTAAGCAGTAAGTCCTTACGTTACAATGGAAAATCCCTTGGTGTGATAGACAGTGTCATTTATCCGATCTCGGAAAATTTTAAAACTTTCTTGCGCTTTAATCCAAATCAGGCGTATGGCGATTTTGCGCCCTTACTAATGAGCGGATTTTTCAACGTGGAGAAGAAAGAGGCTGAAGCAACGCTTGATCTCCACGATTTCTCCTTAAATGGGTTAATCGATGCAGGGTTAGTCCCTGAATTTCTACGCGAATGGCAAGTCAACTCACAGATCTATTTTGACTGGAAGTCTGGTGATTTTATGGCCTCGGTGCGAGATTTAGAGATGAAAAAAGATGAACAACGTCGGATTAACTTCTCTGTTACTGCTAATAAAGAACGCGTTGAAATCCAAAATTTGAGTCTCTTTTGGGATAACTACTTTGCTAAATTACGCCTCACTAGCGAATTCTCCACGACTCCGCAATTTTTTGGGGAGGTAACCTCCTCTTTAACGGATTACGCCTTTACTGGTGATTGGAATGGGGAGCGCATTCTAATTGCGAATGATTACGGGCAAGTGCAATTTGACACAACGGTAGGCAAGGCTTTGATGTTGATTGAGGATATGCCGTTGCGTGATTCGTTGGGGGCACCACGCTTAAATGTGCATGTAGAGGCTGATCTTACCGATGGCTGGCGAGTGATGATTCCGTTGATTAAGGTGGAGGGGGAGGATCTCTTTTTTCAAGTGACTAATGGGGAAATTGGTGCCAATGGGGGATCCTTGGGTCGGATGCGTTATCGTGATGAATTTGCCGAGCTTTATGGATCGTTGCGCTACAATCATCAAAATGGCGTGCACGACTTGCGCTTTAGTATGGCAAGTGATGATTTACCGGTAAATCGTGAGGTGCATCTGGTGGAGTTACGCTATGATGGCGATCTGCATGGAAAAGTGAGTTTAACCCGCTTCCCCTTACCTCGACTACACGTTCCGGGATTAGAGGGGGTTCTTCATGCCCAAATTGATATTAACGAAGTGATTAAGGGACAAGATGTTACCTTTGATATCCAAATTCCACGTGGTTTTTACCAAGATAATGTGATTCGTGGTGGCGTGGTGGGGCGTTATACACCAGTGGGGTTGAGCTTCTCTCAACTTTCGGTGCAGTACGGGGAAAACCTCTTGAGTGGTGGTACGATTTTAGCCAATTTTAATGATTGGCGCTTTGTGGTGGCTGGTCAATATAGTCAGGTGAATCGCAATTTAAAGGCGGGTTTTGCCTTCGATTTTGCTCCAGAGGGAAGTGGCGATGGTCTCTCATTTGGCGAGGTGTTGCAGGCTCCTTGGTTGATGAAGATTAGTTTTGATCCACTCTATCTTAATGACCGTGTGATGCTGGCAGGTTCTCGGGCACATCTCACGCACCGCGAGGGGGTGTATCGCCTAGATGGGCTTAATCGTCTTGATTTACGCGCAGAGGTGGATACCAATACGCAGTTAGGGTATCTCTTTTGGCGTGGGACAGGTGGTCTGGTGGTGGATACGGTCTTTAATTTGGATGAAGATAATTTTTTAATTGACGTACAAGAATTAGCCATTCCACTAGGACTCTTTAATCCTTACTTTACCAAAAGTGAGGGTGCGCGAGTGGTTGGTTTTGATTCTGGGCGTATTTATGGAAATCTTCAGGTAACCAAAGGTGGGGTGTTAAGTTCCGGAGAGCTGATCTTTAGTCCTGAGACAGAGATCTCTTTGCTCAATTTACCCAAAGATAAGCTACGTCTGGGAGGGGCGATGATTACTATCAATGATAACCAGTTGATGCTCTCTAGCCGTATTGATGGGCGTGTGGAGCCTCGCATGGAGATAGAGGCTGGCAGTGGGCTTAATCGGGTAATTTTGGAGCTTCAGGCGAAAGCATCGCTAGGTGAGCCATCATTTAGTTATGAGGCGGAGCTATTGATTCGATCGAAGAATAAGAATCGTGCGGATAAGAATGGGTTAGTGTATGAGATTAGTGTGGGGAGTTTGATTAACTTGCAGGGGCGAGTGAGTGGTAATATTCATTTTGACGGGGATACGACAGGCGCTAGGTTATCAGGCGATCTCTATTTGGTGAGTTTGGATGGTAATTTTGGTGCGCTGAGCCTCTTTATGAACGATGAGAGCATTAAGCGCAGACGTGTGCCTACGGCGAAGAACCCGAAACCGGGCTTTTTAGTTCAAGCATCTTCTCGCGAGGATGAACGTTTTACACCATTAAAGATTCGTACGGGTAATAGTGTCAATTTTTATGTGCCACCGGCAATTGAGTTGTTGATGGCTAATGAGCAAGAGTTGGTGTTGGTATTGGATGTGCAACGTGGTGCGCCTGTGGGACAGAATCAGATTTATCTTGAGGGTGATTTGGGAATTCGTCGTGGGGAAGTGCGTGCTTTTAATAATACTTTTAGGATTCGCGATGGGGGAATGGTGAGTTTTAGCGAGGAGTATGGCTTTAATCCCATGCTTAAGTTTGCTGCCGATTTCAAAACTGACGATGGGCATATTATTACGGTGGAGTATGAGGATCAGCCTATTGGTAGCTCCTTAGACTTTGACCTAACCTCCCCTACGCTTGAACAAGCCGAAATTATGCAGTACTTGGGCATGAAATTTATGCCGAGCATCGTCATGAGTGATGATGGTTTGATGAGTTCAGGCATGGGCGACGAGGGTGAAGAGGTGGGAGCAAACACCGAAGACGCAAGTAAAGATACGCTCAAGACGGTATTGGAGCCAATTGGTAATATCGCCGAACAGTATTTAGCCCGACAGTTAGAGCGCGCGTTTAAATTTATTCCTTTTGTTGACACGGTAACGATACGTACGAATATGATTAGCAATTTGGCTTTAAGTCAGTTTGGTGCCGATGGCAATACCGAGACGAGCTCGTGGTTGGTGGGGAATAATGCGCCTAATGCGCAGTTTTGGGATATTTTTGATCAAACATCGATTTCCGCTGGTTTTCGGGTAACCTCTTTCTTTACCATTGAGGGTACTTTTGGTATGGCACGTATGCCTAATCAGCAAGCATTTTTTGGTGAGGCGGAGCAATTATTGCCTAATTTGGGGGTTAATCTCAATTTTGATACACCCTTCTTTTTGATTAATTGGTCATTTACGCCAACCTTGGCGCGTCAGTCTATTGACCAACTTTTTGTGGCGAATGTCTCTATTGGTATCAATAAAGTCTTTCGTTTTAGAGATTGGGAAGATTTTCTTGAACAATGGCGACGTGGTGCTGGTGCATAAAGGATAAAAATTTTAGAGAAAATAGGAGAAGATAGAGATGTTAGCAACCGAGATTATCGCAAAAAAACGCGACAAACAGGCATTGAGCTACGAGGAAATCAAATGGTTTATTGACGGATATGTGAAGGGTGAGGTCGCCGATTATCAGGTTTCGGCATGGTTGATGGCGGTGGTGCTTAATGGCATGAGCTTTGAAGAGACCGCCAATCTTACCAAGGTGATGATCGAGAGTGGCAAAGTGCACGATCTAAGCGACTTTACTGATCGCCCGTTAGTGGATAAGCACTCGACTGGTGGCGTGGGCGATAAAATTAGTCTACCTTTAGCCCCGATTGCTGCAGCCATGGGGCTTTATGTGCCGATGATGAGCGGGCGCGCCTTGGGTATTACGGGTGGTACGTTGGATAAATTGGAGTCGATTCCTGGGTATCGCACGCAATTAAGTGATACTGAATTTAAGGAGTATATCCGGCAAAATGGCTATGCGATGACTGGGCAAACCAAAGAGATTGTCCCTGCGGATCGTCTGCTGTATGCTTTGCGTGATGTAACGGCGTCGGTGGAGAGTGTGCCTTTGATTACCGCGAGTATTTTGAGTAAGAAATTTGCCGAAGGTGCGCAGTCGTTTGTCTTTGACGTAAAGTGGGGCTTGGGTGCCTTCATGAAGAGTCAGGAGCAGGCCCAGGTGCTTGCCAACAGCCTTACTAAGACGATGCAAGCATTGGGTCGACCATCGGTGGCGCTTATCACTAACATGAATGAGCCGTTGGGTAAGATGATGGGTAATTTCTTGGAGGTGGAGGAGAGTTATCTTGCGCTGGATGGGCAAGGGCCTAGCGATATCATGACGCTAGTAGAACGACAAGCATGTTACATGGCATTGGCTGGTGGCGTGGTACACTCGATGGATGAGGCGCAGACGCTCTATTACGCGACGCTCAAGAGTGGGCGACCTAAGGAGATATTCCTCAAAAATATCGCACTTCAGGGTGGGGATATTGCGCAATTTCAGTCGATGATTGGTACGCATCGTAGTGCTGAATTTATCGATATTAAGGCAAAAGAGTCGGGGTATATCACCCAGATTGATGCTGGAGCGATTGGTCGATCGGGTTTGATTTTGGGCGTGGGTCGTGCCAAGACTGGCGATGCGGTCTCGGATGTGGCGGGTATCGAATTTAAGAAGAAGAGCGGAGAGTCGGTGGTAGCGGGTGAGGTGATTGCGCGGGTTTATGCGCCAACATCGGCACAATTATCCCAAGCTCAAGCGACGATTGAGGGTGCGTTTAGTTATGGAAAAACGCCTCCAACGGCGCAAGTGATGATACAGAAGGAAATAATAGCGTTGTGAGTTGGCAAACCAAAGAACTAGACAAAGAGCGGGTGCGTGCGGTAAGCCAGCGTTTTGATATCGATAAATTGACCGCAACCATTTTGGTTCGGCGAGGGCTTGATGCGCCTCAGGATGCGCTTTATATTTTGGAGGATAAGAAGGTCTTTTTGCACAATCCCTTTTTGCTTCCGGATATGGGTTTGGCGGTGGAGCGCATTGTCCAAGCGATGGGTGATTTGGAAGAGCGTGCGGGGCGTGTTTATGCGGTGAATCCCGAGAAGATTATGATTGTCGGCGATCGTGATGCTGATGGCATTACCAGTACCGCGCTCGTGGCTGATTATCTGTTAGATTATGGAGTTGCGCCTGTTCTACGTCTGCCTCAGGGGGATGAGCCCTATGGGTTGACCACTGCTTTGGTGCTAGAGGCGCAGGCATTGGGTGTTTCGCTAATTATCTGTGTGGATAATGGATCGAGCGCATATGAGGCGGCTAATCTTGCTAAAAGCAAGCAGATTGATTTAATCATTTTCGATCACCATGATATCGGGAGTGATCCGTTACCTGCGGTGGCTTTTGTCAACCCTAAGCGTAATGAGCAGTATCCTAATCGTCAATTGTCGGCGAGTGTGGTGGTGTTAAAGGCGCTCTTTGCGTTGGATTTTTACATGAAGGGTTATTTTGAGCGTAGTGAAATTTTATTGTACGGGGCGCAGATTGATGCGCAATCTGCACAAATCATTGCGTTGCAAGTGGTAAACATGGAGATTAAGAGTGTTTTACAGGTAACTTTCCCTTATGATAATCCGCAGAAGATGGCGCAGAGTCGTCAACAGATGGAGCATTTTTTGCAGGGACAGGCACTCTTTGTCTTTGGGGCACAGGAGCAAATTGGCTTCTTGAGCGGGCTCTTGGGGGCAGATGTGGTTGCGCGCGATCTTACCGGTGAATTGGAGCACTTTTATGCTGGGATTAGTCAATATCGCTTAGGGGATTTGCTGAAACGCTCAAGGTTTTTCTGCTATCAAGATCAACCTCAATTACGCGATGGCATGCTCTTGCTTTATCGCCTGTTGCTTTTGGCAGAGCCGAATAATTTTCCTCATTACGAACGCAACTTTGGGCTTGCGACGATTGGCTTGCTCGCTGATTTGGCGCCGTTATTGGGGGAGAATCGTATTATTGTGCAACATGGTTTACGCGCGATGAATAGTGGCGAGAATACTAAGCTGAATCAGTTATTGTCTCATTTGCATTTGCTCAATAATACGATTACTATCAATGATTTAAATTGGAAATTTATTCCGTTGATTAATGCTTCTGGGCGAATGGGTAGCCCCGATGTGGCGCTAGATGCCTTGCTTTCTGACGAGAGTAAAGATATGCAGGAGTTGAGCTTGGCGTTGGTTAAGCTTAATGAACAGCGTCGTGATTTAACCACGCAGTGGTGGGAGGAGTTACAGCAACCAATTCGCGACTCTTTGGAGAGATATGAAGGGAAGATTATTTTTATCTATCAAAAGGATTTACCACGAGGACTAACGGGGCTTTTGGCAGGACGTATGGCGCGGGTGTATGACACCTTCTCTTTAGTGATTGCGATCAAAGAGGATGGTACGGCGAGTGCGAGCATGCGTAGTCCGTTTGATTATCATGTAGCACCGTTTATTGAACATTGTAAAGATCTCTTTATTGATGCCGGTGGGCATACGCAGGCGGGTGGGTTTACCATTAAAATTGAGCTTATCGATGAGTTAAAGCGCCGTTTGACTACGTTTTTAGCGGGAATTGAGACAAAACCTGCTGTGGACGATGCTGAAGTGATCCGAGCGTATGATGCGAAAATTCCTAGTGCATATTTTCAGCAAGAGGTGATTCGCTTGGTGGAGCGTTTAGCTCCTTATGGGGCAAAATTTGAACCATTGGTCTTTTATATTTCTGGCGTTAAGTTGGAGAGTGCGACGCTTATTGGTAGGCGAGAGGAGCATCTTAAGTTAGGCATCACGATTGGGGCGGAGCACTGGCAGGCGCTCTTTTGGGAAGAGGCAAATCGCTTTGGCGAGCTTCGCGCTGGTATGCAGTTGGATGTGCTTTGTAAGCTACGTAAGGAGAGTGGGCGGTTTCATGGGTATCAGTTGGAGCTTATCGATTTTAAAGAGTCTTAGTGAGTAGGGATTATATTATAATGAAAGGTAGTATCGTATTTATGCTTCTTTTGACATGGTTGAGTGGTGTGCAATTGCATGCTAAGAGTGATTATCGGCTCTATTATACGCCCAGTTGGCGGCAGGGCGGTATGATTAACGCCTTTGTGTATCCTACTGACGGGATAGAAAAGGCGAGTTTTGCATTTCTCCAGCTTAACGAAAAACGAACAGCACGGGCGCGTGGGCAAGGGTTTCCTTATGTGGTGAAGAAGGCGAAGAAGCGCGAAATTTATCTCTTTTTGGTGGGAATCTCGGCGTTAGCGCCTGCAGATAGATATCAATTGGAAGTCTCTCTTACGCTTAAAGATGGTCGAGAAGTGGTGCTGAGAAGCGACGAGCTAGAGGTGGAGAGCGGAAATTATCGCCATCAGACGATCCAGATGGGTAAGCAGGGACAGAGTGCGATAAGTAATCAGAGTGCCGAGCGACAGGCACAGGCGAAACGATTTTATGCGGCGTTGGGGCGATTTGAGCCTCAAGCGTTGTATGATGTGGGGCGCTGGGATTTACCGGTAACGGGCAAGAGTTGGTATTATACCTCTCGCTATGGGGCGCAACGTGAGTTTGTCTATCCGGATGGGAGCCGTAGTCGAGATTTTCATAATGGCGAAGATTTTGGTGGACTTGCCGTGGGTAGCGATGTTTTAGCAGTGGCGGATGGATTGGTGGTTTTGGCAGAAAATCGCGTGGTTACTGGCTATACGGTTATCGTGATGCATGCACCGGGGTTTTTTAGCCTCTATTATCATATGAACGGGATCGATGTGGTGGATGGTACGATGGTTAGACGAGGTCAACGTGTCGGTGGCATTGGCGCAACGGGTTTTGCCACAGGACCACACTTGCACCTAACGGCATATAATCAGGGGCAAGAGGTAGACCCACAATGGCTTTTCCAACACCCTCTCATCAACGAGCCATGGCTAACAACTCTTTTACAATCGCTAAAAATTTCTAAACGGGGTTCTTGACTAATCGCGCGATTTCGAGTACCCTAAGAGTTAAGATTTATTTGGAATGAAATAAGTGGCGGATTACCAGTGAAAAAAGTTCTTTTTTATATACTCTTTCTTTTTACCATACAACAGGTTCTCTTTGCACAGGATGCAAGTGAGGCTGTGGGGAAAACGATATCAGATATTCGGATGAATGGCTTAGTAAACTATAAAGCAACCGAATTTAAAGGCATTTTTTCCAGCTATATTGGTAGAGCCTTTGATTTTGATCTACTCACACGGATCGAGACAGATCTCTTTGCCACTGGGTACTTTTCGTCGGTAGAAGCGTTTGCTGATCAAGTCTCGGATCCTGGTAATCTTATTTTGGTCTTTAACGTGGTGGAAATTCCCTTAATTCAAGAGATCCGCTTTCGTGGTGGTGCTCGCTTTAAAGGGAAATTTACTGATCACATCGATATTAAAGCCAAGGAACCCTTCTCTCGTGCAAGAATTTTTAGTAGTGAGCGTAGATTGCGACAAGCACTGATTGATGCGGGATTCGTTGATGCCACGGTGAGTGTTGAGGATAGTCAGCTAAGCAATGGCAACTATATTATCACCTTTGTTATCACTGAGGGAATCATTCAGATTGTTGAAGAGATTCGTTTTCAAGGGTTGGATGAATTTTTTCAAGCCGATCGGGGACGAGAACGACGCTTGCGTAATGCCCTTAGCCAACAGCCTAAGAAGATTTTGAAAAAAGGGATCTATCAAGCTACCTTGGTGGAGAATGATCGGCAAATTATCCTTAGCTATCTGCAAATGAATGGCTACTTAGATGCGATAGTTAGTCCTAATACAATTATTGACCATCGATTAGATGAGGATAAGGGCACTGATTATTTAACCATCACGTACGTCGTTGAACCCGGAGACATTTGGCTTTTTGGTGGGGTTACGATTACCGGTAATACGCTTTATACTACAGAGGAGTTGTTGAAGGTTTTCGAACTTTTCCCCATTGGCGAAGTTCTCGATTACAACTCCTTTATACAGACCTTTGAGTATGTGTTTAAGGGTATATATAACCGAGATGGCTACGCTTATAATCAATATCAAATTGTACAAGATAGAAATCAAGAGACAAAGGAAATTATCTTTACAATATATATACAAGAGATGGATCGCGCCCATATTGAGAGTATCACTTTTACTGGTAATACAAAGACGCGTGATAATGTGATTCAACGTGAGCTAGAATTTAATGTGGGGGATATTTACTCGAGTGCGAAATTGGAGCGATCGTTCCGGAATTTGATGCAAACGGGTTATTTTGAGGGAATTATTCCCTCGGTTAATAATGGTAGCGATGCGGGGTTGGTGCATGTAGGATTTGATGTGCAGGAGGGGCGCACTACCGAGTTGATGTTTGGTCTTAATATTGGTGGCAACGTTGGCGATTTTCCTATCTCGGGAATGTTGGGCTATGGGGATAACAACCTCTTTGGGCGTGGCTATGTGGGTAAGATTGATCTTCAAGCTAACGCTAATCAAATCTCTGCTACGGCACGCTTCTTTAATCCTCGCTTTTTAGATACTCGCTGGGGACTTGGTGGAAATGCTGGTTACGTATGGAATAAGGGGATTACCCGCCAAGGTTGGGATGATATTCCGCACAACCAATCGGGTGGGTATGTTTTTCGTGCAACTACGGAATACGAAGGGGTTAGTTATCCTGCTGGATCGTACTTTCCTGTGAATCGCCCGCCTACGTTTGAAGAGATTTCTACTTATGGGCTTATTCCTGATTATCAATTTTTCCCTAGTAACATTGCGCCGATGGTCTTTCAGCAACATGAGATGCGTTTTGGTGTCTCTACAGGATACATTCAGCCTTTACCTGTTGGCGCATTACGTTTTACCACGGGCTTTGACTTTTGGTGGACATATACGACATACGATGAGCATGTGCGTCCGGCGCTTAATGAGATTTCCGATGGGTATCGTCGATGGGTCTTTGGCGACGCTTTGTGGGCGAATGTGGCGTGGGAAAATCGCAATAATATTCAGACCCCGACGGATGGTTTTGTGCTTTCGCAGAGTATGATGGTCTCTGGTGGTGTATTGGGTGGTCAGCGGACGTTCTTGAAAAGTCAGACGCGCTTTGACTATTATCTGCCATTACCAGAGGTAAAATTCTCTAAAAAAGAGAATGCGTGGTCGATGCGCTGGAACATTAAATTTCGTACGGCATTCTCTTGGTTGGGAGCGCAGGGTCGCTTTGGCTTGGTGGGTGCTGCGGATCAGTGGTTTCGACTAGATGGTATGTTCTTTGGGCGTGGTTGGGGCGATTTGAGTCCTGCTGGTCGCCTCTTGTGGGATAATTCTGTCGAATTTAGATTGCCATTGTTAGGAAATCTTTTGTGGTGGGATACCTTTATTGATATGATTTGGCTTTGGGAGGATGAGCGCTTTCTTATTCAAGACAATGCGATGCGTCGAGGATTTTATGGTGCCATTGGTACTGGGTTTAGAGTAGCTATTCCTAGTTTTCCCATCGCTATTTACTTAATTAAGCGCTTCCGTGTTAACGATGCGGGATCGCCTGAAGGCTTCTTTAATTGGAACCCAGGACTTGCTCCGACTTGGCGAGGTCCCGGATTAGATTTGGCAATCGTCTTTTCTATTGATATGTACTAAAAATGACTCTAGGAGGAGAAAGATTATGAAGAAGATGATTTTATCTATTACGTTGATGTTATTAGTCAGTTTGAATGGTTTTTCACAGACAGACATGATTCCTAAGGTGGCTGTGGTTGATATTAATGCGGTTTATCAGGCGGCAAATGCCAATAGCGATGCGGTGAAAAAGATTATTCAGCTTCAAGAGAAGCATCGCAATGAGATCAAAAAACAACAAGAAGTGATCGACGAGATGAAAGAGCGTCTTGCTGAAGCCGAGGAGAGTGGGGATCGTTCTAAAATTCGTGATTTGACGCGTAGAATTTCGGTAAGAGAAAACGATTTAAAGAATTACACGCAGCGAGCTAACAACGAGATTAAAGAAGCAAACGAGCAGATGAAATCTGATCCTGCATTACTCAATCTCATCCGACGCGCGATTCAGATTGTTGCCGATCGTCGTGGGTATAGCTTGGTTTTGTCTAGCTCTGCTTCGGGATTGGTGCACTGGTCTCCACGCATTGATATTACGAAAGAGGTGATAGATACGGTTGCCACTCTCCAAAAGTAGCGATGGCGGGCGCATTATTAGATCAATACTTTACGCTTAAGGCAAAGAGTGGGGATGCTCTGCTTTTCTTTCGATTGGGAGACTTCTACGAGCTCTTTGCCGATGATGCGCTTTTAGTAAGTAATTTGCTTGGTATAACATTAACCCAGCGTAGTAATACTCCCATGTGTGGGGTTCCTCATCATGCTAGCGAGAGTTATATTGCTAAGCTGGTGCAGCTGGGGTATAAGGTTGCGGTGGCTGAGCAAGTGCATAAACCAGAAAAAGGTATTGCTGAGCGCGCTATTGTTGAGGTAATTAGTCCAGCTACTGCGGTTGCTCGTGGGGCATCTTTATTGAGCAATCAGGCAAACTATATGATCTCTTTTTATCAATATAAAGAGCACTTGGCAGTGGCACTTTTGGATGTGGCTCGGGGAGATTTTCTCTTTGCCCACGCGCTTGTGGATACTCTTAGCGAGCAGGTTATTGCGTATCTCTATCGCTATGGTATTGTCGAGATGGCAGTGGAAAAGAAACTCTGGAGTTCGCTTCCTGAGCTTCAGCGTTATTGTAAAGAGCAAGGGATTATTGTGAATCTCTTGGATGAGTGGCACTTTGTTAATCCCAATGCGGTGAAATTGCTACAGAAGCACTTTCATGTCAACGATTTATCTGGATTTGGTCTGAATCCATATGAGCGCTATCTGGGGGTTGCCACAGCACTTTTGGTCTATCTGCAGGGGCAACTGAATGATACGTTAGTGCATATCTCTTCATTGCGTTTGGTTTTACAAGAAGAGCAACTATGGATGGATCACTCCTCTTTTCGTAACTTAGAAATCACCCATAACCAGCAAGATGGTGGTGATGCGTACACATTATTAAAGGTGTTGAATCAAACCTGTACGGTCTTGGGGGCGCGTAAGTTACGAGAGGTGGTGGTTACTCCGTTACAGAATTTATCGATTTTGCAGGCGAGGCAGGCGCGGATTGAGCAGTTTTATCAAAGTTCAGATTTGTTAAAACCTTTGCGAGAAGAGCTTAAAGGGATTTACGATTTAGAGCGATTGAATACTAAGATCATGTTGAGTAAGGCACACGCCAAGGACTTTATTGCGCTGGCGAAGAGTCTGCAACGGGTGGCTAACATGCGTGGGTTACGTAGCGATTTTACGTTGATGGAGGCAGAGCTTGCTACCATTGCGCAAATGTTAGCGATCAAGATTTTTTCTACACTGATGGATGAGCCATCGACGGAAATTCAGTCGGGCGGGGTGATTCGTGCTGGATTTGATGATAAGCTAGATAGCTTGCGAGATTTGGCAGAGCATTCGCGGGAGCGCTTAGAAGCCTATGCGCAACAGGAGCGCGAAGCCTGTGGTGTTCCTTTGCGCTTGAAGGAGAATCGTCAACTGGGCTGGTTTTTTGAGGTGAATAAGGCGCATATCGCTAAGCTAGATACGCGCTTTGTTCGTCGTCAGTCGGTGGTGGGTGGTGAGCGTTATATCACGATGGAGCTTAAAGAGTTAGAGGAACGCATTGCTAGCGCCCATGAGGAGGCGGTGGAGTTGGAGCGAGCCTTATTTGCGCAACTACGTGAAGATCTTTTGGAGTATTTTTCTGCATTGCAAGAAATTGCACAAGAGATTGCTGATATTGATCTCTTTTCGAGTTTAGCAAATGTCGCGATAGAACGACAATATGTGCGCCCGCAATTGAAGGCGTCTGGATTGTTACGTATTGATGGTGGGCGTCATCCGATTGTGGAGCATTATAGCGAGCGCCCTTTTGTTGCTAATGATGTGCACTTTGCCGATGAGCATCGATTGCTGTTAATTACGGGGCCGAATATGGCGGGAAAATCGACCTATCTACGAATGAGTGCGTTGATTGTTTATATGGCGCACTTGGGGATGTTTGTTCCGGCAAGATCTGCAGAAATTCCGATTTGTGATCGGATTTTTTGTCGGGTGGGTGCTTCGGACAATCTCTCTCGAGGACAGTCGACCTTTTTGGTGGAGATGAGTGAGACGGCGCGCATTTTACATTATGCAAGTTCTCGGAGTTTGGTGATTGTGGATGAGGTGGGGCGCGGTACCGGTAGCGATGACGGTCTAGCGATTGCCCGTGCGATTTTGGAGCACTTGGCGCTAAAGACGCGAAGTTTTACGCTCTTTGCCACGCATTATCATGAATTGACGGCATTGCGTATCGCTGGATATAAAAATATTTCGTTGCGGGTGATAGAAAATGGCGAAGAGATTTTTTTCACTAATGAAATTATGGATGGTGCTGCTTCAGGAAGCTATGGTCTACATGTGGCACGCATGGCGGGGATTCCGCCTATCGTACTTGCGCGTGCAAAAACTTATCTTATTCAGCTAGATGGGTTGAAGGGTTCTGATGTGGATTTTGTTGTAGATTCTGTTGATGTCTCACCTAAAGAAGAAGAGTTATTTTCTAAGGAAGAGATCTTATCAAGTCAAATTCTCAACTTTAACCTTGAGCAACAGACGCCCTTGGAGGCGATGCAGTTTCTTGCGAAGTTGCAAAAGGAGGCGCGTCGTGAGTAGCCAGCGCGTTGATGCCTATTTGTCTGGTCATGGATTATGCGCGCGTCGAAAAGTGCAACAATTTCTGGATGAACACGAGGTTTTTGTGGATGGCAAACGGATTCTGTTGTCGGGTGAGCGTATCGATACAGAGGCGAAGGTCTTGGTGGATGGGCGTTTGTTGCAGGCAATTAGATATCATTATATTGCCTTGAATAAGCCGATTCGGTATCTCTGTAGCAATGTTGATAGTGAGGGTAGGGCGCTAGCGATTGATCTTATAGATGGTGATATGAGGCGTGGGTTACATCATGTGGGTCGGTTGGATTACTTTTCGGAGGGACTTCTTCTCTTTACCAACGATGGCGACTTTACCAAAAAGTTGACGCATCCCTCGCATGAGGTGGAGAAGGAGTATCGCATTACGTTGGAGCGTTCTCTTTCTGGTGCAGAGGAGGCTAAGTTACGGCGTCCCTTACGGATAGATGGAGTGGAGTATCGATTTTCTGGGGTAGCGTATGAGGGGAAACATCGCTATCGTATTATCTTAAAAGAAGGGAAAAATCGTGAAATTCGACGCGTCTTCGCATTTTTTTCTGTCAAAATTCTCAAACTCCAACGCATTCGTATTGGTTCTATTTCTCTTGATAGCCTCGCTTTAGGGCAGTGGAGATACTTAAATTCCTTTGAAATTGAAGGCTTTAAGGATTGACACAAAATCTATTATTCGATAGAATATCGATATAAGATTATCGCTTGTAAGGATGTGCCCATGCACCGAGAACGATTGCACGCACTAACAGATGAAGAGTTGCTTCGCATTGCCACGGAGCAAAAGATTGCCGAAGGTGAGCCGTTTGATCGGGCATTACTTATTGAGGAGATCTACGCCTACTTAACAGACTCTTTCTATGATCAAAACATTAGTGTGCAGCTTTTAGCTAAACGTTACGAATTTGTTGATCAATTTTTGGATAGCAATCTTGAGGGGCGAGAGGCTTTCTTTCAAAGTCAGAGTCCGCACGCTAATCATCTCTATATTGCGGTGCATAGCCCGCGCTGGCTTTTTGTCGATTGGCAGGTGAGTCAACAATTAGAAGAGGAGATACGTAGTCATGCGCAATTTGTCGGGCTTTACCTGCGTTTATACGTTCTCTCTAAAGCAAAGATGGGGTATGAGCTTGTAGAATCGATGGACGTGGAGATTAATCGTTTTGATGGGCGACAATACCTTACTCTGCCGATGGGAGTGGCGCATTATCGTGTGCTACTGGTGGCTGATTTACGCGATCGGGAACGAGTGTTAGGCGAGAGTGTTGTGAGTTTTTTGGTTGGAATGAAATAAATCATGAGAACAAGAGATTAAATCTATGAAAAGAGAAAAAAAGGGATCGATGATATTTTGTTTCAATGCGCACTTACCTTTTGCCAAATTTAGCAAATCTGGCGAGGTCTTTCAAGAGCGCTGGTTCTTTGAGGCGATGTTTGAGTCTTACTTACCAATGTACGAAGCCTTTGCCACGTTGGCAAGAGAAGAGAGACCCTTTTTTGTACTAATTAGTATCTCTCCAACGCTAATGGCGTTATTACAAGATGAAGATTTACAGACAAAATTTATCTTTTATATGCATCAAAAGCTTAATAGCGCAACGAGTCTCCTTGAGAGTTCGGATAAGCGGATTGAAGATAATTTAGCGCGCTATTATGTGGAGAACACCAAGCGCATGATTGCTTTGTATCGTAATCTTAATGGCGATCTTTTGCAGGCATTGAAGATTGCACAAGAGGCTGGCTATTGCGAGGTGATCACCAGTGTGGGAACATCCGCCTTTTTGCCCCTTTATGCTAGCTATCCTAAGGCGGTAGAGGCACAAATTAAAGTCGCACTTAAGAGCTATCGCGCGGTTTTCGGGCGTGCCTCTTTGGGAATATTTCTTCCTTATGGTGGCTATTATCCGGGGCTTGATACGATTTTGGCAGAAAATGGGGTGCGTTATTTTGTTACTGCAGGGCAATCATTAATGCAAGGTGATCCGATGCCTAGTTTTGGGGTTTTCTCTCCGGTGCGATCGAGTGCTGGTTTGGTGGCATTTCCGCGATATAGTATGGTAGAGGCGGAGCTTTGGGGTGAGGATGGCTATGCGCGTCGTGGGTGTTATCGCAATTTTTATCATGAGGATGCCTTAACCGAAGTGGTGATTAAGGTGAATCCTACACAGTATAGTGCTTCGTCGCTACTTAATGAGGATGTTGTTCACCTAGAAGGATTTAAGTACAGCAATAATGAGGGAAATAGTGAGAGTTGTTATCACTTAGAAGAGGCATTGGCACAGGCAACGTGTGATGCGCAATCCTTTTTAGCATCACGGGTCGAGGAGTTGTCGACTTTTCAGCAGAAGCGTGGGCAAACAGGCGTGATATTGATGGTCGCTGATTTGGAGCTTTTGGGGCATCATTGGTTTGAGGGCACGCACTTTGTTCGCGAATTTTTTGCACGCACGGCTAAGACGCCAGAGATTGAATTCACACTGCCAAGTCATTGTTTGCAACGAACCGCTCACTTTGAGGAGGTTTCACTTAATTTTGCTAGCTGGGGAAGTGATGGGTATGCGCAAGTCTGGCTAGATCAACAGAATGATTGGCTGATTCGTCATCTCTTTAAAACCGTTGAACAGATGATGGATCTCGCGTATCGTTTCCCCAATGAGAGCGGAATTAAGCGCCGTGTGTTGGATCAGGCTGCGCGGGAGGTGTTACTTTTAATGGCTGGTGATTGGCCGCTGTTGTTGGCCCAGCATGTGAACGAGGGGATTGCCTTGGGGCAAATGAAGAAGCATTTGATGAATTTTCAGGCTATCTATGAGGCAATGAGTTGCAATACCGTACGTGCGATGTGGTTGATGGAGATGGAGATGGGTTGTGATATCTTTAAGTATAAGAGTTTTTCTTATGAGATTTTCAGACCTAAACAGGTGTAAAATTAGGGGATATTTTTGCTTAAGAGGGTTGGATTGTTCGACTCTTTGAAGCCGAAATTGAGGAGATATTGATAAATTGGGATATTATTGATAGTAACTTGGGTGAGTTTACTCTCGGTGGCTTTCTCTTGGATACGCCGAAGCAGGGCGTGGATAATGTCTTCTTGTTCTGGCATGTTGGCTTGAGTGCGTAGGGAGAAGATGTGTCCTTGATCGACAAAGAAGAGCGCGTAACCGACGATTTTGCCTAGTACCTCGCAGACGATGGTGTAGTTGTTGATAAGTAGGGGTTGTAAGCGTGCAATTTCGTCCTCATCTAGGGTTTTATCTAGGGAGAGCAGAAGTTGCATAATGGCAGAATAATCATCGTGATGGTAGGTGCGTAGTAGTAACATTACTTTCATTATAGCATAGATTGATGCAAATAGCAAGGTAAAGTGGCGATAAAAAATGGTTAACGTCTACATATTTTATCTTTTGCGGGAAGATGAGGGAGGTTTGTGATGCAACCGGTGGTAAAGTGGGCGGGTGGTAAGCGACAGTTGTTGCGTGTGTTGGAGTTATTTTTGCCTAAAGAGTATAGTCGATATGTGGAGCCCTTTGCCGGCGGGGCGGCCATGTTTTTTTATCTGGAGCCAAAGCAGGCGTTGATTAATGATTTGAATGATGAGTTGATGAATGTGTATCAGGTTATTCGCGACGAGGTGGATGCGTTGGTGGTGGATTTGGCGAGGCATCAAAACAGCAAGGAGTATTTTTATTCCTTACGATCGGTGGATCGAGCTGGAGTGTTTGCTGAACTTTCTGATGTGGAGAGAGCCTCGCGTTTTTTGTACCTTAACCGCACCTGTTACAACGGACTCTATCGGGTCAATAAAAAAGGACAATTCAATACACCTTATGGATATTACAAGAATCCCTCGATTCTCAATGAGGGCTTATTACGTGGGGTGCATCGTTATTTTAAGGAGAATGACATTCAATTTTTTACGCTCAATTTTGCGCAATTTTTTGCACAAGCTACGTTGCGTCAAGGAGATTTTGTCTACCTCGACCCCCCGTATGATCCCTTTGAGAGCGAGAGCAACTTTGTGCAATATCAGGCGAGTGGATTTGGTCGGGAAGAGCAGTTGCAGTTAAAGCAAATTTGTGATACATTAACAGAGAAGGGAGTAAAATTTTTGCTCTCCAACAGTGCAACGCCCTATATTTTAGATTTATATAAAGATTATCATCTTGAGGTGATTAAGGCGCGTCGTATCATCGCCTGCCAGACGAATCGTCGTGGCGCGATTGATGAGGTGGTGGTTCGTAATTATCTTGAGTAGTCTAGGGTTTTGTTGCGCTATCATTTAATAAGAAGAGGGAAGAGGATTTAATGGCAGAGAAAATTACGCCAAGAGCAGAAGATTATTCGCAGTGGTATATTGATTTAGTAACACAAGCTGAGCTCGCCGATTATGCACCGGTTAAGGGCTGTATGATCATCCGTCCGCGTGGTTATGCCATTTGGGAGGTGATGCAACGCACCCTAGACGACATGTTTAAAGCCGAGGGCGTGCAAAATTGTTACTTTCCTACGCTCATTCCGTATAGCTTTTTACAGAAAGAGGCTGAGCATGTCGAGGGCTTTAGCCCTGAGGTGCTTACTGTAACGCATAGTGGCGAGAAAAAACTCGAGGAGCCTCTGGCACTACGCCCGACCAGCGAGACGATTATCTGGCATACGTTTAAAAAGTGGGTACAGAGCCATCGCGATTTACCGTTGTTGATTAATCAATGGGCGAATGTCTTTCGTGCCGAGATGCGTCCGCGTCTCTTTTTACGCACGGTTGAATTTCTCTGGCAAGAGGGGCATACCGCGCACGCCACCGCCGAAGAGGCTAATGAGTTTGCCAAGCGCATGATCCACGTCTATCAACGTTTTGTTGAGGATACCTTGGCGATTCCGGTGATGGTGGGCGTTAAGAGCGATAGCGAGAAATTTCCGGGGGCGGTGTATACCTATAGTATCGAGGCGATGATGCAAGATGGCAAGGCGTTGCAAGCGGGTACGAGCCATGATTTGGGCGACAACTTTGGTAAAGCCTTTGAGGTACAATTTCAGAATAAAGAGGGTAAACTTGCGCCGGTGTATGCCAGTAGCTGGGGCGTCTCGACGCGCTTGATGGGCGCATTGATTATGACGCATTCTGATGATAAGGGATTGGTGCTTCCGCCTAAGCTAGCTCCTACGCAAGTGGTTATTGTGCCGATCTTTAAGGCGAGCAATAAGGATGTCGTACTGGCGCATGCGCAGTCGATTTATACAGAGATTAAACGCGCAGGGCATCGGGTGATTTTGGATGATAAAGACGGCTACTCACCGGGGTGGAAATTTGCCCAGTGGGAGCTGGCTGGGGTACCTTTACGTATCGAATTTGGTGAGCGCGATATGCAGAGTCAATCGTTGGTGGTGAGTCGTCGTGATCGCGCGGAAAAGGAGTCGATTGAGGCATCGCAGTTGCTCTCTTACGTCGAACAAACCCTCGCGACAATGCAGAATGACCTCTTTTTATCTGCCAAAGAGCGCATGCAAACGCGCACCAAAGAGCTGGTTGACTATCCTGCTTTTACGCGTTATTTTGAAGAGGAAGGTGGCTTTGCACTGGCGTGCTGGTGTGGCGATGCCTCGTGTGAGACCAAAGTTAAGACGCAGCTACAGGTTACCATCCGCAACCTGCCTTTTATCCAGAATGAAGAGGCGATAACGGGGCGTTGTGTGGTTTGTGGGGAGCAGGCAAAGCATCAGGCAATTTGGTCGAAGAGCTACTAATCTAAGGAGTTTTTTTATGTCGTTAGATACATTTATTGTGCACGATGCGCAGGGGCAAGCGGTTGCCCTTGCCGACCTATCGGGAAAGACATTGCTGATTGTCAATACGGCGAGCAAGTGTGGATTTACCAAACAGTTTGCTGGGCTTCAGGCGCTTCATGATAAGTATAAGGATGCTGGCTTGGTGATTATGGGCTTTCCTTGCAATCAATTTTTGGCGCAAGAGCCGGGGGATGCCCAAGAGGCGATGGCATTTTGTCAGTTGCGTTACGATGTCGATTTTATGATGATGGAGAAGGTCAAGGTGAATGGCAAGGAGGCGCATCCGCTCTTTCTCTACTTGCGAGGCGCTGCCGATGCTAATGGTAAAACCCCTGCAATTAAGTGGAATTTTACCAAATTTTTGGTGGATAAGCAAGGCTCTGTCCAACGTTTTGAGCCTAAGGTTACGCCAGAAATGATGGAAGATTCGATCAAGCAATTGCTTGATCTTGTCGAAAAATAATAAATAAAAGCGCACAGAAGTGGGAGGCGTGTATCGATGAAGAAAATTTTTATGATGGTTCTCTTGTTGTGGACAGCCACCACGGCTGGGTCGCAAGAGGTGTTAGAGACGGAGCATTTGGAGCATTATGGGCGACGCTTTCGCCAAGCGCTCTATCAAGGGCGTGTACCTAAGGTTAATGGTGGGATGATCGATTTTTATCAGTTGGAAGGGTACTTTCGCAAGATGAAGCCCAAAGATGCGCAAAAGATCGCCACACGGCATAAAAAGTCGCGCAAAGGGCAGTACGGTGAATTAGCGATGCTCCTCTATCGCCCGATTAGTCGGGTTTTTGGCATTAGCTATGATCCTGAAAAAGTTTCAGAACCTAATCAATTCTTTACTTCCTCGGTGGGGCTTGAGCTGATTATGCAGGTGATGAGTCGTTATATTACCGACGAGGGTAAGCTTGACGGCAAGCTTCTTCACTCTATCCTCGATCTTTTTGATGATGAGCTATTGCTTGATGTCAATCATTACTTGCGCCCTGTGATGATGGAGTATATCGCTGCCGATTTGGTGGGCTATCCTTTTAAAAAAGAGGATCACCGGCAACAAATTCTCGACCGCGCGATGGGTATTCTCCTCTTTGCCTACTACCCCTATCAATTAACTTGGCAAGAAAGCGCCCTAATGTGGGAGGAGGTGCAGGCTAATCCTAAAAATTTAATCCATAAATTCGGCAATATCGACTATCCTATGTACCATCAAGTGATGGATCGGGGAGCAAAAACTCTTGCCAAAATCACCAATGTAGGCACTACGCAAGCCGATCGCGATGCCTTTAACGCCTATCTTTTACGCGAAATTTTTAATAATGACATCGATCAATTTAATCAAACGCTCAACGCCTCGCGCGCTTTTTTACGTAGCGACGAACTAGAGAAGAAGATCTTTTTACCTTATTAAAGAAAAAAGATTGATAGATTTTCCTAACCATGATATAATGAAGGCGTAAGAGATCTTTTTAGGCGAAGGAGAGGAGAGTGATGAAACGTTGGATAGTGATCTTAGCGCTTTTTGGACTGATGATGAGTTGTAGTAAGGAGAGCTCGCAAAGCAAGAGTCATCGCGTGGTGGTACAGGTGTTACAAACTAGCGACGTGCATGGTAAATTTATTAACCATGAATACGCCATCGACGAAGCAACAACGACAGGTAGCTTAGCTGCGGTAGCAACCAAAGTTGCCGAGCTTCGTAAAGAGTATCCGCACACCATTCTTATTGACACGGGTGATACCTTTCAGGATAACTCCAACGAACTCTTTATCCCTGATGCAGTGAATAATCCCATGCTTCTTGCCATGAACATGATGGATTATGACAGCATGACGGTGGGTAATCATGAATTTAACTTTGGTATCCCCTACCTGCTTGAGCTACGCGATAATCTTAATTTCGATGTTTTGGGTGCAAATGTCTACGATGCCCAAGGAGAGCGTCTCTTTAAGCCATATAAAATTATCGAGAAAAACGGTGTACGTGTCGCCATTGTCGGCATGGTTACGCCTAATATTACGCGCTGGGATGCGGATAATCTGCGTGGCTATCAGGTAACGACACCTCTGGAGGAGATGAATTTCATTTGGAATGAAATTGCTGATGAGGCGGATCTGCTCATTTTCGCTAATCATATGTCTTGGGCAGATGAGTACCAGTATGGTGATGGATATGCTACGTTGTTGGAGTTTTATCCCCAGTTCCACCTTGCTTTGGTTGCGCATGAACATAGCCGTATCGAGCGTGAAGAGCCCAATGGCACGATTGTGTTAGAGCCATCTTCTCGTGGTGCGTATGTTTCACAGGCGCTTTTTACCTTTGAGAAGGATGCCGAAGGCAAGTATCAGTTGGTGGACAAGAGCTTTCAGCTTCACTCTACAAAAGACATTCCTGACGATCCAAAGATTGTTAGCAAGACTAAGGCTGGACATGAGTTTGCGCTAGCCGATGCGCGTCGGGTTATCGGTCGCTTGGAGGGTGGATCGTTAGTCCCCGAACCAACCATTAAGGGCGTTAGTCAAGCACAACTAGAGCCTACCGCAATGATTGCCTTAATCAATGACGTGCAACGTTTCTACACCGATGCCGATGTCTCTAGTGTTGCGCTTTTTATCCCAAACTCTAATATGCATGTAGGCGATATCAGCAAGGCAAATGTCTCCAATATCTACAAGTACGATAACATGTTGCGCAGTTATCGCATGAGTGGTGCCCAACTCAAGGAGTATATGGAGTGGAGCGCTACTTATTTTAATCAATTTGAAGAGGGTGATCTGACGATATCTTATAATCCATCAATTCGTATGTATAATTATGATATGTTCGGTGGGGTTCAGTATGATATTGATATTAGCCAGCCTGTGGGCAATCGCATTAAGAATTTGCGTTGGCCCGATGGTCGCGCGGTAAGCCCTAGCGAGATGCTAACCATTGCGGTGAACGATTATCGCGCGCAAACCACCCTGCTTAGCGATCTCTTTCCTGATGATACGATCACTCAAGTGCGCGATCTGTACGATGAGCTTGGCGATGGTAGTCGAGTACGCGATCTTATCATTAGATATATCCAAGAGGAGAAGGGTGGTATAATCGACAACTCCTTTGACCGCACGCAACACAACTTCCGTATTATCGGGTATAATTGGGATGAGGCGCTACGTAAATTGGTCATCGAAAAGGTAAACAACGGCACTATCAATCTACCCACCAGCACCGATGGACGCACGCCAAATGTGCGATCGTTGCGTGCAGAAGATTTAAATTAATTTTTTCGACAGAGGGGAGATTTGATCCTCTCTTGTCTCTTTTTCTAAAATACAAAAAAATATATAATAAGAAGGTTGAGTATGAGAATTGTGATTGGTGGACAGATTGAGCGCACGGCGATTGCGGATTTGGTTAAGCCCTTATTAGGTGGCAAGGATACGCTACAGGTGATGAGTGATTTGGAAGCGAGTATGGCGATGCAGAGTGGGCAGGCGGATTATTATTTGGGCGCGTGTAATACTGGTGGCGGCGGGGCTTTGGCGATGGCGATTGCGCTGTTGGGTATGGATAAGTGCGCGACGTTGGGCATGCCGGGTAAGAGCGCGACTAAGGAGGAGATTGAGGCGAGCGTGCAGGCGGGTAAAGTGGCCTTTGGCTTTACCTCGGAGGAGATGCCTTTTATTGTGGAGACGTTGATAAACGCCTTGAAAGAGCGGGGTTAAGC